>NZ_JBGTYN010000019.1:0-101861 GCF_041730275.1 Comamonas sp. SY3 | reverse complement strand
CACGATGTTGCGAGACGGAGAGAGTCACTTCAAGATGGGTTCACCGCGCGCTTACGACCCGCAGCAATAGAACCCAGAGCCGGACAGAGGGATCGCCGAATCGACATGCAGCGGACTCACCGAGCACAGTAATTCTCGCCGCACCTGGCTACCGACACATGCCCGTCCGGATATCTCCTGGCCTCACGGCGTGCCCAATGAAAGCCAGCCATGACCCCCATAGCGACGGAACACGCCAAGCTCAAGAAGAAATGTTTCCGCAGCTCGGAGCCCACACACCGCCAGCGCACTAGTAGCTTGCATTGCAAATCCTGCAAATATCCCCAGCATGCCAGGGCATATCAATGGCAGCAGCAGGTGCCCCAACTCAGATCAAAGACCACAGCATAGGAGCCATCGACCCGTGATAGTGCCAAAGTGGCGGAGTGGCGGAGTGGCGGAGTGGCGGAGTGGCGGAGTGGCGGAGTGGCGGAGTGGTACAAAATGCTGCACGGAAAAACCAGCCGCTACCTCCATAGTCCAAACTCCAACGAAACTTCTCTCGGCCCAGCCTCGCACGCCGGGCCGGTAGTGACTGTGAGGGGTCAGACAATGAAACAGGTGCCGCGCGGAAACGTCGCTAAGGAGATACAGCGCGTTTCATCACAGCATTCTTGCGCTAATATCCTCGCATTAGTTTTGCCGACGTCGTGCCCTCCCACAACCTCCCTCATTGAAATTGCACGGCATCCCTGCCCCACCAGGGTCGGCCTTCTTATCGACAGCCTTTGCCACCCTCACGGGTGGCTTTTCTTTATCACTACCCGACGAGAACGCGCACTAGCAGTCTTGACTTGGAGTACCAACTCCGTAGGCATCGATATACTCCACGCCTATACACTAAGCCCTCCCCCGCTTTCCTGTAATCCGGTATGGCGGCGCTTTCTCATTTGTACCCATCCGACCGACTTGTGAACAAATAGGCATCCATGAGCTCCACACCCTCCAGCACCGCTGAGACTCGCGTTGCTGTTCTTGTTGATTGTGACAACGTCCCACCAGACATACTCGAACATGCTCTCAGGATGATGGCGCAATTCGGGCGCGTGGTTCTTCGACGTGGCTACGGCAACCATGGCACCCTGGCCAATAAATGGCAAGATGCAATGGTTCGACTAGCTTTTACGCCCTGCCTTCAGTACCAGTACACATCTGGGAAGAACACTGCAGACATTGCATTGGCACTGGACGCACTAGAAGCATTGTTTGATCACCGCGCAGATACGTTCTGTCTCGTGACCAGCGATTCAGACTTCGCGTATCTATGCCGCAAGCTACGAGAGCGTGGTGCTACAGTCTGCATTGTTGGGGAACCCAAGACGCCGGAAGCTTTGAGGAACGCAAGCGACCAATTCTTCGAATGGACTCGCCCGGACATTCAGCCCGAGGAAGTCACCGATCCCGCATCCAAAAATTTGGCAAAAGCCGAACAAGTTAAAGTCGATCCCTTGAAGCAGGATATGCTCAAGCCGCTACCTAAGCGGCGCCCTCGATTTCTCGTCGATGCGGTATCACTCCTTGCTGGAGACACGTCTGAAGGGAAGGTTGGATTGGGACCATTAGGGCAGTATCTCAAACGGATGGACCCTGGCTTCTCTCCACAAACTTACGGGCATTCAGGTCTACTCAGTATGGTTAAGACATATGACCTTCTAGCACCAAGCAAAGACGAAAGCGGTCATTGGTCTGTCAGCCTGGTGACGAAAATCGAAAGCTCGTCTGAAGCAAGATAGATCGCCTATAAATGAGATGGTCGGCATTCGCATAGATACAATTTCGGCCCAGGAGGCACCCTTAACACCTAGGCATGCCTATATATTCGCGGATTTCACAATTCTCGCCAATGCAACACCCTATCAGGTATTACCCTCCAACAATACTTCGATGAGAGGTTGCATATGATTGAGGACTGCCATCCATGATGTCAGACATGCCCAATACTCAGACGTCAATATCCGAAACACCTATAGGCGACCAACTACCGCTTCGAGTGAAGACGATTCTCGAACGGAATGGCATCCATACAATTGAGGGAGTTCGTAGTGCCTATCCGAACGAACTGCTGAAGATGCGCGGGATGGGTATGTTCCGATTCAAGCAGATTGAGGCAGCTCTGTTTCCAGGCAAGTCCTTCACCCCATCGCGGATCTATTCGCCCGTACGCTACATTAAAGGCTCATCTCTTAACGGCGTCCTCGCCCCAGAAACGGTTCAAGTGTTGGCTCGTGGTGGGATCACTACCATTGAGCAACTGCTTGTGACGGAGAGCAAGGAACTGCTAAAAATTAGGGGCCTCGGCATTCATAAGCTGCGGGAAATCGAAAATTTCCACCATGAGATGAAAGAGCGTGAACAGAACACATCTCAGCTGGCACACACAACATAAGTTCTGAAAGTCTGCAGACGACTGTGGATTCAACCCATAGCCGTCCTTCGACGCAATGCTTTACAGCGGTCAGTCGGAGCTTAGGGTATAGTGTTTGTAACAATTGTGTATGTGATCGATCTTCCTAGCATGTAATAGGTGCCAAGCACTCCTCAAAGCTGGACTACGAGCACCTTTCGCGCGTATCGAATCCATCGTTTTAGATCGCAGGCGATATGGCCAGAGAATTGCTGCGGCCTTCCTTAGTCCAGGTTTACCAAACAACGTTGAGAAAAATATGAGTACCCTGATGGAGCGACTAGTTGCAGGCCTAATTGCAGGTGCAACTCTGATAGGTGTAGGCATGGCTTGCGTCGCTTATGGTCACAGCAACGGTAAAGACACAAACGATGGACTCGTTAACTACCTACGAGAGAAGAACCAGGAGTTTGAAAAGACAGAGGTCCAGCTCCGCTCGGAAGTGTCGTCACTGAAGCTGGAGCTTCAGGGGGCCAAAGGAGCCGCTCTGTGGGGTCATATGAACATCGAGCGCGGAATGACCGCCTTGAGGCGACGGGCGTGGAGGCTGATGCAGCGTTAAGCGCCCTCGATTGGACAGTCGAGGGTCCGTTTATCTTGCCTTTTTATCAGCTATCACATTGGCTGTTTGAGTGTCAGACAAGTTCTACATCTCCTTCTTCCAGCAACGATCTGAACGATAATCATCCTTAACGATTTCTTTATAGTGAAACGTCCACGAGTGGAAGGAGATACTGAGATGGCAAAGCAAAAGAGCGTGTTGGCCGCCAAGCAGGTGACCAAGCTTTCCTCGGAACAAGTTAAGCTTTTTAAGGTGGCGTATCTGTCCGGCGCCCGAGATGCATTTGAAGTCGGCAGAGCCACGCAACAGCTGAGCGATAAGCACACCGTGGATTCGCTGTTTCAGGCATTAGATACTGCTGTAGACAAATTCGAAAGTGAAGGGGTAGACCTTCTACATTCGCACGCTTGGTAGCTGACCTACTTACCCACTTGGGCCCGTATCACGTGGGGCCTTGTCACTTGTGGCACCAATAAGCAAACACCTCTCCGTGCGTCCCCCATTCAAAATTTAGGCAAGGTAGGCGCCGACCGCCTTCCGCGTGGCACTTCATAGCGTTGACCTGGAAAGTACACGCTCTCGATCTCCCGCAGCATCCCCACGCCCAGCCGTTCGATCTTTAGTAGCTCTGCCGGCTCTGCAGCTCTCAGTTGATCAACAGTAGTGATCCCGCCGCGCGCCAAGGCTCGCACAACGGCTGGGGATAGGGAGCCATTGAGAGAGGAGCCCTCGATATGGCGAATCGGCACATTGACCCGTGCTGGGGTGAACGACTTGCCCAGCAATGACGCTCTCTCAATCTCCCAAAGCTTGGTCGGTCCCAAAGCTTTCATGGCGAGGAGATCCTTGCGGCTAGCTGCACGCAGTTGAGCGACGGTCGTGATACCGCCCCGAGCGAGGGCTTGTACGGTGCCAGGCGATAGCAGGCCGTTAAGTGACGATCCCTGCGCATATGGGATCGGAGGGGGCGCCCGACGTAGTGTGAGGGTCTCACCAGGAAACAGAATCCGCTCCAATTGCCTAAACTTGCTTATGCCCATCCCTGGCAGCTTGAGCAACTGGTCGGGGTAGGCCCTGAACGCTGCCTCTACTGTGGAGATACCGTTCCGTTGAAGAAGGTTCTTGAGGCGCAGTGGAAGTATCTTGTCCAGGGGCAACTCAGGTGGAAGTGAGGGTTCATCCAACATGCCAACCATCATAGATGCCGGCGGAGGAGAACTCAAATGTTCGTTAGCAGATTGCCAGTGCTATCTGGAAGCGTCGGCGCCGACCGCCTGCCGCGCTGCACCTAATTGTGTTGGCCCGGGAAGAAAACGCGCTCGATCTCCCGCAACTTCAGCGCGCCAAGGCCTTTGATATTCATCAGGTCCTTTCGCTCCGCAGCAAGCAGTTGATCCACAGTAGTGATCCCTCCGCGCGCCAAGGCTCGGACAGCGGCCGGGGAAATGGTGCCGTTAAGAGATGAGCCTTTGATGTGTCGAATGGGAGAGCAGACCCTTGTGGGTGTGAATGACTGACCCGGGAAGAAAACTGCTTCGATCTGCTTGAACCGCAGCATCCCCATGCCCCACATCAGCTGATGCGGGTAGGCCTTGCGCACATCCTCTACCGTGTGGACTCCATGCCTTTGAAGAAGGGCTTTTACTCGGAGGGGGAGTAGGTCGCCCAATGGAGTTTCGAGTGATAGCGGCGGAGTGTCGTCTAGCATTTGACACGCATCATACGTGCGCCAGACCAAGGCTTCCTAAGCCTAATCCCTAAGTTTGATCGATTTCACGTCGTGTCTCCTCCTTTTCATGAGACCTAACAAAAGAGCAGATTTATTGCTCTTCTGGTGACCACTCGATGACTATCAATCGGTCTTCGACCTGGAATGCATTGTGGGTAGCAGCTTTGGCGAGAGGCAGGCCAAGGACCCTTTGGTCCCAGAAGTCCGGAATACTGGGCGTCCAGGATGCACCTAACGTTCGGTCGTTGATGAGGGCGGTCAGGTCTTGCTCAGTGAGGTGTAGCCTTGCGGGAATCTGACCACCTTTAACCAACTGAAGAAACGTCATCTCAATTGCTTCGTACAGGCTCATAGATGACACCTTAAACAAGCGTTAGCTTTTCTTGAATCAATGTTAACAGCCTCTCCTCTTGTGGTACAAACAGAACTTACAATCGAAAATGAGTTATCGATTGACGGGTATCAGAATTGCCTGAGCCAGTGTCAGACAGGTCGAGGTCCAAGGCCGCGCTGCTAGCGGCCTCCCAAACTAGGGATCACATGAAACATCGGGCGATCACTTCTTCTTCATCCAGATATGCATTCATGAGTCGCATTGCCGCGACTGTTATAGGCTTGGCTTGGTCTGCGGCTTGGACGGGACTCACGCTATCAGTTCTCTGGACATGGTTCGTAGTTCCGAATTTCCAGCTTCCTCACTTGTCCATTGCCGACGGGTATGGAATCGCCCTCATCTTGCGCGCCGGATTGGGCCTGCGTGATGGCGAGATAAAAGGCAGTGACAATTTTGCTGATGCATTCCAGAAGCTGATGTTGACTGCCCCATGCTCTTGTGGATTGTTTCTTTTACTGGGTTGGGTTGCCCGCGCTTGGGTATAGCCAGTATTTTCCCATCCCTGCAGTATCTGAGCTCAATCATCAATTATTAGTTGTAGTCAAACTGTTCGGAAATTTCGCGGTCTTTATCCTAGCCTCCTCTCCTAATGAATCAAAATTCTGTTTGAGTTCATCAATTTCGTGTGGCTCTAGCTCTTCAATAGATACCATGGTATTTTCCGCGCCTTCAACTGCCCGTATTAGTTCATCCAGCTTGATTTGCATGGCAGCTGTATCGCAGTTTTGGGTTGCCTGGATTAGGAAAACCATTAGAAATGTGATGATGGTTGTTCCAGTATTTATAACTAGCTGCCAGGTATTATTGAAGTGAAATATCGGGCCTGTTACTGCCCAAGCTATTACAAGGAAACATGCAAGTGCAAAACATTTTGGGTTTCCGGTGAACTTGGCGATAGATCTTGATATTTTGGAAAATTCAGATTGCCTGGACATGATTAGTTGTAAAATTTTGATGAGCTTATTTACCCACTTCGTAGCTCTATATTCAATCAAAATTTATCCATATTTTTTGTAGGATTGCCCTTTCATTTTGATTTGTTGTTTCAGAGTATGTTTTCGTGTTGTAAGATGTTTAATATGTACAAATATGACAACGTCTATCAGTGCTTATTTTTGATTGATCTTTTTAGTGGAGTAATTTCACACAAGCGGCGAGTGCATTGTCTGGCATTGGCAAAATTTTGAAGAGCGTAGGATCGAGTCTTCTACTTTTAGGAGACCGCAATGCCAGTTAAAACAGTTGCTGATTTATTTCTGCATGAGCTTTCTGACACTTACAGCGCAGAAAAACAGATGACACGATCGCTACCAAAAATGGCTCGCGCTGCTTCGGACCCTCAGTTGTCGCAAGCATTTCTCGATCATCTTGAAGAAACGCGGGGACAGGTTGAGCGCATTGACGAAGTTGTAGAACTGCTGAATCTCAAGCTGAAGCGCATCAAATGCGCAGCCATGGAAGGACTTGTCGAAGAGGGCAAAGACCTTATCGATAAAATTGATAAGGGTGCGGTCTTGGATGTTGCTCTCATTGGCGCCGCGCAGAAGGTCGAACACTATGAAATCGCTAGCTATAACACCCTAATTACCCTAGCTACCAAGCTTGGTTACAAACCAGTTTTGCCTTTGCTCAAAGCTTCGCTAGCGGAAGAACAAGCAACGGATGAGAAGTTGGGCAAGCTTGGCCAAGCTGCAGCCATTGAAAATGCAACTGACTCCGAAAGTTCTTCCTCTACTAAGCGAAAGTAGCATACTGAAAGAACCGTCTGCATCGCAGGGTCCCGGGGGGTACTTTTCAGTGAACTCTCTGGACATTCTGGTCCCTCGCTGTCGCATGCTCTAAATCGATCAAGCGACAGGATAGGACCGGGTTCCCCTGAATTTATGGTTCGAGTCCACTCTGGCCTACCAAATTTTCCTAATAATGCTCAAGTAAGCGGTTCCTGCGCTGGATTCAGCATGCAGTGGCGCCTTCCAGGGGAGAGCAGCCATACAAGGATGACTCACTGCAATGAGTGCTCTGTTCGTCACCAGTCATTGGCTCATTGAGTCGATAGACTGCAGTCAGCCTGCACCGGCCTTTGAAGTGAACTAAGGGGTTGACCGCTGTTGGCCGTCACCGGACAGCCCGCCCCACCCTAAACCCCTGCGGGGCCGAGCGGGGCGATCAATCTAAATGTCGCAATATATCCCGGAAGTGTAGGCCAGCCCCAGGGAGCCATCAAACGGCGATAGCCTCGAAGTTGAGCAGAGGGAGACCGAAGCGAGGCGAGGCGAGGCGAGAAAAGCCTAGCAGCCCCCTTTAGTCCAGGCACCTAGCAGACCTGCCAGCGGAATTCAAAGCAGGGAAAAAATCAATCCAGGCTGTGTCCATAAAGGGCGGTGCAGTACATTTACCCATAGTGAGCCCAAGCTCACGCCTTTTTCACAAATGTAGATTTGAGTTGCATGTTACCGATCCCATCGATCCGACAGTCAATATCATGGTCGCCGCCAGTGAGCCGGATATTACGAACCTTGGTTCCAACCTTCACTACCTGAGAAGATCCTTTGATCTTCAGATCTTTGATAACTGTTACGGAATCTCCATCTTGCAGGATGTTGCCAACCGCATCTTTGATGACCGTCGGAGCATCTTCAGTTTCTTGATCAATATCTTGTGACCATTCATGAGCGCACTCAGGACAGATTAGCAGATCATCGGCGGCGTAAACGAATTCAGAATTGCACTTGGGGCATGGTGGAACTGGTTGGATTGACATTATAAATTTTTATGAGCTATGAGAGATGTATTGTAGTTGCACCTCTATAGGCAATCGGCCACCAGGATGCCTCCTGAGCCAAGGGCCTCCAGATGGATATCAGGTATGACCTGCATAGTCACGGACTAAGCGCAAGAAGATATGAATCTGCAGGCTGGTGTATGCACACGGGCAGCACCCACCGAGGCCGCAGAATAGCCAATCGCAGTATTTATTACCACGATCCTAGACCCCTCACAGGCAGCGCACTCGAACCTCCTGGACTCGATACCCCCCCGCCCTCCCCCCTAAAAGGGGTGGGCGGGGGTATCGAGTGGGGTGGCAGCAACAAGGGGTTAGCGCATGCATCCTGGATGACCGGCCGACTGCAGGACCAAATACATAGCTGGTAAATATGCTCCAGTGCTGAACTGGAGGTCAAGCCAGGGAGCCATCAAACTACGATGGCCCCAAAGTTGCACGGAGAGGTACCGAGGCGATGCACGAAAAACCTAGCCGCTACCCCCATAGTCCAAGCACACAAGAAAATTGCCTAGGTATCACGTCGCATGCCGAAGCACTACAGCGAGCGGCCAGCCAATCCAACAACCCGGAACCGCAGACTCCAAACCCATGCCCGACACCCGCGCCCCGCCCGACAGCCCCCTACGGGGGTGTCGTGGCGGGCGGGGTGCAGGGGTGCCGGGTGCAGACCCATGGGATGGCTGGAAGCCAGCCAGCAGCGCATGGTATCAAGCTAAAACAGAAACATACCCAACCGAATTCCGGGGTAGCCGGGCTGGAGCGCGGGTATCTCTGCCGAGGAAGCAAGACCGAGTCAAGAGAGGATCTCAAATCGATCAGCGCCGCCCTATGCGTAGATCGACGGATACCATCCACACGAAGGCTTGACTTGAAGTGCCCTCATACCTTGAGCAATCTATCCAGTGCCAATCCTGGTCTGATCATGCAAATCTGGCACCAACGAGCGAACAAAATTACATCAACGTAATTTTCACCACGCTCAAGTTTGGAGACATAGGACTGCCCTACACCTAGCGCCACAGCCATATCAGTCTGCGTCAATCCTGCCTGCATGCGCATGTTACGAAGGGCTGCTCGCAGCGCCTCGTAATCAGCGTGATACAGGGATGTAGACATCCGTCTATCGTCTAGTCGAATATGGAATAGTCGTAACACGACTGAATGAGTTACGATCAGTCGACCGCACAAGCCTCACCCCGGATCGACATAACTCAGATAGACAACCGATGTACGACCTCTACCACGCAGACCAAAACGACCAATGGCGCTACACCCTGGGCACATCGGGCACACGTCCATTGATCACTATCGGCCTTAACCCGAGCACGGCAACACAGGAAAAATCAGACCCCACCGTAGCCAGGGTGCAGAAGGTCGCCGCGCTCAACGGATACGATGGATTCGTGATGCTCAACCTCTACCCCGTGCGAGCCACGGACTGGAGCGCCCTGCCCACCCGAGCTGATCCCGAAGCCTACGCCCGCAATCTCGATGAGATGGAGAAATTGATCGCGCAGTACGAGACCCCAACGCTATGGGCTGCGTGGGGTGAGACTGTGGTGCAGCGCTCGTATTTCCTGCGAGCCCGCGACGAGCTGCATGCCCGCCTCGCAAAGTACTCGCCGCAGTGGCGCATGTTCGGCGAGCCCACCGCCAGCGGCCATCCAAGACACCCCAGCCGCCTCAACTACGACTGGAAGTTCCAACCCTACGCGCTGGACTAGTCCGCGGCGCACGCCCTGCATCTCTGGTCGGCCTCGTACCGAATCCTCACAAGAAAACTCCTGCAGTGTCATCGTCCGCATAGGGCGCAGCACGCCCGGGGCTACCCCCTTCCGACCTCTGCAAACGCTGCTGAAAATTTTGTCCATCTACCCATCACAACACGCGAGAAGGACAAGAAGGACATGCCCATTGAGATTGCAAATACCCTATCCGGAGGTGGTACGTATGGCCGCTAAGGAACTAGGAGCCCAGCAAGTGGCCAACATCTGGCGGAGGGGATCGACACACGTCGGAGGCGTGCGCGGCCTGGTGCTGAACGTCACCATGTACGGATCGCGTAGCTGGCTGCTGCGCTACCAGGTAGGCGGCCGCCGCCGGGACCTGGGTCTGGGGTCCTATCCCTCGGTCACCCTCGCGCAAGCCAGGGACCTGGCACGCGAAGCTCGCCTCAAGCTGGCACGCGGTATCGATCCAGTAGCCGACGCACAGCGCCTGCGTACCCAACTGGCCCAGGAGATGCAGCGAGCCATCACGTTCGCAGACGCCGCTACCAAGTACATCGACGCCCACGAGAAAGGCTGGAAGAACGTCAAACATGTGGCGCAGTGGCGTTCATCCCTCGCTACCTACGCCAATCCTGTCCTGGGCAAGGTGCCAGTGGCAGCGGTCGACGTAGAGATGGTGCTGCGGGTGATCGAGCCCATGTGGGCCACTAAGACGGAAACAGCCAATCGAGTGCGGGGACGGATCGAATCGGTACTGGACTGGGCAGTGGCCCGGGGCTATCGCAAGGATGCCAACCCGGCGCGCTGGAAGGGACTCCTGGACAAGCTACTACCGGCACCAGCAAAGGTCACTAAGACCGTGCATCACCGTGCCATGCCCTATGCCGATCTACCTGCGTTCATGGTGCAGTTGCGAAGCCAGGAAGGCAATGGGGCGCTGGCGCTGCAGTTCCTGATCCTGACGGCAACCCGGTCAGGAGAAGTACGGGGAGCAAGGTGGGATGAGATCGATATTGCCAACCGCGTATGGACGATCCCAGCGGAGCGGATGAAAGCCCATAAGGAGCACCGCGTACCCCTGTCGGATGCAGCAATTGAGATCCTCAAGAACCAACGCGAGGTCGTACCTGCATCGTGCCTCTATGTTTTCCCGGGCTACCGGGCAAGTGCCGATCCAGAGACGGGAGCGCCGCTATCGAACATGACGCTAACTGCAGTCCTCCGCCGCCTGAATGTGGACGCCGTGCCGCATGGATTCCGCTCTACGTTCCGCGACTGGTGCGCAGAGAAAACACAGTACGCCAATGAGGTCGCGGAGATGGCCCTCGCACACACCGTCGCGAGCAAGGTGGAAGCCGCGTATCGACGCGGAGACATGCTGGAAAAGCGCCACGCACTCATGCAGGACTGGGGCAGCTACGCCATGACCGACGGTCATACCCGCGGGCAACCTGCGGCAATAAAGCATCCACAACGCGTACCCAACACCCAATAAGCAAACGGAGGAACCGAATATGCAAAATCAGAATTCAGTCGCTAAGTACAACACCATCAGAGCATGGCATGCTCGCACGTGGCAATCGGGCTCGATCGGGAAATTGAAGGTGGCAGGTTCATGGTGCCTGATAGCGCTGGCCATCGCAGTTCCAGTAGCAGCGCTGCAACCCGATGTCCAGCTTGAATTGCGCACCGATCTCAAGGAACCGGCACTGCTGTGCCTTCAACAGAAATCCATTGATACCATCATCAATGTACAGGACCCTACCAACGAAGCCCTCGTAAAGAAATACCGTAGTCAGCCGGAAATCTTGACCCGGATAATGACCAACGACGGCTACATGCAACGCAGCATGTGGGCATACCAGCAAGAGACCCTGCGTCAACTTGCACGGGGTAATTGCGTCCAGGTATCTCATTCCGACCCGGTAACCGCACGTTGGCTTGACTGGCCCCCACGAAAGGACGAAGGACTCGGTAGCGAACCCGAACGTATGCAGGTCACATATAAGGGGCAGAAATACTGGACATATGCTGGAGAGTGGCAGGAGGCAAACGGTACCGTCGTGCCCGTAGAAAGCCGTGCACCACTGCTGGTATCTCGCAAGTCCGGAGCAGATGCAGGCGCCCTTACGACTGTCGCTCCAGCAGCCCGGGAACCAGCCGTAGCGCACAAGAAGGGGCGCCCCATCCCACCGTTCAGTCGTAACGAAACCTATGCCGCAGTACGTACGGTACTAATGCGCGATGGATGGCAACCGGTGCTGTCAAAAGATGCAGACACATGCATGGATGGTGACAGCCGTTGCGAAGGTCGCCCTGAAATGCTGACATGCAGTGGATCGGGACTTGCGATGTGTAGATTTGGATGGCAACGCGATAGCGAACAGTTGACCATATGCACAGCGGGCGAAGAACAGGCGATGTTCCACAGCGTCTGCAACTAGGAAGGACCCGTGGCCATGAACTCAATAGCGAGAAATATCCTCCTAGCCCTCCCGTGTGCTGCCGCGCTATTGGCCATGGGGGAGGTCATGGCTGCATCCTCAGATTGCTACGCGATCAAAGATGGAGACAAACGGGCGCACTGCCTGGCGGTGGTCAAGCGGGACTATGGGTACTGCCATCGAATCAAGGATGGCGACAAGCGTAACCAGTGCATGGCAGAGATCAAGGGAACGCGCAGTAGCTGCTACGCGATCAAGGAGCAGGATGCGCGTAAGGAATGTCTCGCAAAAAATTTTATGAGTAAGTCCGCCACAGAAGGTACCATTGCAGCTGAAAACTAAAAAACTTTCACCGTAAATATGACACTGAAAAATGCCTGAATTACAAGACCCAACATTAGGTACACCATCAAGAAACAAAATCATGTATGCGATTCAGCAAACCGGATCACGATTGTTAGGAGATGGATTTATTGCAGGATATCTAATAGATTGCCTAAAGATGGCAGAGGGCTTAATCCCAATGCATAAATATATGATGTCTAAAGAGGCTATGCAAAGAGGCATAGCCACGGACATAATTACACAGCGAAACGCTCAAACTGACGATAATTTAAGATGGCTTAAGCAGATGGAATCGGAGGATTTCCATAGAGTGAACGTACTGTCATTTCTTAGCTTATGGGCGGCATATGAGTCAGGAAATGAAAATATAATCGCAGCTATTCTAGAGTCTCAGCAATCTGCTGCTGACTCCGCAGCAGGCAAATTTCCACCAACAAAATATGCAGCATTGCAATGGCCATGGACTGAAGATATCTGCCTAGATGTGGCAAGTAAGCTGGATCAAAAGGCCAAGAGCGCCACTCCCGATGGCGGTTGGGATATAGCTGCAAGATTGACGACATTGTTCTCGTGGCTGGGAGTGGACATCGAAATCCCAGCTAGATCAGCAGCATGCCTGAACGAAGCCTCTATGGTACGGAATGTCCTTCTACACAGGTACGGCAGATTAGGTCCTCGTGACATAGAAAGAGCGCCTCACCTAGACGAGAGAGGCAATAAAGCTATTAAGATCACGCGTTCACGTCTACGCCAATACTCCGATGCAGTCCGAGTTGTAAACGTATCAATAATGATTGGTGTAGAAAAGGCTGGGTGGGCATAATTCACTCCGGGGAACATAGAGCCGCGGCATGCCACGAAGGATGCAAAAGATAGCCTAGAAGGTAGCCCAGGACAGCGCAAAGCGCTGCGATATTAAGAGCAAATATCGCGAAGGCCATACCAGCACATACCGCTAACGCGGGGTATGTGCCCAGCGCCACAGTGGGTAAGCTGGAAGGTAGAAATGCAAAACGGGCCACATGGGCCCGTATTTCATAAATTCTTAACTAGGAGGGAGGGATTCGAACCCTCGGTACGTTTGCACGTACGCCTGATTTCGAGTCAGGTACATTCGACCACTCTGCCACCTCTCCGCAGCGCCGAAGCTGAAATTATAGCAGGCAATTTGAGGGTCTCGGGAAGAATCGCAGATTTCTGAAAAAAGGATGGCGGGGTGGTGATTGATCGGGGTGAGCACCTCGCCTGCTACCGACGGACCAACCTGGAACAGCGGGCAAGGGGCTGCACGTGGATAGGTAGACGAACAGTCTGAAGAAAGAGCGTATCCCCAAGCGGATCTAAAAGACCCGGGACATGACCCAGACCAATGCATTCGACCACAACGAGGCGTTCTCCAACTGATCAGGCTACCACCGTCCTCATAGACCGGGGCAGCCCGCAGGCGTTTGACCGCGCGCGGGCGTGAGGCTGGCATTTGTCCACCTGACCAAGGGCAGTCCAATGCAGGGCCCGTACCCCCTCAAAGATTCCTACCGACTATGGGGTATCGATGCCCATGGACACGAAACCAATAGCAATAGTGCGCGCGTCGTGGTTGTTTTTGTCCACCTTGTGCGGCGCAATGGGCGCCGGGGGGATGAAGGTGATGCGGTCGGCGTTCTCACCCTGCAGGTCGACGTCTAGTCGTATTTCTGAATCACCCGCAGTCAGTTGAATATCGTAAGCATGACTTCCGATTTTGACCTTTGTCGGTTTGCTGGCGTTGGAGGCAAACGCGTGAGCCTTTAGCACCAAGGTGAACCGCTGCGGCAGCGACTGGACGAACTCGAAGGTGGTCTTGCTCTGATCGGACCAGCGTCCCCACGGCTCGACGCCGGAAAGCCCGCTGATGCTCGCAATGAAGTCGGGCAGGCCGGGCTTGGAGAAGTCAATGCCGCTGGCCATGTCACCGGGGTAGCGCGGCCCGAATGCGTCCGCAAAATATTGGGCTTGTGCCATGATCTGCTTCGGCGTCAGACCAGAGATGGGCGGATGTGCACGGTCGTCGATCTTGAAAAACACGATCTCCTTGCTGGCATGCTCAAGTGTTGGCGGCATGTGCAGCAACTGCGTCAGCTCTTCGATCACGGCATGGCCGTTATCCTCATAGCCCCGGCGATCGATGTAGATACCATCAAATCCAAGCCGGCGAATGACCTCAAGCTGGTGCGACAGCGGCTCTTTGGCCAGGGAGCGATAGAACAGGTCCCCTGGGCGGCCTTTCATACCTCCGAAGCTCCAGTGCAGTGCCGAGGAATGGAGCACGCCGGTCATCATCTGATAATTGAGCAGCCGGTGCATGAATGGCACTTCCGGGAAGCCGATGTAGGGCAACTGGTAGATGGCGGCGCCTGCCGGCAGCGCCTTCTCGATGTTTTGGACAAACTGCTGGTCTTTTCCGAATGCGGCCTTCTGGTTGGCATTGCAGTCCTGGCACACAGAAGCGGTTTGGTCATACAGGCCAAACAGCACCAGCACAGAGGCAATGCCCACGCTATAGCGCGCATAGCGTGGGCGTTTGAGCAGCACCGACTGCAGGGCCACGAAGAAGAACAGTATCGACCCGCAGGCGATGAAGATGCTGATCCTGTTCCAGCCCCGGATCAACGGCGACACCACCAGCGCGAACAGCGAGCCCAACCCCCCAATGGTGGCAAACATGAACAGCACAAAGATGATGGCCGCGAGCAAACGCAGCCGTTCATCGATCTTCAGGCGTGCGGGGGCGAGCGCTACCAGCAGCAAGGAGAGCATGAATCCTGCTGAGCCAATCATGCCCAGGGAGGATGTGGAGTTTTCGTTGTTCAGTGGCGAGCTGCTGTAATCCCGGGCCACGTCTCGCAGCGTCGAAGAACGGTGGTCTCCCCTGGGCATCAGCAAGTGCATCAACTTCAGACCGTAAATTTCGGACTCCAGCGGCAAGCGTTGGGCAGTCTCCGGGTTGCGGCCTTCGGTGAAGTTACCGACCAAGTTCGGTGCAACGTTGAGCAGTACCCCCGCCACGGCAAAGGTGCACAGCAGCACGGCTTTCTTCGTGCCTTGAAGGTGTCCGGAGCGCACCGCGCTGAGGATGCCAGCGAGTGCCAGCATAATGATGCCGAACAGCGCGTAATAGACACCGAACGATGCCAGCACCACCATCCCGCAGGCTGCCAGAGCCAGCCTGCCCCATGTTGTGCGGGTGCCGGGAACCTTGGCGGGGGTCCGGTAGATGGTCAATGCCAGGTAGAAGAACAAAGGCGCAACGAAATACCAGGTATAAAAAAGATGCTGCAGGCGCAGGAAGTGAAACGGCACGAACGAGTAGAGTGCACCGGCCGCCATCGCAAAACTGCGGTTCAGTCCGAAACCTCGCGCCGTTACATAGGTGGCGATGAAACAGCTGACAAACCCGAGCAGGTAGAAGAGGTTGACGCCGCCCACCCAGCCTCCAGTGAGCAGGGCTGTCAACTTGATGATCAAGTGATCTCCGCCGTCGGAGCCTGGGAAGTCGAAGAAGTTGGAGCCGAACGGATAGCCGCTGCGAGCGTTCTCGAACAACCAGCCTTCATGAACGCGCTGGGCCATCCAAGCATGGAACAGTCCATCGCCGCCATAGCTGTATGGCGCCGAGAGATTGGGGACCAGCCCTTCGGGTATGCCGCTTGTCAGAATGCTGGCGAGGAAGAAAGAGGCCAGCGCACCCAGCACGATCAGCTTCCAGTCAGCTGCCACTATCTCGCGCAAGGTCAGTGGTGCTGCGAATTCCAGGGTCTCGTCTGAAGGTACCGGATTACGCGCGGTCATGGTGTTCATCTCCGCCCGGCTGGTCAAAGTTCAAGCGCTCGGCTTCCACCACCAACGGCATGTTGCGCATTTTCGTATGCACCGACCCCAGATATTCGCCCAACATGCCAAGAAACAGGATTTGCACCGAGCTGAAGAAGAACAGTGAGATCAGCAACGGCGCGATGCCCATTTGGAACGAGTTCCAGAACACCAGCTTGGCCAGCAGGAAGCCAAACGCGGCCAGCAGGCTCAGACCCGCCAGCAGGCCACCGCCCATCACCATCAGGCGCAGGGGCACCTTGGAGTGATTGGTGATGCCCAGCATGGCGATGTCGTACAGGGTGTAGAAGTTGTTCTTGGTGATGCCGCGCTGGCGGCGAGGCTGCTTGAACGGCACGGTCGCGATCGGGAAGCCGATCTCGCACAGCAGGCCACGGAAGTATGGGTACGGGTCGTCGATCTTCTGCAGGATATCCAACACCGCACGGTCAAACAGGCCGGCACCGGTAGCGTTCTGCACCAGAGGCACCTCCGAGATGCGCGTGACGAAGCGGTAGTAGGCGCGTCGCACCAGGAACATCATGCGCGACTCTTCGCTCTCCGGTTTAACCGCCATGACAGTCTTGAAGCCTTCTTCCCACTTCTTGACGAACTCTTCGATCATCTCGGGAGGGTCTTGGAGGTCGGAGGCGATCAGCACGGCACAGTCGCCATTGACCTGCAATAGGGCATGGTAAGGCGAGCGGATATGGCCGAAGTTGCGTGCGTTGAAGATCACCTTGACGCGTTTGTCCTGCGCCGCCAGGCCGCGCAGCTTGGCGTGGCTGCCATCGGTGGAGCAGTTGTCGATGAATACATGTTCGTAATCGTAATCAAGGCGTGCCATGACTTCGACGATGCGTTGGTATAGCTCATCGATGTTGGCTTCTTCGTTGTAGCAGGGAGTTACTATGCTGATCAGCTTACGCATCATTGAAAACGAACCTGTTATTGATGACAAAGGAGAGCAGGGCCATGGGCACGATCAATGCCATGCCGGCCAGGTAGGGCTCGACACCCAGCAGCTTGAGGGCTGCAATGCCGGCCACGTTGGCGCCATAAACCACGCCATAGCCGGCCACGAACCTGAAGATCAGTTTGTTGTTCTTCGAGCCGAACACCAGGGCCCCGGTGCTTTTGAAATTGAAGGCAACGCCCAGTACGGTGGCCAGCAGCAAGGCCGCACTGTAGTGCAGACCCAGATACAGGAAACCGGCAAAGCAGCCATACCCGAACGCCGCGTTCAGCACGCCCACCAGCAGGAAGCGGAGCAGCTTCACCTGCATCAGCTTGCGCATCCAGGGGAGCGAGGGCTTAGTCTCTTGCATCGAGTTGCTGCCTGATCTCGCGTACTACACCGCTGAGCGACGAGTCGCCCGGTACATAACCGAACAACTGCTCGGCTTTACGGTTGCGCGAGTAGTAATGGGCCTTGGGGCCGGTAGCGTTGACGCGCGCCTGGTCGCCGACGACGCTGTGCCGCAGGCCGAAGGTTTCACCCAGTGCTGCGAGCAATTCAAACTTGCCCACCGGCGACTGGCTGTAGCAGTCGATGACGGCATTGCACGGCGGCGCTTGCAGGATGCGGTCGATCAACTGCAGGAAGTCCGACGGCGTCAGGTAGTCCCGGATCATGTCATCAGCTGCCACTTCCAGCACACTGCCGTTGTGCAGCGCACGCAGAATGTCGCTGAGGAAGAAGCGCGCTTCGGGTGCCTGACGATGGCTGAAATAGCTGAATACTCGCACATCGACGATCGCCGCCTCGGGCAGTGCGCGGTGGCGACATTCGGCCTGGAACTTAGCCGCACCATACCAGTCCTGCGGGCTCAGGCCGTTGATCGGGAACACTGCGTGGGAGGCCTCCGTCACCGGTACCGCGAAATTGCTACCGTAGGCTGCGCCGCTGCTCAGGTAGATGTAGCGGCACGCAGGGTGGCTGCGCAGGTAGTCCAGCGCCAGGTTGTCGTATTGCTCAGTGACCGTGAAGATTGCCTTGCCCATCTGTACGGCGCGGGCCGGGTCTCCAACGCCGACGAAGTTGATGATCGCATCGAACTGGCTACTGGCGTCGAAGCCGGCATAGTCGCTGACGGCAAAGCCCTTGCGTGCTGCGATGGCTTGCAGCTCGGCGTCCAGCGCGCCAGGGGCGCGGACGAACAAGGTACAGGCGTAAGCGGTGTGCGCGGCTATGCTGGCAACCAAGTCCTTCGCAATGTGGCTGCTGGCCCCGAGAATTGCCAGCCTCATCGGCCCAGGTCCATCAGCGGCGACTGCTCATCAATCGGCCGGCCAAACTCCAGGCGCGGGCGGCATTCGCGGGCGTCTGGCATCAACACCTCGATCAACATCGGCTTGCCGTTAGCGAGGAATTCGGTCACTGCGGCGTTGAAGGCAGTCTGGTCGATGACGCTGTGAGAGGGGATGCCGTACGCCTCACCCAGGGCCTTGAACTGAGAGGTGTAGCCGTTCCAGTAGGTCGACGAGTTGCGCCCCTCGAAGTACATTTCCTGGAAGCCACGCACCATGCCCAATGAGTGGTTGTTCATCACAATGGTCAGTATGGGCAACTGGTCGCGGGCAATGATATCCAGTTCCTGAATGTTCAGCTGCGCACCACCGTCACCGGTGATGACGATGACCGGCTTGTCACCGGCGATGCTCACCCCGACTGCGGCAGGGATGGCGAAGCCCATGGTGCCCAGGCCACCCGAATGGTGCATGGCCTGGTTAGGGCCCAGGCGCAGGGTATGCGCTGCCCACATCTGGTTGTTGCCGACGTCTGCAACGTAGTCCAGCGCGCGGTCAGCGGTCAGTTCGTTGAGCGTGCTGAACAGGGCAAACGGGCTGATGCTCCAGCCCGCGTATTCATCAGTGAACGACTGCGCGAATACCTGGCCCAGGTGCGTGCGCCAGGCCGCTGGCGCCGTCGGCAGCGTGGCGGCATGGGTGATGAAGTCGGCGAATACGCTATCGAGTTCGGCCTGAATCGACTGATGTGCCTTGACCCGGTTGTCCAGCTGCGCGGCATCCAGGTCAAACTGGATGACCTGTGCATGGGCGGCGAAGGTATCGGTCTTTGCGCCGGTCTGGCGCACGTCCATGCGGCTGCCGAACACCACCAGCAGGTCACAGTTTTGCACTGCATGGTTCGCGGCGCGGGTGCCATAGGCCCCGAGCATGCCCAGGTAATGCTCGCTGGCGGTGAGCTTTTCAGCGCCTTTGAGGCTGGCGACGTGAGGGATACCCAGTTTGCCAACCTGGTTCAGCCAACGGCTGAAGTGAGGGCAGTTGACCGCGCCTCCGCCGATCAGGAACAACGGCTTTTGTGCCTTGGCCAGCGCGGCCCAGACCTCGCTGTACGAGCCCTGGGACTGAGCCACGGGGACGGCCAGGCTGGCTTTGATCAATTGGTCCAGCACCCTGTCATCGATTTCGGCCCGCTGGATATCCATGGGGATGTCCAGCAGGACCGGGCCCGGACGGCCTTCTCGCGCGATACGCAGCGCTTTGAGCAGGCTTGGAATGAGGTCGTCGACGTGGGTGACCTGGTGCGCATACTTGGTGATGCTGCTCACCAGGGCCACGCTGTCGAGTTCCTGGAAGCCTTGCTGGCGGATAGCGCGGTCGCCCTTGAGCTCATGGGTGTTCACTTGTCCAGTGAGAAACACGCACGGATGGCTGTCCAGCCAGCAATCAGCAATGCCGGTGATCAGGTTGGTGGCGCCTGGGCCGCTCGTGCCCAGTGCCACGCCCATGACCTTGTGGTGGGTCGCGCGGGCGACCCCAGATGCAGCGAAGGCCGCCCCTTGCTCATGGTGCATGGATACCAACTTGGTCTTGCCGAGCAAGTTAATACTGTCCACCAGATGGGCGATCATTCCACCGATAAGCTCAAAACCATGGAGGACGTTGTGGTCCGCCAGAACTTTTGCTACTGCATCTGAAGCTTTCATAAGTTAGAAACCGATCCCGAAGAATTCTTCCAGTTTTTCACCGACGAAGTCAAAGTGTTCCTGCCCCAGCGAAGGCTGCACGCCTAGCCAGAAAGTCTGGTTCATGGTTCGGTCGGTGTTGGTCAGCTCGCCGACCACCCGGTATTCCACGTTGTGGAAGTACGGCTGTCGGGTCAGGTTGCCAGCGAACAGCAGGCGGGTACCGATCTTATGCTGGTCGAGGAATTTCAGCAGGTCGACACGCTTGACCCCGGCGCTTTCCTTCAGCGTGACCGGGAAGCCGAACCAGGACGGTTCGCTGTTCGGTGTTGGTTCGGCGATTTCCAGGAAGTCGCTCAGGCTCGACAGACGTTCTTTGAGCAGCTTGAAGTTGCGCTTGCGGGTTTCGATGAACTCCGGCGCACGGTCCAACTGGGCCAGGCCACAGGCGGCCTGCATGTCGGTGATCTTCAGGTTGTAGCCCAGGTGGGCGTACACATACTTGTGGTCGTAACCGTGCGGCAGGCTGCCGAACTGCTGGCCGAAGCGTTTGCCGCAGGTGTCATCACAACCCGGTGCGCAGTAGCAGTCACGACCCCAGTCGCGGAACGACTCGGCGATCAGCTTGAGCTGGGCGTTGTTGGTGAACACCGCGCCGCCTTCACCCATCGTGATGTGGTGGGCCGGGTAGAAGCTCAGGGTGGCGATGTCTCCGAAGGTGCCGACCATCTTGCCGTCGTAAGTGGCGCCCAGGGCGTCACAGCAGTCTTCGACCAGCCACAGGTTGTACTTCTCGCAAATCGCCTTGACCTTGGCCAGGTTGAACGGGTTGCCCAGGGTGTGGGCAAGCATGATGGCCTTGGTTTTCGGTGTAATGGCGGCCTCGATCAGGTCGGCATTGATGTTGTGGGTGGCCATGTCGACGTCGACGAACACCGGGATGGCACCGAATTGCACGATCGGGTTGACGGTCGTCGGGAAGCCGGCAGCCACCCCGATCACTTCGTCACCTTTCTGGATGGCGCGCGCACCCAGCTTGGGCGAAGTCAGCGTGCTGAAGGCCACCAGGTTGGCTGACGAGCCGGAGTTGACGGTGATCAGGTGTTTTACGCCGAGGAATTCCGCCAGTTTTTTCTCGAATTGGGCGTTGAAACGGCCGGTGGTCAGCCAGCCGTCCAGTGACGCCTCGACCATCAACTGCAGTTCACGGGCGCCGATCACCTTGCCCGAAGGAGGGATGACGGATTCGCCCCCAACAAAAGGTTTGGGGGCCAGGGCCATCTGAGCGTAGCGCTCGACGAGCTGGCTGATTTCCTGACGGAGCATATCGGGGGTCATAGTAATTCCTGCTCAAGCTGATATTTGTTTAGGCGCCAGAAGCCATGGCAGCCATGTAGTTGTTGATTTCGTCCACGCAGCGGGAGCGCATGTCGGCGCCTTCAAGCCAGGCGCGGTGCCAGTTGACGATGTGGGTCAAGGTGGTTTCAAGGTCCCAGGTCGGTTCCCACTTCAGGTGGGTGCGTGCCTTGGAAATGTCCAGTTTCAGATAACGGGCTTCGTGCGGCTGCGGGTCGTTGTCCAGCCGCCAGCTAGCTCCATCACCCCAAGCCTGGACCATGTGGTCAAGGATCCATTCGACGGGGCGGGCATCCTCGTCGCGCGGGCCGAAGTTCCAGCCCTGCGCAACGTCGTGGCCTTGCTCCCATAGCTGCTGGGCCAGAACCAGGTAACCGCTCAGCGGTTCCAGCACATGCTGCCAGGGACGTGTAGCCTTGGGGTTGCGCACCACCACTGGCTCGCCCTGCGCCACAGCGCGCAGGATGTCGGGAATCAGCCGGTCAGCAGCCCAGTCGCCGCCACCGATCACGTTGCCAGCGCGAGCCGAGGCCAGGGCCGCAGCATGCTCGGTGTTGAAGAACGAGCTGCGGTAGGCACTGGTGATCAGCTCGACGCAACCCTTGCTGTTGCTGTAGGGGTCGTGGCCACCCATGGGTTCATTTTCACGGTAGCCCCATTCCCATTCCTGGTTTTCGTAGCACTTGTCGGTGGTGACATTGACGATCGCACGCAGGCTTGGGCACTGGCGCGCGGCTTCCAGCACGTGAACGGTACCCATTACATTGGTGGCGTAGGTGTCTACCGGCTCACGGTAAGACAGGCGCACCAGTGGCTGCGCCGCCATGTGGATCAGGATGTCAGGGTCGAACGCCGTCATGCTCTGGGTGATGGCCGCCAAGTCGCGGATGTCGCCGATCTGCGAAGCGTGCATACCGCGCTCGACCTGCGCCTGTTCGAACAGCGAAGGGGAAGTCGGTGGTGCTAGGGCGAAGCCCTTTACCTGCGCCCCCATGCCCTGCAACCACAGTGCCATCCAGCTGCCCTTGAACCCGGTGTGGCCGGTAAGAAAGACCTTCTTGCCTTGCCAGAAGGCGGGAGAGACGGAAGCTTTCATGTTCGCGTTATTCCCAGGATTTCCATGGAGCGGCGCCATTCTGCCACAGCTTTTCCAGCAGGTTCTTGTCGTGCAGGGTGTCCATCGGCTGCCAGAAACCGGCATGCTCGAAGGCCATCAGCTGACCGTCGTTGGCCAGGCCCATCAGCGGATCCTGCTCCCACACGGTGCTGTCGGCACTCAGGCGGTCAAGCACCTTGGGCGAAAGCACGAAGAAGCCGCCGTTGATCATGGCACCGTCGCCCTTGGGCTTTTCCTTGAAGTTCAGGACTTGGCCGTTGCTGATGTCCAGCGCACCGAAACGCCCTGGAGGGTAAGTGGCGGTCAGGGTCGCGTCCTTGCCATGGCGCTTGTGGAAGGCGATGGTGGCGCTGATGTCCATGTCGCCGACACCATCACCGTAGGTGAAGCAGAAGGCTTCTTCGTGCCGCACATAGTCGGCCACGCGGCGCAGACGGCCGCCGGTCATCGACGTTTCGCCGGTGTCGACCAGGGTCACGTTCCAGTCTTCGGCACGCTTGTCGTGCACTTGCATGCTGTTGTCACGCATGTTGAAGGTGACGTCCGAAGTGTGCAGGAAGTAATTGGCAAAGTATTCCTTGATCATGTAGCCCTTGTAGCCACAGCAGATGATGAAGTCATTGATGCCGTGGGAGGAGTACATCTTCATGATGTGCCAGAGGATCGGTTTACCGCCGATTTCGACCATAGGCTTGGGACGAGTACCGGTCTCTTCGCTCAACCGCGTGCCCAGGCCACCTGCCAAAATAACTGCTTTCATGTCTTCCCTTGTTAGTTTGAGCTTACAAAAGCATCGGAGAAAAAGTGTTTCGCCGGCAAGCCGGCAGCGGTCAGTGCAGTGCGGGCGGAATGGATCATATCCTCCGAGCCGCAGGCATAGATGACCGCATCGGAAAGCTCGATGCCATCATCGAGCAGCGCCTTTTGTACGTAGCCGGTGCGCCCTGGCCAGTCGGCAGGGGCGCGCGACAGTACCGGTATGAATTCGGCGTTGAGCCCTTGGAGCTGAGGTGTCCAATAGATATCTCCGGGATGGCGCCCACCCCAGTAGACATAGATTTTCTTGCCAGCGGCCAGTTCCGGGTTGCCCAGCAATTGCTCAAGCATGGCTTTGACGGGTGCAATACCGGTGCCGGTGGCAAGGAAGACGATAGAGGCTGCGTCTTTCTCGCGCAGGCAAAACGTGCCCAGTGGGCCCTCCAGGCGCAACAGGTCATTGTGCTTAGCGCTGCGGAACCAGTACTGCGACATTATGCCTTGCTCGACTTCGCGAATCTGCAGCTCCAGCTTGCCGTCTTCGCGCTGGGCGTTGGCGATGGAGTAGCTGCGGCGCAGTCCGCCTTCGCCGATCACGTCCAGGTACTGGCCGGGCAAGTAGTTAAGCTTGCCAGTGGGTGGCACGCGCAGCACCACCTCGACCACGTTGTCTGCCAAGCGGGTGAGACTGTCGATACGACAAGGAACGGTCTTGACCACGATGTTGCTGAGGGCGCCGAGGTCTTCAGCGTCGATTTCCAAGTCACCGACGGCGTGACGGCAGCAGGTCAGGATCATCCCGGCAGCCCGCTCTTCGGCGGTCAGCGAGGTCTCTCCACGGAATGCTTCAGTCTTGCCGCAGACGACGGTGGTTTTGCAAACACCGCAACGGCCGGTGCGGCAGCTGTATTCCAGGGTGATACCCACGGCCTTGGCACTGTCGAGCAGTGAGGTGCCAAATTCGGAACTGAATGTCTTACCGTTTTGAAGTTTTACTAAAGCCATTTATCGCGCTGAACTGCTTGCCTATGCTGAATACGGTAAGTCGCCAGGCCGCAGGCGACGCGCTGTCAGTTGCGGACATGGTGACTGACGCGCGGGGTTCCTGAACTCCTGGATATGTAGTTTGCAACCTGCGAGGTGATAATGGCACCAGGTCGCAGCAGGGAGTTCATTCTATAAACATAAATTATATGCTGCGGGGCATCACCTTTTCTGCATGCTTTCGCCATCTGGCGCATCCTTGCCCCCGCAGGCGACCCGCAGAACGCATCGGCGGTGTTGTATAAATGCCAGTTTAAGGTGGAGAAACCTCCAGGTAGACAAATGCCAACATCGCCTCTGGGCACGCTCAAATGGCTCAGGGCGAACTCCGCCCAGGAAACTGGGGCGGCCTGACCGCTTGTAGAAAACCTCGATGCAGTCATCTATCGGCCCGTGCTATGTCCCGGGTCTTTTTAGATCCGCTCGCAGATACGCTCTTTCTTCAGACTGCTGAAGAGCGATTCCGTGACGTCATTGGCCTAGCGATTGCCCCTGCAACTCCTGCCTCCAGTCCCTCTTGGAAATGCTGCGCAGATTGACCAGGAGAGCCTGTCTTCAACCACTTATACAAGCTGTGTGTCGATATGCCCAGACGGGCTGCGGCCTCGGCCACCCAATAGCCGCGCTCGATTGCTTGCCTGACTGACTGACTCCTCCTTGAGTTTTGGCGTCACGCTCAGTCCGCTCATGATGACCTCCCATGCTTAAAAGCCAGGCTGTCTTCGTCCACCTGACCAGGATCGCTCCAAGGTGGTAGTCATTGCGTCACCGAAACTGAGGCCAAACTTAAAGGAAGGCATGGCTTGGCTGAAAAAGCGCCTGGCGGACGCCCGGCCGTCAACGGCGCCCGCACCATTGCGTTGTGCAGACATGCGGTGGGTGGTGCAGCGACTGGTATGCACAGAGCCCCTTGGAACCACCGCCGCCCTTCAGGAGAGCACCATGTTCCATGCCGTTGACCGTCTCGACCCCGTTCATTCATCCGTCTTGCCGCCGCGTTTGTTGGCCGCTGGCTTCCGGACCGGGCTGGTGGCGCTGGCCGCAGCACTGGCCTTGGCGGGATGCAACGATGATGGCGATGCCCACAAGGCTGCCAGTGCCTCTGCCGAGAACGCTGCTGCCAACCCAGCGCCGGCCGCGCAGCCCGCCGAGGTGCAAGCTGCCTACACGCCGCCATCGGCAGACATCCTCTACCAGATGGTGGCCCCCATCGCGCTGTACCCGGACAAGCTGGTCGCGCAAATCCTGGCAGGCTCCACCTATCCCGATCAGGTCAGCGCGGCGGAAGCCTGGCTGGCACAGAACCCCGGCCTCAAGGCGGGTGCGCTGAGCAATGCAGCCCATACCCAGCCTTGGGATCCATCGATCAAATCGCTCACGCTTTTTCCTAACGTACTGGGGCAAATGGCATCGAACCTGCCCTGGACGACCGCGCTCGGCAAGGCCTATTACAACGATCCGGCCGATGTGATGAACGCCATCCAGGTGATGCGTGGCCGCGCCTACAAGGCAGGCTCACTCAAGGACTCCAGCCATCTGAAGGTCAAGCTGGTGACCGACGCCGCGCCCCCCAAAAGCTATACCCCCAGCGATGCAGCGCCTGAAGTGCTGGTGAGTACGCCGGTCATCGAGCCACCACAGCAATTCATCGAAATCGCCCCTGCTGAGCCCTCTACCGTCTACGTCCCGCAGTACAACCCCAGCGTGGTCTACGGCACATCGGTGCCGGTCTACAGTGGCTACAGCTATGCCGTGGCTCCGCCTCCCCCACCACCCGCCGTAGTGGGAGGTTTCGCGACGCCAGCGGTCAGCGGGCTCATGGGCTTTGGCGTCGGCGTTGCCGTGACCGAGGTCATCAGCCGCCCATGGGGCTGGAATGCATGGCACGTCCATTGGGGCGAGCCTGGTCAGCCTGGCAACTGGGTCCGAGGTAACCGACCACCCCCACCGTTGGCGCGGCCAGCCGTTGTTTACAACAACCAAACCTACATCTCCAACTCCCGCACCGTTGTGGAAAATATCCACAACACCACCCATGTGCATGTCGTCAACAATGCGCCAGCGGCCGAGTCAGCCCGACCCGCGATGACCACGGGCGTGTTCCCCGGCAGCCACGGACCTGCCTTGGCTGCCGGCGCAGCGACGGCAGCGGCAGCAGCAGGCGCCTACGCATTCAGCCAGCGCCAGGCGGGCGACACACCCAAGACGCTGAGCAGCGCGGGCATGCAGCCTATGGTGCGCCCCAGCGCCGTGGCATCCATGCAGCCGCTTCCAGCCCCCCATGTCCAGAGGGCCCCGGCAGCAGCCCATCAACAGCCCGGCGGGTTGACCATCGCCCAACCGCCAGCACACGGCCAACCCATGCAAGCACAGCAAGCGCAAACACGCCAGCAACAGATGGCACAGCAGCGCGCGCAGCAAGACCCGATGCACCAACAGCAGATGGCGCAGCAGCATGCGCAACAGGAGCAAGCACGCCAGCAGCAGATGGCGCTACAGCGCGCACAGCAAGACCCGATGCACCAACAGCAGATCGCACAGCAGCACGCCCAACAAGAGCAAGCACGCCAGCAGCAGATGGCGCAACAGCGCGCACAGCAAGACCAGGCGCACCAGCAGCAGATCGCACAGCAGCACGCGCAACAGGAGCAAGCACGCCAGCAGCAGATGGCGCAGCGGGCCCAGCAAGACCAGGCGCACCAGCAGCAGATCGCACAGCAGCAGATCGCACAGCAGCGCGCGCAACAAGAGCAAGCACGCCAGCAGCAGATGGCGCAACAGCGCGCCCAGCAAGACCAGGTGCACCAACAGCAGATGGCGCAGCAGCATGCCCAGCAGGAGCAAGCACGCCAGCAGCAAATGGCACAGCAGCATGCCCAGCAGGATCAAGCACGCCAACAACAGATGGCCCAGCAGCGCGCACAGCAAGAACAGATGCACCAACAGCAAATGGCGCAACAGCATGCCCAAGCAGAGCAAATGCGCCAGCGGCAGATGCAGCAGCAGTCAGACGCCCACCGGCAACCGCGTGAAGGCCAACATGGCGAACGCCGCGACCGCCAGTGAGTCCGCGTAGCCTCGTCTGGCGCAGCAGTGAGGGGGACTTGAGCGGGCGGTACCGCATGGCTTGATTACCCTTCTGGGCGCCATCTGCTGCGCGCAGCCGAACGGGAAGCCGACGAGACAGGCGCCCGTCGAATCACGCTGTGATCCCTCAGCGGCATGACGATGCGAACGAGGGCGAGGCGCGCCTTCGTTGCCCGAATCGGGCCTTCTGCTTACGACTCAGGTGAAGGAAGTTGTCCGCACCCCAGGACAGCTACGCGATCAAAGCAGTGAACGCGTGAACCTGTCGCCGGGCCTTGGTGCCGCAGGACCATGGGTTGCCATCGCTGCAGCAGCAAGGTCGGCGCGTGCACGGTGCTGGCGCGGCCCCGGATGGACCGGTGCGAGACAGGGCGGGCTAAGGCCGCAGCGCTTGTCTCAGCCGTGACCGCCTTGGCGGGGTGCGGTTCTTATGCTTGCATCCGTCGCATGACAATCCCGTGACGCTTTCAGGGATCCCCTCCCACCCAATGACTACTATGAAAAAAACCTTGCTGGCCATTGCCGCTGCTGCGGCCCTTTCCTTGACCGTATCGGGCTGCTCCGACAGCAGCGCCTCTTCGCTGCATTACAACGCCGTGCTCGACCAGGCTTCGCAGGCCGAGAAAGCGGCAGTGCTGCAGACGCTGCAGGAGTTGGTCAACATCGAGACAGGCACCAATGACGCCATCGGCATTCCGCAGATGGGCAACTACCTGGAAGCCCGCCTGCAGGCGTTGGGCGCCACCGTGGTGCGCCACAAGGCCGAGGCCGGTGTCGTGGGCGACAACATTGTCGGCACCTTCCAGGGCAGCGGCACCAAGAGCCTGCTGCTGATGGCGCACATGGATACCGTCTACACCCGAGGCATTCTGGCCTCGGCGCCATTCAAGGTAGAGGGCGACAAGGCCTATGGCGCAGGCATTGCCGATGCCAAGGGCGGCATCGCGGTGATTCTCCACAGCCTGGGCTTGCTCAAGGCACAGAACTTCAGCAAGTTCAAGACCATCACGGTGATGTTCAACACCGATGAGGAAAAGGGCTCCTTCGGCTCGCGCGATCTGATCCAGCAGCTGGCCGCGTCCCATGACTATGTGCTGTCCTACGAGCCCTCGGGCCTGGAAGAAGGCTTTGGCACCGCCACCTCGGGCATTGCCTATGTGCAGGCCGTGGTGCACGGCAAGGCATCGCATGCGGGCGTGGCGCCAGAGGCGGGCATCAATGCGCTGACCGAGGCCTCGGCGCTGGTGCTGCGCACGCAGGACATCCAGGACAAAGCCAAGGAACGCGGCTTCAACTGGACAACGATGACCGCCGGCGGCACCGCCACCAACATCATCCCGGACAAGGCGGTGGTCAACGCCGATGTGCGCTATGGCAAGAATGAAGATCTGGATCTGATGAAGGGCATGCTGGACAAGGCCGCATCGGTGCCCCATGTGCACGGCGCCACCATCGACATCAACCTCACCCGTGGCCGCCCCGCTTTCAACGCCACCGATGAGGGCGTCAAGCTGATCCAGAAGGCCATCACCATCTATGCCGATGTGGGCGGCAAATCGCAGATGTACACCACGCGCGGGGGCGGTGGATCCGATGCGGCCTACGCCGCGCTGTCGGGCAAGCCGGTCATCGAAGGCCTGGGCCTGCCCGGCGCCAACTACCACTCCAACCTGGCCGAGTATGTGCTGACCGAGCCCATCGCCCGGCGCCTGTACCTGTCGGCGCAGCTGATCTCCGATCTGGGCCAGGGCATGTAAGCGGCCCAGCCCCCTCCCCCCTTCCGGGCGCCAGCACACACTGGCGCCTTTTTTGTCCATGGGCTTGCCGCGTGCAAGCACCGGCCCGCTGCGCCAGCGCAACTAGCGGCAAAAGACGACGATGTGCGAGCCTGCCAGCGTACGCGGCCACAGCGCGCCGGGCGGCCGCTGCGGACTATCATTGCCCAGTCAGCGGGCACATCCGGCATGTGTGCAGGCGCCGCCCGCCCCCCCCGTTTGCGAGGAGTGATGCCATGTTCTCTATGAGTGTTCCGTGGTGGGAGTTTGTCGTTCGCGGCTTTGTCGTCTACGCGTTCTTGCTGGTGTTTTTGCGGCTGACGGGCCGGCGCCAGATCGGACAGTACGACCCCTTCGATCTGATCTTGCTGCTGATCCTGTCGAACGCGGTACAGAACTCGATGAACGCGGGCGACAACTCGCTGATCGGCGGACTGATATCGGCTACGACCTTGGTTGCTTGCCACTCCATCATGGCGCAACTGAGCTACCGCAGCCGGCGGGTGTCGCGCTGGGTCGATGGCATTCCCAAGCGGCTGATCTCCAACGGACAGGTCAACCAGAAAGTGATGGATGCCGAACTCATCACCGGCGACGACCTGAAGGCCGCGCTGCGCGGAGCAGGCTGCCTGCACACCTATGAGGTGGAACAGGCCACGATAGAGACCAACGGCCAGATCACCATCGTGCTGCGCAACCGCGACAGCTCCTCGGGCGCATCGGACGCGGTCTAGCTATGAAGGGAGGCCTTGAGCTGCTCGCGCAGCTTGAACTTCTGGATCTTGCCTGACGGCGTAGCCGGCATTTCTGGCAGCACCACCAGACGCTCGGGCAGGTAATGGGGCGCCAGCTTCTGCGCCCGCAAGAAGCCGGTCAGGTCGGCCAGCACCGGCTCGGCGGCGCCGGGCTTGAGCACGATCACTGCGCAGGCCCGCTCGCCCAGGCGCTCGTCCGCATAGGCCACCACCGCTGCCTGCGCCACCGCCGGGTGCTTGTAGAGCAGGGATTCCACCTCCACCACCGGAATGTTCTCACCGCCGCGGATGATCACATCCTTGCTGCGGCCGGTGATGCGGATATAGCCCTGCGCATCCATGCGCGCCTGGTCCCCGGTGTCGAACCAACCGTCCTGCGTGGTGGCATTGAGGTGGGGGCGCTTCAGATAGCCGCCAAAGTTGGAAGGGGCACGCACCCACAGCTGACCGGTCTCGCCGCGTGGGCACTCCTGACCCAGGTCATCCACTACCTTGACCTGGGCACCGGGCAACGGAAGGCCATCGGTCTCGACTGCGCGCTGCGCGCCATCGCCAGGCAAGGTCGTGGTCACAGCGCCGTTCTCCGACATCCCCCATGCCGAGATGATCTGCGCACCCAACGCCGTCTGCGCCTGCTCCACCAAGGGCCCGGGGATGGGCGCGCCAGCGCACAGAAAGGTGCGCAGGCTGGGCACGGCCCCGCTGGTCGCCACCTCACGCGACAGATCCGCCAAAAATGGCGTCGATGCCATCGTGAAGGTACAGCGCCACTGCCGGATCAGCTGCGCGGCCGTGGCGGCGTTCCACACATCCAGCAACACCGCCGCCGCGCCCAGCATCACCGGCATCATCAGCCCGTACATGAAGCCGGTCTGGTGCGCCATCGGCGAGGCCATCAGCACCACCTCGTCGCGGCCCAGGGCCAGGCGCTCGGCGTACGCATGGATGTTGGCCATCAAGGTGTTGGAAGAGTGCATCACCCCCTTGGGCTCGCCCGTGGTGCCGCTGGTGTAGATGAGCTGGGTGATGGCATCGGGCGGGATCCGGTGGCACCCCAGGATCTGCGCGGCGTCGGCATCGCGCTCCCATGCGGGCTCGGCAAGCAGCGCCTCAAAGCTGTCTGCACCGGCACCCCCGATGGCGACCACGTGCTGAAGCTGGGGCAATTGGGGCTGAATGCCCTTGAGCATCGCCTCGTAGTCCACACTGCGAAAGTCCTTGAGCACCACAATCAGCTTGGCCTCCCCATGGCCGAGCATGAACAGCAGCTCACGCTCCCGAAAGATCGGCATCAAGGGATTGAGCACTGCGCCAATGCGTGCGCATGCCAGGTACAGCACCGTGAACTGCCAGACATTGGGCAACTGGCAGGCCACCACATCGGCAGGACGCACACCGAGCCGCCACAAACCGATGGCCACGCGGTCGGCCATGCGCGCCAGCTGCGCGTAGTTGAAGGACTGCGCAGCACCCTCGCCTGCGCGCTGCGCCACCAGCGCCAAGCGGTCGGGCCACTGCTGCGCCGCCTGGTCCAGCGCTTCGTTGATGGTGGTGTCGCGCCACCAGCCCTGGCTGCGCATCTGCGCGCGGCGCGGCGCCAGCAATACGGCATCAAATTCCATGCTTGTCTCCTCTGGGTTGGGGCTCCGCGCTTGTGGCTGCGCTTGAGAGCACATCACGATGGCTATGCGGGCACCGACTGCCTGCCGGCCCGGTCGCGGGCAATGATGGTTTTCATGATCTGGGCCGTACCGTCACCGATCTGAAAGCCCAGCACATCGCGCAGGCGCTGCTCCATCACACCCCGCTCGTAGCCGCCATGGCCAAACATCAAGAGGCACTGGTGGATGCAGTCATAGGCGAGCTTGGGCGCCCACCATTTGCACATGGCCGCCTCGGCACTGTGGGGCTTGCCCTGGTCCTTGAGCCACAGCGCCTGCAGGCACAAAAGGCGTGCGGCGCCGACCTGCGTATCAAAATCCGCCAGCGGGTGCGACACGCCCTGGAAGGCCGACAAGGGCTTGCCAAAGGCCTGGCGCTGGGTGACGTACTGCCAGGCATCATCGAGCGCTGCACGTGCCACGGCCAGCACCTGCAAGCCAATCAGCGCGCGCGAATAGTCAAAGCCCTGCATCACCTGCACAAAGCCCTGGTTCTCGTCACCGAGGCGATGCGACAGCGGCACACGCACGTTGTCGAAAAACAGCGAGCCCCGGCCAATGGCACGCTGGCCATGGCAGTCGAAACGGCTGCGTGTGATGCCGGGCAAGTCCATCGGCACCAGCACGGCCGTTACACCATGCGCGCCCGATTCCACCGTGCCGGTACGGCCAAACACCACGGCGATATCGCACTGGTCTGCGGCGGAGATGGAGGTTTTCTCACCGTTGAGCACATAGCCTTCTGCATCGCGTTCAATGCGCAGGCGCAGGCTGGCGGCGTCGGAGCCGCCGCGGGGCTCGGTCAGCGCAATGGCGCACAGTGCCTCGCCCGCCACCATTTTCTGCAACCAGGGCCGTGCCACATCGGGTTGGCCATGGGTCGCCAGAATCTGCGCATTGAGCGATGCCAGCAGCGGTACATAGGACATGCTCAGGTCGGCACGCGCCAGCTCCTCATGCACCACGCCGGCAGCCAGGCAACCCAGGCCCTGCCCGCCCAGTTGCTCGGGCAGCTCGGGGACAATCAGGCCCATCGCGCCCATCTCGCGCATCAGGCTGCGGTCCAGCACACGCGTCCGGTCGCGCTCCAGAAGGCCCGGCGCCACGCGCGCGTCAGCAAACCGGCGCACCGATGCGGCCAGGCTCATCAAGTCATCGTTCAGGTACGGATTCATGGACACCTCTTGCGGCAGGCTGCGTTACTTGGCGTGTTTGCGAAAATCGGGCTTGCGCTTTTCCTTGAGCGCAGCCACGCCTTCGCGCGACTCGTCGGTGTCGTAATACAGCTTGAGCGCGTACATGCCCATGCCGGCAATGCCCGCCTGGTGCGCGGTGTCCATGTTGAAGCTGCGCTTGGCAATGGCAATCGCGGTGGGGCTGCGCTCGCAGATGGTCTCGGCCCATTCCTGCACCGTGGCGTCGAGCTGCTCTGGCGCCACGCAGAGATTGGCCAGGCCCATCGCAACGGCCTCTTCGCCGGAATAGCGCTTGTTCAGGTACCAGATCTCGCGCGCCTTTTTCTCGCCCACCACGCGCGCCAGGAACGCCGTGCCATAGCCGGGGTCGACCGAGCCCATCTTGGGCCCTACCTGGCCAAAGATGGCCTTGTCGGAGCAGATCGTCAGATCGCAGATGGTGCACAGCACATTGCCGCCGCCAATCGCATAGCCCTGCACGCGGGCAATCACCGGCTTGGGCACATTGCGGATGGCATCGTGCAGCTCTTCCATCGGCAGGCCGATGGTGCCACGGCCATCGTAGTTGCCGTCGTGCGCCGATTGGTCGCCACCGGTGCAAAATGCCTTGTCGCCCGCGCCGGCCAGCACGATGCAGCCCACACTCCGGTCGTAGCCGGCCTTGTTCAGTGCGCGGATCAGCTCGTCACAGGTGGTGCCGCGAAAGGCATTCATCTTCTCGGGCCGGTTGATGGTGATCCAGGCCACGTGGTTGCGCACTTCGTAGAGGATGTCTTCGAATTCCATGTCAGTCTCCTTGTGATTGGGGGGCCTTCAACCGGCCATCGTGAGGCCGCCCGATACGCTGATGACCTGACCGGTCACATACGCCGCATCGCTGGAGGCAAAGAACAGGATGGCGCCGGGCAAGTCCTCGGGCTGGCCGATGCGGCCCAGCGGGATCGCGCGGGTAAAGGCGTCGAGCAGCTTGTCGGGGTTGCCCGCGCCCTCCTTGTAGCTGGCAAACAAGGCGGTATCCGTCGGGCCGGGGCAGACCACGTTCACGGTGATGTTGTGGCGTGCATGCTCGCGCGCCAGGGTTTTGGACAGCGCCACCAGCCCGCCCTTGCAGGCGGCATAGACGGCCTCGCCCGAAGAGCCCACGCGCGCCGCATCAGACGCGATGTTGACGACCCGGCCCGCCTTGCGCTCTGCCATGCGCGGCAGCACCGCGTGGTGCATGTGCAAGGCGCCCACCAGGTTGATGGCAATGAGCTGCTGCCATTCCCGTTCATGGGTCTTGGTAAAAGGTTTGAACACATCCCAGCCCGCGTTGTTGACCAGTACATCGATGGCCGCCCACTGCTCGGCCTGCTGCACGGCCGCATCCACACTGGCGCGATCCGTGATGTCGCAGGCCACCGCCTGCGCCAGGCCGCCGGCAGCTGCAATCGCATCGGCCACCGCCTGCGCGGCGCCCAGCTGCTTGTCGAGCACGGTCACCCGGGCGCCTTCACCAGCAAAGCGTTTGCAGGTCGCACCCCCAATGCCGCCACCGCCACCCGTTACTACAACATGTTGCCCATCAAAACGTGCCATGATTCCACCTTTCTTGCGCGCTGCACCGTTTAATTAGACAATATATTTACACAAATGCCGTGCCATGGCAATATCCGAATCATGAGCAAAACCGCCAAAACTCCTAGAGAAAACCCGAACCAGCTGCGCACCGACCTGGCCAACCGGCTGTACTTCAAGCTCTACCAATGCGCCAACATGTTGCATAAAACAGGCACCAAGGCGGTGGAAGCCCAGGGGCTGACCACACAGCAATGGGCGGTGATGGGGGCCCTGTCACGGCCAGAAACCGCAGAAGGCATGGGTATGGGGGAGTTGGCGCGCTATCTGTTGGTGAGCCGCCAGAACCTGACCGGTCTGCTGTCGCGCATGGAGGCCGCAGGCTATGTACACAGCGTGCCCGACCCGGCGGACAAACGCTCGCGCCTGGTGCAGCTCACCGCTGCCGGGCAGCAGGTGTGGCAGCACGATGCGGCCGAGTCGATTGGCCGCTATTACGAGCAAGCGCTGCAGGGTTTCTCGAGCAATGACATGGTGCACACCCTGCACTACCTGCTCAAGCTGCTGGACAACATGAAAGCGATCGATGCGCAGCAGAATGCGGGCAAGGAGGAGAGTTGAACGGAAAACGGATACGGCTGAACCAGCGCAATCGCGAGTTAGAGGATAGGCTTCATCGTGCAGATCATCTCGACTGCATGGCTCATTCGAGACTTCAATAATCAACTGTGATTACAGCCACTTCTTCCCGCAGCCGGCTCTGGAAATCGCGCGCGGGGCAATAAACAATCAGTAACCATAGCAACGAGCAATAACTGTCATCGCCTCCCAACCCCATGCCACACTCTCGGGTTTTGAAAATTGATGAGAGATGGAATAAATGCTCGGAAAAATAGAAAGTGCGCTGCTGTACCTGATGCGGCTGGTGATGGTGGTACTCGTGTTGTTCACCTTGTTCAACTTTGCGCTGTGGAGCTGGGGAGCTGCCCACAAACCCTCCCCCGATACCGCCGCAGAAGACATGCACAAAGGCCGCGACTGGGCCGCGCTCAAAATCAGCGACGAAGAGCTGAAGAAGATCACCTATTCCGACTTTGGCTATGGTGACTCCAGCCAGGTCGTACACGATGACAAGCTGGCAGCAGACACTGCCGCAGTGGCAGCATTTGCAGAAGTCGATGCACTGGTACGTGCGGCCATTGAACGCAATCCGGTACAGCGCAAGAAACTTGAAGACGACAACAGCGAAAGAGGCCTGGCGCCCGCGCAGCCGCTGCCCGCACTGGTAGAGGCCATGCATGCCAAGGAGCGGGCCGGCAACGACATCGCCGCGATGGACGCGGCCACTGCGGCATCTGCCGCTGCCGAGGCAGCCGATGGCGATGGCTGGGAGCCCCAGCCCACCAGCATTGGCGAGGTGCTGCTGAATCAGACCCGCAGCATCATCAGCAGCTACAACTATGACGCAGGCCGCGCCTTCGTGCTGGGCGCGCCTGCGGCGCTCAAGACCCTGCTGGCGGACCCTCAGGTGCAGGCTGGCATCAGCAAGCAGACCGCATCCATTGCCGTCAGCAATCTGCTGCTCAACTACAACATGGTGTTCAGCGCCAAGGCGGGGGAGAGCGATGTGCAGACGGCGACGTCCGGCTGGCTGCAGCGTCTGATTGAACCCAGCAACCTGCTGGTGTTCACCGTGCTGCTGTGGTCATTCGTTTTCTTGATGATGATCGTGGTTTTCCTGCGTGTGGAGCGCCATCTGCGTGCGATGTCGCAGGACGGTAAGGCGCTGGCTCAGCGCTAGCCTTAGATCCATGGGCCTGCATGTTTGCACCCAGTCAGTGAAAACTGGCGGCAAAAGTGCATACCCATGGCAGCGTACAAAGACAAGATGCAATAACAACTATTTAACCGGCTTGAGGCTATTTTAAAAATAGAGCGTCATCTAAAAATATGCGCCACCCATAGCCAAAATATTAACAAAGGGATACATAAAACTGGTAATTTAGTGCGCATGAACTATTTGCCCATATCTGTACGAGTTCCTTTTCACTGGGGACTCAAGGCTTTTGTAGCAACAGCATATGGAGCATTTGCGCTGCCCTTGACCAGCTGGGCCGCATGCTCACCGCCCTCGCCCATGGGCACCGCAGGGGGCTCGGTTTTGTGCAGCGGCACAACGACAGGCCAGTACCAGATCAATGCGGCAAACGTTCAACTCACCAACGACGCCACAGGTGATATGACGCTGAATGGCGCCAGTGTTGGATTGATCTATGCGGTTGAGACAGCGGCGAACGGTGTGTTGGTTATCAATCAAGGCAAGATGACCTGGGATAATGCGCTCTATCTAATACCGGCGGGAGGCGGCAGAGCACTGGCCAATATTGGCTACCTGACCAACAACAATTTCAGCGCCGCCCGCTTCCGCAATGAAGCGGGCGCCAGCCTCGTCATGACTACCGCTAGCCCTGCGCTGACCGATAGTGGATTGGATGTGGTGGCGGTAGCAGCAAGCGCCGCAAATAGCCAAGCGACGGTGACCAACGCTGGCAGTATTACTTTTACCAATACGGCGACCGGCGCGAGTGTTTCGAACAATGTGATAGAGGTGCTGGCGCAAAATTTCACCGTAACCAATACGGGCTTGGTGAATTCCCAGTCTTCGGCAGACGCTTTTACCAACGGCTTTCAGCCGCGCATGTGGGCCCCTGCAAGCGGTGGCAGTGGCAGCACCATCAATGCCGGGCAAATCCATGTCACCAACACCCATCCAACACGTACATTAGGCAGTACCGGAATTTACCAGCGCGCAACGGCCAGTTCCCTGGTACAAAATAGCGGCAGTGTCAGCGTGGTCAATACCAGTGCTGGGGCCACGTCGGCGATAGGGGGCATAGCCGTCATTGGTTACGCCAATAGCACCGGTCTCTCTCGCATCAACAACACCGGCAGCGTGATCGTCGACAGCCCCAGCAATTATGTGTATGCCGCCCAATCGGGTGCTGCCAGTAACACCAATCCAGCCACGATTGACAACAGCGGACTGTTGGAGATCAAGTCCAGCACTGCCGTTCCTGACCCTGCGTTCAGAGCTACGGTGATGGTGCTTCCTTCCGCAGCCGGCTTGACGGCCTTGCAAACCATCAACAACAGCGCCAGTGGCATCATTCGCTCGGATCCACAAAGTTACGCCGTACTGGCCTATCAGGACGTGCCCGTGCATCTGAACAACGCAGGAACAGTGAGCGGACCCGTGTTTTTAAGTGGCGGCGCCGATACGCTGGTCCACACCGGCGGCTCGATAACCGGCAGCATCCATATGGGCGCAGGCAATGACAGCATGCAAGCGAGCGGGGGGACACTCGTCGGCATCACGGCCATGGACGAAGGCGACGACGCCCTCACCTTGCTTGCAGGCGTGGATGTGTCGCAAGCTCCCCAGTTTGATGGCAGTGCGGGTAACGACATCTTGACCTTGGATGGTGTAGCCATGCGCGGTTTCACCGGCAGCAATAATCTTGCCAACGGAAGCAACCTGACCCTTTGGGAAACGATCCACCTCGCCAATGCGGCAAACTTGCAGCTCAGCGGCTCGCTGTTCGAAAGTGGCGCAGCGGCCCAGCTCAATATCGATGGTGCAGCCACACTCAATGCCAGCGCTGCCCAAGGTACCTTCAGCGTGCATGGCAGCATCGCGAGTGCGGGCACCATCAGCCTTGCGGATGCCAGCGCGGCTGCGGATGATCGCCTGACGCTCACAGGCAACTTCAGTGGCACAGCCAGCAATGTGGTGGTCCTCGACACGGTACTCGGCGACAGCAACTCTGCGTCTGATGTGCTGGAAGTCAACGGCAGCACCAGCGGAGCCAGCACCTTGCGCATCGTGAATGCCAACGGATTGGGCTCCGTCACCAGCGGCAATGGCATTCTGGTGGTCAAGGTCGATGGCGCATCCGATGCCGTGTTTAGCTTGGAGGGCGGCAGCATCAGTGCTGGTGGCTTCAGCTATACCTTGAACAAGGTAGGCAATAACTGGTATCTGCAATCCACGTTGCTGGCCCCTCTCGTCAGCGTTGCCTGCACGCCTGCCGAGCTGTTTGATTCTGTCAACCAGGTCAGCACCTGCACATTGACGCTCTCGCAAGCGGCTCCGGCGCAAGGGCTCAGCGTGAACTTGAATCTTCCCGCCGCCAATCCACGCTACAGCACCTCCTGCCCTCAGAGCATCACCATACCAGCGGGCGCTTCGACCGCGACTTGCACCATCGTGGCAACCCCCAATACCGACCCGAATGACGGCGACGTCCTTGCAGAGCTGTCAATCGCGCCAGCCACTGCTGCGGGCAGCTATGAGCCAGCAGGCACTCCCGCACAGGTGCTGGTCAGAGACGACGACAACGGGGGGGCCGCCGTCAAGGCAGTTCCTTCCTCTGGGTACGGCAGCTTGCTACTGCTGTCTCTCAGCCTCAGTGGGGCAGGCATGCTGCTGGCTCGCCGCCAACAACAGCAGGCAGTAGCGCACCAGAAAACGCATTAGGGATCCACAAAACGCGGTCACATTGCCGGTATCGCCCTCCCCGCAAAGGCCACCCTTTCGGCAAAACCTGAATCGGTCCGGAAGACTGAAAAAGCTCGCCGCATGCTGGAGTCCAAGCCACCTGGTACGGCATTGCGCCCCCGCCATACGATGCACGGGCGCACAGCCGCTTCAAAAACTGAAGGGCATCATTGATCCACCATGCAAACGGATCTTTTGGTGATTGGGAAGATGCTTGGCATGGTATCTCCCGGGTCATTGCGCTGTTTCGCGGTGCCAGCGCAGGCTTAAAAATCCTAGCACCAGTGCGAACACTGTCAGCAAGACGAGCACCAACCCACCCAGCTTCGGAGTGGGCCTGGACCAAACGCCGACCGCTTGCTCGCTCACCGCACCCATGCTGTGTCGTACACGGTGGAAAACCGTCTCGTCATCTTGCGCACTGCCAAGCGGAGGGGCATGCGCATCGGTGCCAGGCAAAGCCACACCGTGCGCCCAGGCACTGGCCAGACGGCTTGCATGGGGTCCAGGGCCAACAGCCGACACTTGCTGCAAGCGCAGCAGGTTGTAGTTCTCTGGCGCATCTCTGGTCGATGCAGCAGCAGGCAGGGCATGCATCAGCACGCAGCCCAAAGCCAGCAACCACCCCAAGATCGAAAGCCTGTACAACCTCATTTCAGCAGCCATATACAGAAATTAACAATATGGCTAACTATCGGACTGCGCCTACCAACGGTCAATCCCCAAAAATAGTGAATATGTACTACGTTCCCTCGGAGCGCTACAGGCCGTTCGCCGTGATATCTGCATGCCATCAACGGAGAGAATGACCAATAGCTGACTGGTCCAACCAGCCCCTGGTCCAGTCCGCTTGGTTCAACGGACCAAAAAAATCTGTAAATGGTTCAAAATTGCGTGCTACAATCGACGGCTTAGCGGCTGTAGCTCAGCTGGATAGAGTACTTGGCTACGAACCAAGGGGTCGTGGGTTCGATTCCTGCCAGCCGCACCAAACGTCAAGCCTCAGAGTAGCAATGCTCTGAGGCTTTTTCGTTGCTGGGGCGGGCCCCTCCTTCGATCCAACCGCCCCATGAAAAAAGCCGATCTCCATCCAGGAGACCGGCTTGAGACCCGCACAGCGACAGTGCGCGGACGGTTTATTTGGTCGGGCGAATCAGCACATACTGCGTCCACTCACCCCGGCGGAACAGCACATTGACGGGCTTGGACTTGTCAGCCTTGGCAACAGCCGCGTCGAACTGCTTGACGTCATTGATTTCCGTATTGGCAATACCCAGGATCACATCGCCCTGCTTCAGACCCGCGCGGGCAGCGGCCTCATCAGCCGAGACAATCTGCACACCGCCCTTGAGATGCATGGACTTGCGCTGTGCATCGGTCAGGTCGGTAACCACCAGACCCAGCTGCTGCGCTGCAGTCGAAGGCTTGGCCTTCTCTGGCTCCTTGCTCGAAGCAGCAGCATCTGCATTGGCGTCCGACGGAATTTCGATGATGGTGATCGGCAGGTCCAAGGTCTTGCCCCGGCGGAACACGGTGACCGTGCTCTTGGAGCCTGGCTTGGTGTTACCCACCCAACGCGGCAGATCGGCCAGCTTCTCCAGCGGCTTGCCATCGAACTTGGTGATGATGTCACCCGCTTCCACACCAGCCTTCTCGGCAGGCGAGCCACTTTCCACGCCGGTCACCATCGCGCCTTGGGCCTTGCCCAGGCCAATCGATTCGGCCACATCCTTGCTGACAGTGGAAATCTGCACCCCAATCTTGCCGCGCACCACGCGGCCGGTGGCGCGCAACTGGTCGCTCACGCGCACCGCTTCATCGATGGGAATCGAGAACGAGATGCCCATAAAGCCGCCCGAGCGTGAGTAGATCTGGCTGTTGATACCCACGACCTCGCCACGCATGTTCAGCAACGGGCCGCCGGAGTTACCGGGATTGATGGCCACATCGGTCTGGATAAAGGGCAGGTAATCACCAGTGTCGCGCTGCTTGGCGGACACAATGCCGGCGGTCACCGAGTTCTCCAGCCCAAACGGCGAGCCGATCGCCATGACCCACTCACCCACCCGCAGGCGGTTCACGTCACCAATCTTGACGGCAGGCAGGCCCGTGGCCTCGATCTTCACCACCGCCACATCGGTGCGCTTGTCGGCGCCGACGATCTTGGCCTTGAACTCGCGCTTGTCGGTCAGGGTCACGATGACTTCATCGGCGCCATCGACCACATGCGCATTGGTCATCACATAGCCGTCTGCCGTCAGGATGAAGCCGGAGCCCAGGCCGCTGGGCACCTCATCGCCATCCGCGCCTGGGCGCTGCGGGCGTTGTTGCTTGGGGATGCTGGGGACAGGCAGGCCAAAGCGCTTGAAAAACTCCAGCATCTCGGGATCGAGACCACTTTGCGCTTGGCGGCTGGAGACCTTTTCCATCGTGCGAATATTGACCACCGATGGCCCGACCTGGTCGACCAGGTCAGTGAAATCAGGCAGGCCACGCACGACCGCAGGCGCGGGGGTTTGGGCTGCCGCTGGCAGCATCATCGCGCTGCTGACGGACAGGATGGCCGCCAGTGCGCTGATCTGAAAAGGCTTCCAACGCTTTAGAGACATATCACTCCTCAATTTGTCAATGGGGGCGGCGCAGCATCTGCAGGGACCCAAGCCACTTGCAATGGCGCCGTGCCGCAATTGGAGGGGCCATCTGCCTCAAGGTTCCAAGCGTGCATCACTATCAGATAGGCAGCAAACCGCAGGTTTCAAGCCTCTGGCGCTGAAAGTCATAAAAAAACACCTGCACAGCAGGTGTTTTTGGAGGAACTCAGCGCCTGATCAGCACAGGCGCGAGGCCTTGTCGGCACAGCCATCACTGCGCTTTTCTGCATTGAAGGTGGCGTTACGCAAGAAGCCCGCTGGCATTTGCAGGTTGGCAGTAACGCCAATCTGACCGCGTGCCGCCAGCAACTCGTCAAGGCGCGGATCACGCAGCATGATCGTGGAGTTCTGGCCGACCGTCACTTGCTGCTGGACCAGCCCCTGGGCATTAGACCCCGGTACAGGCCGGCCAGAAGCTGCTGAAGCGACCACCTGGGGAGCAGCGGCTGACGCGATCTGCTGGCGTGCATCATTGCCCGAGCCGTTCGACAGCAGGCCCACACTGTTCCAGCCCACCATGGCGACAGCAGCCACCGTGGCAAAGCCGGCCACCATCTTCCAGCGGAAGACCGAATGGTTGGCAGCATCCTGCACGGCGGCAGGTTTGACAGCCTGCGCAGCGGCCGTGGCCACTGCGGGCACGGCCACATCCCCTGGTGCGGGCTGTCCCTGGGCCACCAACGGTGGCTCCAGCGCAATCTTGGCATTCAATGCATTCAGGAATGCCAGGCTGTCAGAGCACGGCGCATGCGCCGTGCGCATCAGGTCGCCAATGACCTGGTAGGACTGCACCGAGGCGTAGCAATCCGCATCGTCTGCCAGATCCGGCAACGCGGCCAGCAGCTGGCTCAGCGTCTGGTCATCCAATTCACCGTCGATCCAGGCGGACAGCTGCTCACAGGCAGCCTGTGTGCTCTTGTTCAATGCTTGGTTTTCGAGATTCATAGCCATATTCCTAGCGGGCCCCAGGCCCTTGCAGCCAGTCATCACACTCATATCAGCTACCAACGCTTGCCAGACTGGCGTTCAAGCATGGGCTTTACCTTGGCGGAAATCGCCTCGCGGGCACGAAAGATTCGCGACCGCACGGTACCGATGGGGCAATCCATCGCAGCGGCGATGTCTTCGTAAGACATGCCTTCAATCTCACGCAGCACGATCGCCTGGCGCAGGTCCTCGGGCAACGCATCCATCGCGGTATTGACCGCCTCGGCAATTTCCTGGGCAGCAATGACCGTTTCCGGCGTTTCATCTGTGGTTAGTTCGCGCCCGGGCACATAAGTTTCATCGTCATCGTCTTTTCCGCGCAGCGCGCTTTCGGTCATCACCGGATTGCGGCTGAGTTCGACCATCGCCTTCTTGGCGGTATTGACGGCAATCCGGTACAGCCAGGTGTAGAACTGCGCGTCTCCCCGAAACTGCGGGAGTGCACGATAGGCACGCAAGAAAGTCTCCTGGGCCAGGTCAGGCACCAGATCCACATCGCGCACCATGCGCCCGATGAGGCGTTCAATGCGCCGCTGGTACTTGAGTACCAGCAGGCCATAGGCTTTTTGATCTCCTGCCACCGTGCGCTGCACCAGGTGCAGATCGCTGTCATTTGCATTCGGGGTACTGGCCGTTGGCGTTCCCGTCATAAAAGAGGCCCTCTTGGCTACAAGCTTGCAGCTATTGTTGTGGTTGTTCAGCTGTAGGCTTACACCTGATGGATGTTCTGCGGTTCAGCGGCAAGGGACGAGTATAAAACCCGACGAATATCCGGCCAACGCTCTGGATTAGAGGCTTTCACCACCAGCAGCCAATGACTGCGTCCATCGTTTTGCAGCGGCCGGGCCTGCAGCAAAATCCAGCTTTGCCCATCCATCAGCACGGCCAACTGTGCCAGCGCTTGGCGGTGTGCCGATGCCAGCGGGCCTTGCCCGAGGCACCACTGAGAGCCTGCCCAGCACAAACAAGTTCCCTGCCGCCACAGCGGCATACGACAGGCGATCGCCATGGCGAGTACCAACACAGCCACGGCCAGGGCACGCTGCCAGGCAGAAGGGGCGGCCACATGCATCCAGACGAAACCCAGCACAGTCGTGAGCCCCACCCAGCACGCCAATAGCAGACGGATGCGCGAAGGACACGCCAGCACCCAAGTCTGCGGCGCCATCATTGCGCGGGAGCCGTGATGCTGTCCCATGAGGGGGCGCTGAATAGAGACATCACCCCATTGTGCAATACGGCGCTCCGGCATGGCGCAGGGCAAACCCCTGCGGGGAGCACGCGACGCCCTTGCGTTGCCCATGCCCGCCAAAAACGACAAAGGCCTCTGCAGCAGAGGCCTTATCGAGGCATATCAGAAGTGGCGCCGAGTCGGCCGCCTCATCAGACCCGTTTGAACACCAGCGTACCGTTGGTGCCGCCAAAACCGAAGTTGTTCTTGACGGCGATGTCCAGCTTGGCGTCACGCGCCGTGTTCGCACAGTAGTCCAGATCACATTCCGGATCCTGGTCCACCAGGTTGATGGTCGGGGGAATCTTCTGGTCCTTCAATGCCATGACGGTAAAGACGCTCTCGAGGCCGCCAGCACCACCGAGCAAATGCCCGGTCATCGATTTGGTCGAGCTGACCACCATCTTCTTGGCATGGTCACCCATGGCCGCCTTGATGGCATTGGTTTCGTTGAGGTCTCCCAGCGGCGTCGAGGTGCCGTGGGCATTGAGGTAGTTCACCTGGTCGGCATTGACGCCTGCATTGCGCAGGGCAGCCAGCATGGCGCGGCGTGGGCCGTCCATGTTGGGCGCGGTCATGTGACCGGCGTCAGCGCTCATGCCATAACCCAGCAGCTCGGCATAGATCTTGGCACCACGGGCCTTGGCGTGTTCGTACTCTTCAAGCACCACAATACCGGCGCCCTCACCCAGTACAAAGCCGTCACGGCCCTTGTCCCAGGGGCGCGATGCCGCCTTGGGATCGTCATTGCGTGTGGACAGTGCACGCATCGCTGCGAACCCTCCCACACCCAACGGGGAAACAGTGGCTTCGGAGCCGCCTGCAATCATCACGTCGGCATCGCCGTACTCGATCATGCGGCCAGCTTCACCGATACAGTGCAAGCCGGTCGTGCAAGCGGTCACCACCGACAGGTTCGGGCCCTTGAAGCCAAAACGCATCGATACATGGCCTGCGACCATATTGATAATGGACGCGGGAACAAAGAAAGGCGTGATGCGACGCGCACCACGGCGCTCATATTCACCGTGTGTGTTCTCGATCAGCGGCAGGCCACCGATACCCGAACCGATCACACAGCCAATACGAGTTGCGAGCTCTTCATCCAGTGCCTCGCCCGAAGGCAGGCCGGCGTCTTTCACAGCCTCTTGGGCTGCGGCGATGCCGTAGTGAATGAAGGAGTCCATCGTGCGTGCTTCCTTGGCACTCATATAGGACTCAAGATCGAAACCCTTCACCTCACCCGCAATCTTGCAGCTGAAATCCGTGGTGTCGAACTTGGTAATGAGGTCAATGCCGGATTGACCGGCCAAAATGTTGGACCAGGCTTCAGCAACCGTGTTACCCACGGGGCTGATGCAACCCAGACCAGTCACGACGACGCGACGGCGACTCATGCGTTACAACTTTCTTGTTGATCTCTCGGAAGATTGGCAGCAAGACACTTGCGCCCCAGGGGCGCCAAGTGCATGCGCAATCAATTAAGCCTTTTGGTGGCTGTTGGCGTAGTCGATGGCGTTCTGCACCGTCGTGATCTTCTCTGCGTCTTCGTCAGGGATCTCGATCTCGAACTCATCTTCCAAAGCCATCACCAGTTCCACGGTGTCCAGCGAGTCAGCGCCCAGGTCGGCCACGAAGGCCTTTTCGTTCGTTACTTGAGACTCTTCCACGCCGAGTTGTTCGGCGATGATTTTCTTGACACGTGCTTCGATATCGCTCATGGTTTCCCTCTGGGGGTTGTGAATGAACCCGCGATTCTAGCTGCTTCAGCAATACCTGAGTGCAACTTGCCGTCGCGAGGAAACGGCATTCAACTTTCGTCAAATTTACATATACATGCCGCCATTGACATGCAACTCCTGTCCGGTCACATAACCGGCACCGTCTGAGGCCAAATAGACCACAGCGTTGGCAATGTCTTGCGGCTGTCCCAGCTTGCCCAAGGCAATCTGCGACTGCAGTGCTTTCTTCTGCTCTTCGGGCAACTGGGCCGTCATATCGGTCTCGATGAAACCAGGCGCCACGCAGTTGACCGTAATGCCACGGCTGCCCAGCTCCTTGGCCAGCGAGCGCGTCATACCTGCCACACCCGCCTTGGCGGCCGCGTAGTTGGCCTGACCGGCATTGCCGGATGCGCCCACCACACTGGTGATGCTGATGATACGGCCAAAACGCTGCTTCATCATCGGACGGATGGCAGCGCGGCTGGCACCGAACACGGCCTTCAGATTGGTACCCAGCACGGCATCCCAGTCGTCATCCTTCATGCGCATGGCCAGGGTGTCGCGGGTGATACCGGCATTGTTGACCAGCACATGCAGACCGCCCTGGGTCTTGACCAGGCTGTCGATCAGCGCTTCGACGGCAGCGCCATTGTTCACATCCAGCGCAACGCCGCGCGAGCCGGCAAAGGCCGACAGCGCTTGCGAGATCTTGGCAGCGCCGTCTTCGGTCGTTGCCGTGCCGATCACCTGGTAGCCGGCTGTGCCGAGCGCCTGGGCGATGGCCGCGCCAATACCGCGCGATGCGCCGGTAACCAGGGCGACTTTGGCTGTGGAGGTGGTTTCAGTCATGCGATGGCTTCTTTGGTTTCTTGCAAGGTGGCGGGGTCGTACAGAGCCACACCGACGAGTTCAGGGTCAATGCGCTTGGTCATGCCGGTCAGCACCTTGCCCGGGCCGCACTCGACCAGGTGGGTGGCGCCCAGCGCACGCAGGCGCTGCACACACTCAACCCAGCGCACGGGGCCAAAGGCCTGGCGGTACAGCGCATCACGGATGGCATCGGCCTCGCTGGGCATCGCCACATCGATATTGTTGAGCACAGGAATCCGGGGCGCAGCCAGTTGCAGCTCGGCCAGCGCCAGCTTGAGCTTTTCAGCAGCGGGCTTCATCAGGCTGGAATGGAAAGGTGCCGACACCGGCAGCGGCAGCGCGCGCTTGGCACCCGCTTCCTTCACGGCCAGGCTGGCCGCTTCCACCGCGGCCTTGGAGCCGGCGATGACGGTCTGACCGGGGTCGTTGAAGTTCACCGCCTCGACGACCTCAGCGCCACCCAGCTGGGCAGTCACCTGGGCGCACACGGCCTTGATCTTCTCGGCATCCAGACCCAGCACCGCAGCCATGGCACCGGCGCCGACGGGCACGGCCTCCTGCATCGCAGCACCACGCAGGCGCACCAGCGGCGCGGCCTGGCTCAAGGTCAGCACACCTGCAGCCACCAGTGCCGAATACTCGCCCAGCGAGTGGCCTGCAACGGCCATCGGCTGTGGGCCGCCTTCGGCCTGCCAGACACGCCATGCGGCAACACCCGCGACCAGCATCACCGGCTGGGTGTTGGCGGTCAGTGCCAGCGTTTCCTTGGGGCCGTTCTGGATCAGCGCGCCCAGGTCCTCACCCAGCGCATCCGAGGCTTCTTGCAAAGCCTGGACAACGGCGGGGTGGCCACCCCAAGCATCGAGCATGCCCACGGACTGCGAGCCTTGGCCCGGAAATACAAATGCAAAAGCGCTCATGTCTCGGTTCAAATCAGTTTTTTATCAATCGGCGGATGGCAGCAGTCTCGGCAAAGCCGAGCCATGCTACATCGTCAGCAGCACGGCGCCCCAGGTGAAGCCACCGCCCACGCCTTCAAGCATCACATTCTGCCCAGGCTTGACCTGGCCGCTGCGCACCGCATGGTCCAGCGCCAACGGGATCGAAGCTGCCGAGGTGTTGCCATGCTGGTCCACCGTGACGACGACCTTCTCAGGGGCAAGCTTGAGCTTGCGTGCCGTGCTCATCATGATGCGCAGGTTGGCTTGGTGCGGGATCAGCCAATCGATATCGGCTTCCTGCATATGGGCTTTTTCGAGCGCAGCGCGCGCGGCCTTATCCAGAACGCCCACGGCGAGCTTGAACACGGCCTGGCCATCCATGCGCAGCAGCGGCGAGCCAATCACCTGGCCGCCCGAGACATTGCCCGGCACGCACAGAATGTCGACATGGCTGCCATCGGCATGCAGCTCGGTGGCCAGAATGCCGGGCTTGTCAGAGGCTTCGAGCACCACGGCGCCGGCACCATCGCCAAACAGCACACAGGTGGTGCGGTCATTGAAATCAAGAATGCGGCTGAACACCTCGGCACCCACCACCAGCACACGCTTGGCGCTGCCGGACTTGATCATCGAGTCCGCCACCGTCAGCGCATAGACGAAGCCGCTGCACACCGCCTGCATGTCAAACACCGGGCAGCCATTGGCAATGCCCAGCTTGTTTTGCAGGATCGCGGCAGTCGACGGGAACACCATGTCCGGCGTCGAAGTGGCGACGATGATCAGGTCGATATCGGTGGCCTGGATGTTGGCAGCCTGGAGGGCGTTCTTCGAGGCCTCCAGCGCCAGATCGCTGGCTACCACATCGGGCGCTGCAAAATGGCGCGCCTTGATGCCAGTGCGCTCCACAATCCACTCGTCGGAGGTTTCCAGACCGCGCGTGGCCATTTCAGCGGCCAACTCATCATTGGTGACACGACGGGGCGGCAGGTAGCTGCCAGTGCCGATAATGCGGGAATAAATACTCATCGAATTCAGGTAGGAGACGTCACGGTTTTGGCAGCAGCAGCGCTGTCTGCCGACATCAGCAGGGGCGCTGCCGTCTGAATCTTGGTCTGCACACGCCCCAGCAAATCATTGCGGGCGGCATCATAGGCGCGCCGCAAGGCATGCTCATACGCCACCGCATCGGCCGAGCCATGGCTTTTGAAAACCAGGCCGCGCAATCCGAGCAATGCAGCCCCATTGTAGCGGCGGTGGTCCACCCGCTTCATCAAGCGCGCCAGCACCGGGTAAGCGATCACTGCGGCGATCTTCGTGAGCAGGTTGCGCTTGAACTCCTGCTTGAGCCCGTTGCTGATCATGCTGGCCACGCCTTCGCTGGCCTTGAGCGTGACATTGCCGACAAAGCCATCACAGGTCACGATATCCACCGTGCCCTTGAAGATGTCATTGCCTTCGACATTGCCGTAAAAGTTGAGATAACCCGATTGGCCAGCCGTGCGCAGCAGCTCGCCGGCACGCTTGATGACCTCGCTGCCCTTGATGGCTTCTTCACCAATATTGAGCAGGCCGACGGTGGGGTTTTCGGTGTTTTCGAGGGCGCTGACCAACGCAGAGCCCATGACAGCAAACTGCAGCAGATGCTCTGCCGTGCAGTCCACATTGGCGCCCAGGTCCAGCACCGTTGTGGCGCCGCCCTTGGCGTGGGGAAGTTGGGTGGCGATAGCCGGGCGGTCGATGCCCTCCATCGTCTTGAGCACATAACGGGCAATGGCCATCAGCGCGCCGGTATTGCCCGCCGATACGGCCGCCAGTGCGGCGCCTGTCTTCACCTGGCTGATGGCCACCCGCATCGAAGAATCCTTCTTCTTGCGCAGCGCCACTTCCACCGGGTCATCCATAGTGACCACTTCGCTGGCAGGCACGATGGTCGCACGCTCGTGCTGAAAAGACTGCAATGCCTCCGCCTGCCCGACCATCAGCAGATGGGCATCTGGGTGGCTATCCAAAAACTTCCTGCATGCGGGCAGCGTGACACGGATACCTGCGTCTCCACCCATGCAATCGACGGCCAGTGTGATCATTCGTTCGGTAATTCTTTGACGTTGTTCGCACCGAGTTCCAGTCCGCCGCGCCCCGCGCCGCTTCCTGGCAAGCAATAAAAAAGGCCCGCGCTACTATGTAGCTGCGGGCCTTTTTTATACAGCTATGGCTTAGGCTTCCGACTTGTTCTTCAGCACTTGGCGGCCACGGTAGAAACCGTTGGGGCTGATGTGGTGGCGCATATGGGTTTCGCCGGTGGTAGGCTCCACAGCGATACCAGGCACGTTCAGTGCGTTGTGCGAACGGTGCATGCCGCGCTTGGAAGGGGATTTCTTGTTTTGTTGAACAGCCATGATGGCTCCTGAGTCTTGAAAGGGTTGGTGACATGGCCTGCGCAATCACAAACGCATGCCCTAAATTTACGCGACTAGCCCATTAAAGACACGAGGGATTCGCGCGAAGCCTCAAATTATAGCAAAGATCGCAAGCAGGCTTCAAGCCACCCACACTAGGATTGGTTTTTATCGATACGCAGCGATGCCAGCGCCGCAAAAGGATTGGCTTTTTCCGCAGGGCGGTCGTCGAAATCCTGGGTGGCGGACTCCAGCTTCACATCGACCGGGCAGACATCGTGCATGGGCACCATGGGCAAGGCCATCAGCAGCTCGTCCTCGATCAGCTCCAGCGCATCGATCTGGGGCGCCAGCACCAGCACGTCCTCTTCGCTTTCATCGTCCAGCGCGGCCGCCGTAGCCTCGTCCTTCACAAAGCGGAAGGAGCGGCTGCTCTCGACGGCCACATCCACCGGGCGCATGCAGCGCTGGCACTGCAGCTGCATCCCGGTTTCGGCATGCAGATGCAGCCAGGCCTGGCCTGCGCCACCAGCCGATTCCACCCATTCACCATCCAGCACCCAGCGCACAGGCTCGGCCGCAGCAGCCTGGCCGCGCTGGTCTTCGGCCAGCAAACGGGCCAGCTGCCCCAGGGGCAGCTCGCCTTCCAGCGCCGCGTTTTGGTGGGCAAAGGCCTTGATCTCAAGGCGATTGACTGAAAATTCCTTTGTCATGCGCGCCAGTGTAAGAGAATCTGGGCATGTCTGAATCCCTGATGCCCCGCGCCCTTGTACTGGGCTCCACCTCCCGCTACCGGCGAGAGCTTCTGTCGCGTTTGCGCCTGCCCTTCGAGACGGCCGCCCCCGATGTGGACGAAACCCCACAGCCCGGCGAGAGCCCGGCCGCGCTGGCGCTGCGGCTGGCGCTGGCCAAGGCCCATGCGGTGGCCGCCCAGTACCCCGATGCCATCGTGATCGGCTCGGACCAGGTGGCCGACCTGCATGGCCAGCCCTTGGGCAAACCGATGGTGCATGACAAGGCCGTGGAGCAGTTGCGCGCGATGAGCGGGCAAAGCATGCAGTTCCACACCGCCGTGGCCGTGGTTTGCAAGGCCAGCGGCTTTGCGCAGGCCGATACCGCCGTGGTGCGGACCGTGTTCCGCCCGCTCGATGATGCCGAGATTGAGCGCTACCTGCGCGCCGAAACCCCCTATGACTGTGCCGGCAGCGCCAAGAGTGAAGGCCTGGGCATCACCCTGCTCGACGCCATCGAAAGCGACGACCCCACCGCCTTGATCGGCCTGCCCCTGATCCGCACAGCCAGTTTGCTGCGCGCTGCCGGATTGCTGTTGCCATGACCCAACAAACCACCAAAGGCCGCCTCTTCCTGGTGCCCACTCCCCTCGATTTCGGCTGCGCCACCGAAGCGCCGCTGACCGATGTGCTGCCGCTGCACACCGTGCAAGCCGCCGCCCGCATCACCCACTGGGTTTGCGAGAACGCCAAAAGCTGCCGCGCTTTTTTGAAGCGGGTGGATGCCGTGGCGCCGCTGGCGCTGCCACTGCAACAGCAAAACATTGCCGAGCTGCCGCGCGAAGCCCATAAAAAAGGCGACCACAACCCACAGACCGCCGCCAGCAGCGACAGCAGCAGCCTGGTTGCCGCCGCACTGCAAGGCCATGATGTCGGCCTGGTCAGCGAGGCGGGCATGCCTGCGATTGCCGACCCAGGAAGCTCCGTGGTACGCGCCGCCCATGATGCGGGCATCGACGTGGTGCCGCTGGTCGGCCCCACCTCGCTGCTGTTGGCACTGGCCGCCAGTGGCCTCAATGGCCAGAACTTTGCGTTTGTCGGCTATGTACCCAGCGATGCCTCCGACCGCAGCGCCCGCCTGCGCGAGCTCGAGCAGCTGGCGCTGCGCCAGGGCCAGACGCAGATCTTCATCGAGACCCCCTACCGCAACCAGGCCCTGCTGGGCGCGCTGCTGCAAACCTTGCAGCCCAACACGCGCCTGTCCATCTCCAGCGGGCTGACCTTGGAGAGCGCCAACACACAAAGCCGCCTGGTCAAGCAGTGGAAGCCGCTCAACACCAGCCTGGACAACCGCACCCCGATGGTATTTGCGATTGGCCGTTGAAGGCCGTTAAAGGCTGCAGCCCTTGCGGCTGCGACCATGAAAAAAGCGGTGCCAAGGCACCGCTTTGTCATTCAACCATGGACCTTGTCAGCGCACACTGGGCAGCAGCGACATGGAACGCAAGGTACCCACGGCCCCCGCGCCCACCGAGGCACCAAAACGCTTGGCAAAGCGCTCGGCCACATTGTCGCGGCGCGTGTAGTCGACGACCTCTTCGGCACCAACGACATCGCGGGCCACCTGGTCGAGACTGCCCAGTCCATCGGCCAGGCCCAGCTTCACGGCCTCTTGCCCGGTCCAGAACAGGCCGCTGAAGGTGTCATCGGTTTCCTTGAGACGGTCACCCCGGCCCTGGCGCACCACCTGGATGAACTGCTGGTGGATCTGGTTGAGCATCTGCTGCGCATAGGCCTTTTGCTTGTCATTCATCGGGCTGAACGGGTCCAGCATGCCCTTGTTCGCGCCAGCGGTGAGCAAGCGGCGCTCCACACCCAGCTTGTCCATCGTTCCGGTAAAGCCAAAACCATCCATCAGCACACCAATGCTGCCGACGATGCTGGCTTTGTCGACATAGATGCTGTCGGCCGCAGAGGCGATGTAGTAGGCGGCCGACGCACAGGACTCCTCGACCACGGCGTACATGGGCTTCTTGTACTGGGCCTTGAGGCGCACGATCTCGTCATTGATCATGCCCGCCTGAACGGGGCTGCCACCAGGCGAATTGATCAACAGCACCACGGCCTTGGCGCCATCGTCCTCGAAAGCGGTGCGCAGCGCGGCAATGACAAATTCGGCACTGGCGTCCGCACCGGAAGCGATCTCACCCTTGAGTTCCACCACCGCAGTGTGCTCGGAGGAGGTTTTGGCGGCCGAGCCATCCGAGCCAAACAGATAGCTGCCCAATGCAATCACCAAACCCAGCCAGACCAGGCGGAAGAAAATCTTCCAGCGCCGAGCGGCGCGCTGCTCCTTGAGCGTGTCAAAAGCCAGGCGCTCCAGCACTGAGCGTTCCCAGCCCGGGCTGGGAGCTGCGGCAGCGGCGGGCGCCGCAGCGGCCGTCTGCCCCCACAGGTCGGGCGCCGGCGGCGGATTGTGCTGAGGATGGTTATCCATGGGGTTCATCTTAAAAATCAACAGGTTGGAGACGGTTATCCGGGTGCCAATAGACCACGCCATCGCTCTCACTCAGCGCAACCTTGACCAAACCGCCACGACAGGGACCGCCGGCACAGGCTCCAGTATCGGGCACATAGGCCGCGCCGTGGGTAGCACAGAGCAACCAGTTACCTGTGTCGTCGAAAAAACGCCCCGGCTGGTAGTCCATCTCCATCGCCACATGGGTGCAGCGGTTCAAGTAGGCGTGCACGCCATCGTGGTAGCGGATCGCAAAGGCCTGGCAGGCCTGACCGGCGTACAGAACATCAAAGGCAACCGCCCGTCCGCCGTGCACCAGCGCATCGCTCTGGCACAGGGCCAGCATGGGGGCCGGAACTTCTGCCATCACCACACCTGTTCACCGCGTCTCATCTGACTGTACATACAGACAGTGATTGCACCATAGCTAGGCATGATTCGCCATCCATTGTTGCAGTTCAGCAACGGAATGGGCCACATACAAAGGCTTGAAAGCCTCAAACCCACCGTAATGGTGCGCCCCATAGCTCACACCCACGCTGGCACAACCGGCATTGACGGCCATTTGCAGGTCATGCGTGGTGTCGCCCACCATCAACAGCCGCTCAGGCGCCACATCCAGCTCGGCCATCAGCTCCTGCAGCATCAGCGGGTGGGGCTTGCCTGCTGTCTCGTCCGAGGTGCGCGTCGCATGGAAGCGCCCCTTGAGCAAGGTCGTATCCAGCACCCGGTCCAACCCATGGCGGTTCTTGCCGGTGGCAACGGCCAACAGGTGGCCGCTGGCGGTCAGCTGGTCCAGCAGTTCCAGAACGCCCTCGAACAAGGTCACCTGCTCCTGGCGCTTGAGGAAATGCAGGCGGTAGCGATTGGTCAGCGCCACCATCTGGTCCTCCGGCACATCGGGCGCGGCATGGCGCAGTGCGCTTTGCAGGCTCATGCCGATGACATACTGGGCTTCTACCAGGCTGGGCACCGTACCGCCCACATCCCGCACCGCGTCCTGGATCGACAGCGCAATCGCCGCCGTCGAATCAAACAAGGTGCCATCCCAGTCAAAGGCGATCAGGTCAAATTGGCGGGCCATCGGGTGTTCTTTCTATATCTGTCACAAAACTGATTCACCGGCCGCCGAGGCTGCCGCCACAAAATCCCCCAGCTCCGGCGGTAACTCTGCGCCCAGTTGCACACGCTCTGCCGTCTGCGGGTGGTTGAACTGCAGGCGCCAGGCGTGCAGAAACATGCGCTTGAGGCCGTGCTTGGCCAGGCGCTTGTTCAGATCGAAGTCGCCATATTTCTCGTCGCCGGCAATCGCATGGCCACTGCTGGCCAGGTGCACGCGAATCTGGTGGGTGCGGCCGGTCTTGATCGTCACCTCCAGCAGGCTCATCGCCGGCAGGCCCAGCGGGTGCCGGGCTGCAAACACCTGCTGCACCTTGACCAGCGAGACCGAGCGCATACCCTCGGGGTCGTCGGCCGTCGTGGCGCGCACGCGGCGCTCGCCGTCGGGCAGCAGGTATTTGCGCAGCGGTGTATCGATCACCTTCTTGTTGGCTGGCCATTCACCGATGACCAGGGCCAGATAGGTCTTGCCCGTCTCGCGCTCACGGAACTGGTCCTGCAGATAGGTCAGGGCCGAGCGCTTCTTGGCCACCAGCAAAATGCCCGAGGTTTCGCGGTCCAGCCGGTGCACCAGCTCCAGAAAGCGGGCATCCGGGTGGGCACGGCGCAGCTGCTCGATGACGCCAAAGCTGACGCCCGAGCCGCCATGCACCGCCACACCGGCGGGTTTGTTGATCGCCAGCATGACATCGTCATCGAGCAACAAGGGAAACTCCCTAGCTGGCACGGCGCGCTCGGCTTCCTCGGGCTTGGCCGCGACGCGTACCGGTGGAATCCGGACCACATCGCCCGGTTGTACGCGAGTGTCCGCTGTCGTGCGGCCCTTGTTGATACGGACTTCACCCTGGCGGATGATGCGGTAGATATGGGTCTTGGGTACGCCCTTGAGGTGGCGCATCAGAAAATTGTCCAGGCGCTGGCCTGCGTCGTCGGGGTGGACCTCGACCAGCCTTACAGCCACTGGGGGTGCTTGTGGACTACGGGGCTCGCCCGGTTTGCCCCCTATAATATGTTTCACCTGCGCGATAGAGTTATTGGTTTACCGGTGAGCAGTTTAATTCACCCACCAGTACCCGCACAGGCCGGTCGATGTCTGGCTGATCGCCTTGCCGCCCCACCTGCATACCAAAAGATTGCGCAGGGGACGCCAAGTGAATCAGGCGGACAGACACATTGAAACAACGAAAAAACAGATTTTTGGCGACCGCTGTCGCAAAGGCCTGCAACCAGGCCCCGCTCAGCTGATCGTCTTCACACCAACATGTTGATTTTGTGGGCTTGGATGGCAACTCTCTGGCACAGCAGCAGCTGTGCGCCAGTGCGTCTTGCCGTGCCCGCTGTGCGCATGTTCTCAGGGCAGATATCCCAGCCGGAGGCAGCCCAGCGCTGGCTGGCCGGGTATTTACATGCCCTCTCCCGCGTGCCTAGATCCCCTGTGCTGACATAAGTATTACCAGCAAACATGACACGCTCTGTGAATTCTTTCGTTTCTCTGCGTCTGTCCCGGCATCTGTGGCTCCAGTAAGAGCCTGTTTATTGTTGGGATTGGAGACAGGTGCCTGACTGACAAAGGCAGCCTGTCCCGCATTACGAAGGACGCGCATCATGAAACGGATGCTGATCAACGCCACGCAAGCTGAAGAGCGCCGCCTCGCCATTGTTGATGGCCAAAAGCTGCTGGACTACGAAATCGAAATCGAAGGCCGCGAACAACGCAAAGGCAATATTTACAAAGCCGTTGTTACCCGGGTCGAACCCTCCCTGGAAGCCTGCTTTGTCGACTACGGCGAAGACCGCCACGGCTTTCTGCCCTTCAAGGAAATCTCCAAGCAGTATTTCGCCGAAGGCGTCTCCCCCAGCCAGGCCCGCATCAATGATGTGATCAAGGAAGGCCAGGAGCTGATCGTTCAGGTCGAAAAGGAAGAACGTGGCAACAAGGGCGCGGCCCTGACCACCTTCATCTCGCTGGCCGGCCGCTATGTGGTGCTGATGCCCAACAACCCCCGTGGTGGTGGTGTCTCGCGCCGCATCGAAGGCGACGAGCGCGCCGAGCTCAAGGAGGCGATGGACCAGCTGGACTACCCCAAGGGCATGTCCATCATCGCGCGCACCGCCGGCATCGGCCGCAGCGCACCCGAGCTGCAATGGGATCTGAACTACCTGCTCAAGCTCTGGGGCGCCATCGACGGCGCAGCCAAGTCGGGCAAGGGCGCCTTCCTGATCTACCAGGAATCGAGCCTGGTGATCCGCGCGATCCGCGACTATTTCCACAATGACATCGGCGACATCCTGATCGACACCGATGACATTTATGAACAAGCCCAGCAGTTCATGGCCCATGTGATGCCTGAGCATGCTGCCCGCGTCAAGCGCTACCGCGATGACGCGCCGCTGTTCAGCCGCTTCCAGATCGAGCACCAGATCGAGTCGGCCTACTCCCGCACCGTGACCCTGCCTTCGGGCGGCGCCATCGTGATCGACCACACCGAAGCGCTGGTCTCCATCGACGTGAACTCGGCCCGCGCCATCAAGGGCGGCGACATCGAGGAAACCGCCACCCGCACCAACCTGGAAGCGGCCGACGAAGTGGCCCGCCAGATGCGCCTGCGCGACCTGGGTGGTCTGATCGTGATCGACTTCATCGACATGGAAGAGTCGAAGAACCGCCGCGATGTGGAAAGCCGCCTGCGTGACGCGCTGCGCCAGGACCGTGCCCGTGTGCAATTCGGCACCATCAGCAAGTTCGGCCTGATGGAAATGAGCCGCCAGCGCCTCAAGCCTGCGCTGAGCGAAGGTGCCCACATCAACTGCCCACGCTGCGGCGGCTCCGGCCACATCCGCGATGCGGAAAGCTCGGCGCTGCAGATCCTGCGCATCATTCAGGAAGAGTCGATGAAGGACAACACGGCAGCCGTCAACTGCCAGGTGCCGGTCGAAGTCGCCTCCTTCCTGCTCAACGAAAAACGTACCGAAATCCAGAAGATCGAGCTCAAGCAGCGCGTGTCCGTCACCATGGTGCCCAACAAGGCGCTGGAGACCCCGCACTACAAGCTCGAGCGCATGAAGCACGACGACCCCCGTCTGGACTCGATGGAGGCGAGCTACAAGCTGGCTGACCCCGAAGAGGAAAGCCTGGGCTTCACCCGCCGCTCGCAAGAGCCGACCAACAAGCAAACTCCGGTCATCAAGGGCGTGCTGCCCGATGCACCGGCGCCGATTGCCGAGCCACGCCCGGCACCTGCTGCACGTACCGCCAATCCGCAAAACGGCAAGCCGGCAGGCGCCCCCGCCGCAGCGCCCGCTGCAGCTCCTGTGGCCGCACCGCAAAAGGGCTTCTTCGCCTGGCTCAAGCGCTTCTTCGGCATGGCCCCTGAGCCAGCACCGGCTCCCGTGCCTGCACCAGCAGCAGCACCGGCTGCCGACGCCCGCCGTGAAAGCCGCGATGGCCGCAACGCCAACAACCGTGGCGGCCGTGGGGACCGTGCAGAGCGCGGCGACCGTGGTGACCGCAAGGACGGCAACCGCCCGGCCCGTGGTGAGCGCGCCGAAGGCGAACAACGCGGTGAGCGCAATGGCCGTGGCAACAACGGCTCGGCCGACGGCAGCCGCAGCCCCCGTGGCGGCGACCAGGAAGGCCGCAACCGCCGTGGTGAGCGCGGTGACCGCCAGGAGCGCAGCCGCCGTGACGACGCCCCGCTGAACCCGCAAGCCGGCGATAACGCCGCCGCCAACGGCGAGCGCCAGGAGCGCGCACCCCGCCCCGAGCGCGCTCCCCGCGAGCCGCGTGAAGGCCGCCGCGACCGTGGTGAGCGCCAGGACCGCCGCAACAACAACGGTGAAGAGGCGGCCCAGCCCCTCAACGCCGTCGCACCGGCACCCCTCAACGCTGATGCGGTGATTGCCTCCCTGCCATCGCTGGACCTGGATACCGGCAACCAAGCCGCACCAGGCGCTGCTGATGCAGACGGCGCAACGCCAGAACGCCGTGAGCGCCGCTCGCGTGACCGCTATGGCCGCGACCGCCGCAACCGTGGTGAGCGCGAGCGCAATGGCCGTGACGAGCAGGCCGAAGGCGACAACGCCGCCGCCGACTCGGGCTTTGGCGCCGATGCTGCCCCTGCCGTGCCGCAAGACACCGACGAGGCACCACGCCGCAGCTACTTCAACGCAGCGCCTGCCGCCGCACCGGTAGAAGCCCCAGCGCCCGCCGTGGCCGATGTGGTACCGGCTCCTGCCCCTGTGGCGCAAGCCGAGGTACCGGTTGCTGCCCAGGAAGCTGCACCCGTGGCCACTGTGGCCCCAGCCGTGCCTGCCGCCCCCGTCGCAGCAGCACCGGTGGTTGCAGCCCCTGCGCCAGTTGCTGCCGAGCCCGCCAAGGCCGGTCTGCCAGCGATTGCCAGCTACAGCCTGCCGCTGGATGCACTGCACCAGATCGCCAGCACCGCAGGTCTGCAATGGATCAACTCCGATGCCGACAAGATCGCCGCCGTGCAAGCGGCCATCGCCGCCGAGCCCAAGCCGGTGCATGTGCCGCGTGAGCGCCAGCCCGTGGTGCAGATCGACCAGGGCCCGCTGATCCTCGTCGAGACCCGCAAGGATCTGACCGACCTGGTCCTGCCCTTTGAGCGCGAAACCGCTTAAAAGACGCTGACCCAGCAACCCTCAGGCCGGAGCGATCCGGCCTGTTTCATTGATGGAGCCCCTGATGCTGTTTCTGCTCTCGCCCGCCAAATCTCTGGACTATGAAACCCCGCTGCCTGCCGGCCTGCCCAGCACGCAGCCCCAGTTCATCCCCCAGTCCAAGGCCTTGATCGCGGTGCTGCGCACCCAGTCGCCGCAGCAGATCGCCAGCCTGATGGACATCAGCGACAAGCTGGCCGCGCTGAATGTGGCCCGCTATGAGGCCTGGTCGCCCAAGTTCAGCAGCAAGAACGCGCGCCAGGCCATCATGGCCTTCAATGGCGATGTCTATGACGGCCTGCAGGCCTCCACCTTGAGCGCCAAGCAGCTGGACTGGGCGCAGTCCCATCTGTGCATGCTCAGCGGCCTCTACGGCGTGCTGCGCCCGCTCGATCTGATGCAACCCTACCGGCTGGAGATGGGTACGCGCCTGGCCACCGAGCAGGGCAGCAACCTCTACCATTTCTGGGGCACGCAGATCGCCGACTACCTCAATGCGCAGCAGGCCGGCGAAGACAAGCCGGTGGTCGTCAACCTGGCCTCGCAGGAGTACTTCAAATCGGTCGACCGCAAGGTGCTGCGCGCCCGCGTCATCGACTGCAGCTTTGAGGACTACAAGAACGGCCAGTACAAGACCATCAGCTTCTTTGCCAAGAAGGCCAGGGGCATGATGGCGCGCTACGCCATCGAGCACCAGACCAAGACGCCGGCGGCGTTGAAGAAGTTCGGCACTGCAGGCTACGCCTTCACGCCCGAGGCCTCGAGCGAAGACCATTTCGTGTTCAGGCGCAAGGTCGATTGATGGCACTTTGATGCACAATGGGCCGCGAAAGGAATCTGATGACAGCCTCGCAACCCCTCACCCCGGAACTGCGCGCCTGGATCATTGATCAGGCGAGCGCAGGCGTCAGCGCCGACCGCGTATTCAAAGCCATGTGCGATGCCGGCTGGAATGCCGATGTCGCCGAGTCTGCGATGGAATCGGTGCTGACCGAGCACCTCGCGCAGTTGCAGGCGAGCAGGGAGACCGTAGCGGCTGCCTCTGCGCCTGCCGTCTCGTCCCGTCCGCTGCCCGAACCCAACCTGGCGCAATCGCCCTCCACCATTGATGTCGGTGACCGCGAAGTCAGCGTGCTGCTGTCTCTGCAGCACCCGCGTGTCGTCGTCTTCGGCAACCTGCTGTCCGACGAGGAGTGCGATGCCATCATCGCCGCCGCTGAGCCGCGCATGCAGCGCTCGCTGACCGTCGAGACGCAGACCGGCGGCGAAGAAGTCAATGCCGACCGCACCAGCGATGGCATGTTTTTTCAGCGTGAGGAAACACCTGCCGTCGCCGCGCTGGAGCGCCGCATCGCCAAGCTGGTCAACTGGCCCGAGAACCATGGCGAAGGCCTGCAGGTGCTGCACTACCGGCCCGGTGCCGAGTACAAGCCGCACTACGACTACTTCGACCCGACCCAGCCCGGCACGCCGACGATCCTCAAGCGTGGCGGCCAGCGCCTGGCCACCCTGGTGATCTACCTGAACAACCCGCAAGCCGGCGGCGGCACCAGCTTCCCCGATGTGGGGCTGGAAGTCGCACCGCGCCGTGGCAATGCCGTGTTCTTCAGCTACCCCGCGCCCGACCCTGCAACCAAGAGCCTGCATGGCGGCTCACCGGTGATCGCCGGCGAGAAATGGATCGCCACCAAGTGGTTGCGCGAGGGCGAATTCAAGTAAACCGCAGCCGCCGCCTGGCCCCGCGCAGGCAGCGGCCGCTTTTTGTTCCACAGCATGACCGTCTCCCCTTCGCCCGAGCAATCGCCCCTGGGCCAGCGCTCCGCCTACATCGACCAGTACGACCCTACCCTGCTCTTCCCGCTGCCCCGCCAGGCCAAGCGCGACGAGATCGGCCTGCAGCCCGACAAGCTGCCCTTTTTTGGCGCCGACCTGTGGACGGCCTATGAAGTCTCCTGGCTCAACCTGCGCGGCAAGCCCCAGGTCGCGCTGGTGAGCTTCACCATCCCCTGCGAAACACCCAACATCGTCGAGAGCAAGTCCTTCAAGCTCTACCTCAACAGCTTCAACAACAGCCGCTTTGGCTCGGCCGATGAAGTGCGGGCCAAGCTGCTGGCCGATATCAGCGAAGCCGTATGGCGCGGCGCGCCCTACCAGGCCTCGGTCGGCGTGCAGATGATCGACCCCGAGGTGTTCGACACCCTGCCACTGCAGGAGCTCGATGGCCTGAACCTGGACCGGCTGGACATCGACTGCGAGCACTACCTGCCCCAACCCCAGCTGCTGCGCGCCGCCTTTGACGAGGCGCCCGTCACCGAGACCCTGTGCAGCCGCCTGCTCAAGAGCAACTGCCTGGTCACCGGCCAGCCCGACTGGGGCAGCGTGCGCATCAGCTACACCGGCCCGGCAATCGACCAGGAGCGCTTGCTGCAGTACATCGTGAGCTTTCGCAACCATAACGAGTTCCACGAGCAGTGCGTCGAGCGCATGTTTGTCGACATCTGGAAGCACTGCAAGCCGATCCGCCTGACGGTCTACGCCCGCTACACGCGCCGGGGTGGCCTGGACATCAACCCGCTGCGCACCAGCCAGCCGATGGCCCTGCCGGCCAACATCCGCATGGCACGGCAGTAGTCGCACCTCAATCCAGATCGTCGAACAGCGGCAAGGTGTAGGGGTCGGCCTTTGGCTCCGCAACACCCAGGCGGCCTTGGGCTTGGCGCATTGCCTGCCCGTCGCCCACCAGCCCTTGGGCCAAGGCCTGCTCCAGCGGCAGCAGGCCGCCTACCCGCACCCCCAAGAGCCGCAGGCGCTGGTCCAACGGTGCGCGCTTGAGGCACTGGCCCGCCGCATACCGGATGGCAGCGGCATCCTGGGTGTAGAGCGGCAGGCTGTGGTCGCGCGTGGCAATGCGAAAGTCCGGGTAGCGCAGCTTGATGCCAATCGTGCGCCCCACATAGCCCTTGCGCTGCAAATCAGCGGCCACCATCTGGCACAGCTCGGTAAAGATGGCCCCCAGCTCGGCCTTGTCGCGCACCGCATGCAGATCGCGGTCAAACGTGGTCTCGCGGCTCATCGATACCGGCTCGCTCTCGGTCACCACGGGCCGGTTGTCCCGCCCCCAGCTTGATGCATGCAGCCAGGCGCCGTAGCTGCGGCCAAAATGCTCCACCAACCAGGGCAGGTCCTTGGCGGCCAGATCGCCCAGCGTGTGGATGCCCAGCGCCTGCAGCTTGGCATCGGCCTTGGGGCCCACGCCATTGATCTTGCGGCAGGCCAGCGGCCAGATCATCGTTTGCAGATCGCTCTCGAGCACGATGGACACGCCATTGGGCTTGTTGAACTCGCTGGCCATTTTGGCCAGTTGCTTGTTGGGGGCCACCCCCACCGAGCAGGTCAGCCCGGTGGCCGCATGGATGGCCGCCTGCATCCGCAGCGCCAGGCTGCGGCCATGGTCGTCCTGACCGCCTTCGACATGGGTGAAGTCGATGTAGACCTCGTCCACGCCCCGATCCTCCATCTGCGGCGCCATCGCGGTGATGATGGCCTTGAACTGGCGCGAAAAATGCCGGTAGCGCGCAAAATCCACCGGCAGCAAGATGGCCTGCGGGCACAGCTTGGCCGCCTTCATCATGCCCATCGCCGAACCCACGCCAAAGGCGCGCGCCGGGTAGGTGGCCGTGGTGATCACGCCCCGGCCCACATAGTCCTTGAGCTGCGGAAATGCCTCGGGCGGGATCGCGTCGAGCCGGTCGCCATAGCGCGCTTTCAGCGCTTCATCTTCGGCCCGGCGGCCCCCGCCGATGATGACCGGCAGGCCCTTGAGCTGCGGGTAGCGCAGCAGCTCGGCCGAGGCATAGAAGGCATCCATGTCCAGATGCGCAATGCGGCGGCGCGGAGGCAGAACAGGCGGCGATGGCGAGGGGGCGGAGCACACCTGGCTATTGTCTCCCAGCGCGGCGCGGCTTGCAGCCGCCCCCGGTGCAGATGCCGCCGCTGTGGGGCTATCGTGTGGCTCAGTGGTCGTGGTGCAGATAGGCGGCCTGCTTGGGCAGGCGCAGACTGAACAGGAAGGCAATCACCATCATCACCGTCACATACCAGAAGAAGGCATTTTCATGGCCGGCATTCTTCAGCGCCAGCGCGACGAACTCGGCCGATCCACCAAAAATCGCATTCGCCACCGCATAGGCCAGGCCCACGCCCAGCGCACGCACTTCCGGCGGGAACATCTCCGCTTTGACGATGCCCGAGATCGAGGTGTAGAAGCTCACAATCGCCAGCGCGACAAGGATCAGCAGCCCGGCCGTGACCGGCGACGAGGCCTGGTGCAGGGTCGTCAGAATCGGCACCGTGCCCAGGGCACCCAGCGCGCCAAACAGCATCATGCTGGTGCGCCGGCCAATGCGGTCGGACAGCGCGCCAAACAGCGGCTGCATGCACATGTACACAAACAGGCAGACGGTCATCACATAGCTGGCCGTCTTGATCGGCAGGCCCACGCTGTTGACCAGGTACTTCTGCATGTAGGTGGTGAAGGTGTAGAAGATCAGCGAGCCGCCGGCGGTATAGCCCAGCACGGTGACAAAGGCGCGCCAGTGGTGCTTGAACAGGTTGCCCAAGGTGCCGGTTTCCTTGTTCTGCATGGCCTCGGTGGACTGGGTCTCATGCAAGGTGCGGCGCAGCAGCATCGCCACAACCGCCGCAGCAGCACCCACGACAAAGGGAATGCGCCAGCCCCAGGCACGCAACTCGGCGTCGCTCAGTACCGCTTCCAGAATCACGATCAGCAGCACGGCCAGCAACTGGCCGCCGATCAGGGTGACATACTGGAACGACGAGAAAAAGCCGCGCTGGCCCTTGAGGGCCACTTCGCTCATATAGGTGGCCGTGGTGCCATATTCACCGCCCACCGACAGGCCCTGGAACAAGCGGCAGAGCAGCAGCAGGAAAGGCGCCCAGGCGCCAATCTGTGCATAGGTCGGCAGGCAGGCAATCACCAGCGAGCCGGCGCACATCATCGTCACCGAGATCAGCATCGATTTCTTGCGGCCGTACTTGTCGGCAATGCGGCCAAACAGCCAGCCGCCGATCGGGCGCATCAAAAAGCCGGCAGCAAAGACGCCGGCGGTGTTCAGCAGCTGTACGGTGGGATCGCCCTTCGGAAAGAAGGCCGCGGCAAAGTAGATGGCCGAGAAGGCATAGACATAGAAGTCAAACCATTCCACCAGGTTGCCCGACGAGGCCGCCATGATGGAGAAAATGCGGTGGCGCTTTTCTTCCGGGCTGTAATGGGGCGGTGTAGTAGCCGAAGCCTGGGCCGCCGGCGGCCCAGCGCTTGGCGTGGAGGGTGTTGTCATTGGAGTGGTCCCGTATAGCAATGCAGACCATGATGCGCCGCCCGCAAGACCCCCTGATGTCAGACGGGCGCTGAATTTCCAGCGCGCAGCCCCTTCAGGATTAAAGTTGAGTGCAGATCACCACAATGCCGACCAGCATCAGCGCAATGCCCCACTTCTCGTTGCGGCGCAGCTGCTCCTTGAGCACCCGGCGCGAGACCAGGTAGCTGAACACCACCTCAACCATACCCAGGGTGCGCACCGAGGCGGCGCTTTGCAGCGCATAGGCGCTGAACCAGGCGAGAGACGCCGCACTGCCCATGCAGCCCGCCAACAGCGACACGCGCCAGGCCTTGGCAATGCGCAGCAGCACGCCGCGGTCACGCCAGAGGAACCAGGCGCCCATCGCCAGGGTCTGCATGCACTGCGCAATGAACACGCCCCAGGCGCCCGACAGCAGCGCGCTGGGCGCATTGAGCGCCAGCGCGGCACCCCGAAATCCCACGGTCGCAATCGCAAAGCAGGCGCCGCAAATGAGGCCATACATCGCGGCCTTGCTGCGCCAGTCGAGCTTGGCGCCGATCTGGCGCGGCGGCAGTGACAGCAGCGCCACGCCCAGGGTGGCAATGGCCATCGCCGCCAGCGCCCAGTAGGTGGGCAGCTCGCCCAGAAAGACCGCGCCAAACAGCGCCACCTGCAGCACCTCGGTTTTGGACAGGGTCACGGCGACGGCAAAATTGCGCTGCTGCATCGCCAGCAGCAGGGCGCCGGTCGCGGCGATCTGGAAGAACGCGCCCAGCGCCAGCCAGCCAAAATAGGCGCCCGTCCAATGTGCAATCTCAGGCGCTTTTGCAGGCAAGGTGTAGAGCAGCACCAGCGCCAGCGCGGCCAGCGGCAGGCCATAGAGAAAGCGCACCAAGGTCGCAGCCCAGGTGCCCAGGTCGCGGGTCAGCGAGCGCTGCGCCGCATTGCGCGCCGTCTGCGCGATGGCGGCAAATACCACCAGTGCCATCCACCAGCCACCCCATTGCATTCCCGCTCCGTCAGCCATCACCGCATCCACTTCATCACTAGGGCCCCGATGGTAGGCGATCACTGCCCTTTGTGCGCCTGCATTTGGCGATGCGAGCCTGCGGCATCAAGAGGGGCCAGCACCCGGCCTGCTCCTGCCTCACTCAATAAGGCTGGGGATAGGTGCCGGGCACCAGAATCCGCTGGTCCACGTTGTTGATGTTGGTGTGGCCGCAGAAGGCCATCGACACATCCAGCTCCTTGTGGATGATCTGCAGCGCGCGCGTCACCCCTTCCTGGCCATAGGCACCCAGGCCGTACAGAAAGCTGCGGCCGATCAACGTGCCCTGGGCACCCAGCGCGCGGGCCTTGAGGACATCCTGGCCACTGCGGATACCGCTGTCCAGCCAGACCTCGATGTCCTTGCCGGCAGCCTGCACGATCGATGGCAGTGCATCGATGGTCGCCGGTGCGCCATCGAGCTGGCGGCCCCCGTGGTTGCTGACGATCAGCGCGTCCGCGCCGGTCTCTGCAGCCAGCCGCGCATCCTCGGCTTCCATCACGCCCTTGAGGATCAGCTTGCCGCCCCAGCGTTTCTTGATCCACTCCACATCGCCCCAGTTCAGGCAGGGGTCAAACTGGTCAGCCGTCCAGGACGACAGCGAACTCACATCGGCCACGCCATCGACATGGCCGACGATATTGCCAAAGGTGCGGCGCTTGGTGCCGAGCATGCCCATGCACCAGCGCGGCTTGGTCGCCAGGTTGAGGAGGTTCTTCAAGGTGGGCTTGGGCGGGGTGGACAGGCCGTTCTTGATGTCCTTGTGGCGCTGGCCCAGGATCTGCAGATCCAGGGTGAGCTGCAAGGCCGAACAGTTCGCCGCCTTGGCCCGGTCGATCAGGCGCTCCATGAAGCCCCGGTCGCGCATCACATAGAGCTGGAACCAGAACGGGTGGCGGCCGGTGTGCTCGGCCACATCTTCGAGCGAGCAGATGCTCATCGTCGACAGGGTGAACGGAATGCCAAAGGCCTTGGCCGCGCGGGCCGCCAGGATCTCGCCATCGGCATGCTGCATGCCGGTGAGGCCCGTCGGCGCCATGGCCACCGGCATGCTGACCTCCTGCCCCACCATCGTGCTGCGCGTGCTGCGGCCTTCCATATTGACGGCCACACGCTGGCGCAGCTTGATCTTGTGGAATGCTGCCTCGTTGTCCCGGTAGGTGCCCTGGGTGTAGGAGCCCGAGTCCGCATAGTCGTAAAACATCCGGGGCACGCGCTTTTCAGCCAGCACGCGCAAATCTTCAATACATGTGATTTTGGATAAATCAGCCACAAATCTTCCTTGTTATCAAGCCACTGCAGCGGCGCTGGCGGCCAGGCCACTGTGTAACGCGCCCTTCGCTGCGTCCCTGTCGCCCAGGGGGCACAGCCGCCGTCATAGGCGTGTGGACTACGGGTTTTACAGGACTGCAGGCAAACAGTTAGGCCGACATTATGTCGATGTTCTATCCATCCAGGTGTATAGAACCTGCTTGCGATCTCTACGCAGCCGCGTTGGAGTGCAATCGGGATGAGTTCGAAGCGATGGTCCGCAGCTTGCTCCGGGGTGCAAGCAAGGGCCAGCGCGCAGAAATCGCCCGATTTCACTCCAACCCTTCGGGACAGTGGTTTTGCGGGCGGTCTGCGTTGTTGCAAATCCTCGCAATAGCGCGGCTATTGCTGCGGTGTTGCGCCTCGCATCCCATCCCGCAAAGCCACTGTCGCGGCGCGAGGAGATCACAAGCAGGTTCTCAGTCATAACTGCAGTCTATAGCCCGACCATCCGCCGGCGCTTGCGCTGCGCTACAACGAGGAGTCAGGCATGGTTTGGCAACAGATCTACAACCCGGTGGGCAATATGGTGCTCTCCACCCTGCTGGCGGCGCTGCCGGTGGTCGTCATGCTCGTCGGGCTGGGCTTCTTGCACCTCAAAGCCCATATCGCGGCCGGCGCCGGCCTGGTCTGTGCCTTGCTCATTGCCATCGTGGTCTATGGCATGCCGGCCGATATGGCCGGCCGCGCAGCGGTCTTTGGGGGCCTCACGGGGCTGCTGCCCATTGGCTGGATCGTGCTGAACATCATCTTTCTGCACCAGCTGACCGAGCAGAACGGCAGCTTCAAGATCCTGCAGGACTCGATTGCCGGCATCACCGAGGACCGGCGCATCCAGCTGCTGCTGATCGCCTTTGCCTTTGGCGCCTTTTTCGAAGGTGCGGCGGGCTTTGGCACGCCGGTGGCGGTCACGGCGGCGATCCTGATCGGCCTGGGCTTTTCGCCGCTGGCCGCCTCGGGCCTGTCGCTGATTGCCAATACCGCGCCCGTCGCCTTCGGTGCGCTGGGCACGCCGGTGATCACCTTGGCCAAGGTCCATGGCTATGACGTGATGGAGGTCACCGCGATGGTGGGCCGCCAGCTGCCGTTTTTCTCGGTGCTGGTGCCCTTCTGGCTGATCTGGGCCTTTGCCGGCCGCAAGGCGATGATGGAGATCTGGCCGGCCATCCTGGTCACCGGCCTGTCGTTTGCGATCCCGCAGTACCTGGTGTCCAACTTCATCGGTCCGGAGCTGGTCGACATCATTGCCGCCATCGTCTCGATGGGCTGCCTGATCGGCTTTCTGCGCGTGTGGCAGCCCAGGACCATCTGGCGCAGCACCTCGCTCAAGGGCCGCGACACCAGCGAAGACACCACGGCCCAGCCACGTGCCGTGGTGGCACATGCCCGCGCCGATGTGATCCGCGCCTGGACGCCCTGGGCCATCCTGACCGTGTTCGTGTTCATCTGGGGCCTGCCGTCGGTCAAGGCCGCGCTCAACGGCCTGTTTGCACCGTCGTTCCCGATGACCGGCCTGCACAACATGATCGAGAAGGTGCCGCCCGTCGTGCCCCAGCCGACCAAGGAAGGCGCGGTCTATGTGCTCAACCTGCTGTCGGCCACCGGCACCGGCATTCTGCTGTCGGCCATCGTCGGCGGCCTGGTGATGAAGTACAGCCCATTGGGCCTCATCAAGCAGTTCTTCAAGACGATCTGGCTGGTGCGTTTTTCGCTGCTGACCATTGTGCTGATGCTGGCGCTGGGCACCCTCACCCGCTACTCCGGCACCGACACCACCTTGGGCCTGGCCTTTGCGAACACCGGTGTGCTCTACCCCTTCTTTGGCACGATGATGGGCTGGCTGGGCGTGGCGCTGACCGGTTCGGACACCGCGTCGAACGTGCTGTTTGGCGGCATGCAGAAGGTCGCTGCCGAGCAGCTGGGCCTGTCGCCCAACCTGATGGGCGCGGCCAACAGCTCGGGCGGCGTGATGGGCAAGATGATCGATGCCCAGTCCATCGTCGTGGCCTCCACCGCCACGCGCTGGTTCAACCATGAGGGCGACATCCTGCGCTATGTGTTCTTCCACTCGGTGGCTCTCGCGACCTTGGTGGGCATCTTTGTCACCTTGCAGGCCTATGTCTACCCCTTCACGTTGATGGTGGTGAAGTAAGGTCAACAAAACGGGGCTCGCTAAGGAGCCCCGTTCACCGCAACCGGTCCGTTAAACGGCAGGCACCGCAGGGTTGAGGCTGTACAAGCCGGTGATGCTGGCCTGGCCCAGCACGGAGGCCTGGGCCAAGGCCGCGCGCACCCGGGCGCCGGTCAGTTCGCCCTCGATGGCCAAGGTCGGCGTGGCCAGCGCATAGACGGTGAACACATAGTGGTGCACCAGGCTGTCGTTCCACGGTGGGCAGGGGCCGTCATAGCCGTAGTACTCGCCTTGCATCTGCGCATCCTCGGCAAACCAGCCGGTGTAGTCGTTGATGCCATGGCGCAGGCCCTGGGGCGCAGCGGGGCCGGGCTTGCCATGGGCGGTGATGCCGTCCGACTGCGCACCAGCGGCGATCTCGGTGGTGGTGGCTGGAATGTCCAGCAGCAGCCAGTGGTAGAAATCGACCCGTGGCAGATCGGCTGGCACGGTGCGGCCCTCCTGGTTCACATCATCGCCCCGGCTGGGCACATCCGGGTCATGGCAGACGATGACAAAGGACTGGGTGCCGGCGGGCACATCGCGCCAGGCCAGGTGCGGGTTGCGGTTGGACGACAGCAGGACATGGGCGGTGGCGTCGGGCACCGCAAAAGCGAACTCGCCAGGAATGGCCTGGCCGTCTTGAAAGCTGTGGCTGCTGAGCTGCATCTGATAAATCCTTTGCGGGTATGAAAAAAGCCAAAGGGCCTCGGCCGGGGCCGGGACACTTTGGCAAATTCTAGGTTGCTGCCGCGCAGCTGTCAGTCAGGCGGCCTCTGACAGGCGAGGCTCAATGCCCGCCGATATAGGCGAACTTGAACAGGAACAGCGCCGCAATGATCCAGACCATCCAGTGCACCTCGCGGGCCCGGCCGGTGAACAGCTTGATGGCGGCGTAGGAGATGAAGCCAAAGGCCAGGCCGTTGGCGATCGAGTAGGTAAAGGGCATCATCACCGCAGTGATGGCGGCGGGAATGGCCTCGGTGGTGTCGGCCCAGTCGACCTCGGTCAGCTCCTTGAGCATCAGACAGGCCACAAACAGCAGCGCGGGCGCGGTGGCGTAAGCGGGCACCGAGCCGGCCAGCGGCGCGATGAACAAGCAGGCCAGGAACAGCACGGCCACCGTCACGGCGGTCAGGCCCGTGCGGCCACCGGCCTGCACGCCCGATGCGCTCTCGACATAGGCGGTTGCGCTGGAGGTGCCCAGCAGCGAGCCGGCAAAGATCGCGCCACTGTCGGCCAGCAGCGAGCGGTGAAAGCGCTCCATCTTGCCGGGCACCAACAGGCCTGCGCGCTTGGCCACACCCATCAGGGTGCCGGTGGCATCGAACAGATCGACCAGGAAGAACACCAGCACCACGTTCAGAAAACCACTGGACAGCGCGGTCTTGATATCGAGCTGCAGGAAGGTCGGCGCAATCGACGGCGGAGCCGAGAACACCCCTTGGAACTGGTTGCCGCCAAAGATGAACGAGGCCACCGTCACCGCCAGGATGCCGATCAGGATGGCGCCGGGCACGCGCAGGCGGTCCAGCACGACGATCAGGAAAAAGCCCAAGGTGAACAGGATCACCGACGGCGAATGCAGATCACCCAGGGTCACCAGGGTGGCCTTGGATTCCACCACCACGCCGGCGCTCTTGAGCGCAATCAGCGCCAGAAACAGACCGATACCCACGGTGATGGCCACGCGGATGGAGGCCGGTATGCCGTTGATGATCTGATCGCGTATGCGAAAGATGGTCACCAGCAGGAACAGGCACCCGGAGACGAAGACCGCCCCCAGCGCCGCCTGCCAGGTATAGCCCATGCCCAGCACCACCACATAGGCGAAGTAGGCGTTCAGCCCCATGCCGGGCGCAATCGCAATCGGGTAGTTCGCATACAGGCCCATCAGCACCGAGCCCAGCGCCGCGATCAGGCAGGTGGCGACAAACACCGATCCCTTGGGCATGCCCGCATCCCCCAGGATGGAGGGATTGACGAACATGATGTAGGCCATGGTGAGAAAGGTCGTGAGCCCCGCCAGCACTTCGGTCCGTACCGTCGTGCCATGCTCACCCAGCTTGAAATAGTTATCCAGCACACTCATGGCTGCTCCTTGTGGTTATGCATCGTTCAATGGAAGCTGTTTCAGATCGAAGGCGGCGAGTATCGCAGTTGCGGGCGCAACCTGCCGGACACCGCCGTCAAAGCCCTGCCTGCACGGCCGCGATGGCGTCCAGCATCGCCTCGGCCGTGGCCGGTGCCCGCAGCGGCGGGCAACAGCCGGGCGCGCCGGTCGCGGCCACCGCATCGCGTATCGCAAACAGCACCGAGAACGGCAGCAGCAGCGGCGGCTCGCCCACCGCCTTACTGCGGTGGATGGTCTCGTGCGGGTTGGCACCGTCGAACAGTTGCACGTTCAGCACCGGCGGGCAGTCGTTGGCGGTCGGGATCTTGTAGGTGCTGGGGGCATGCGTCATCAAGGCACCGGTCTTGGGGTGCCAGACCAGCTGCTCCATCGTGAGCCAGCCCATGCCCTGGATAAAGGCGCCTTCGACCTGGCCGATGTCCACGGCCGGGTTCAGCGACTGGCCCACATCATGGATCACATCGGCGCGCAGCAGCTTGCTCTCGCCAGTCAAGGTGTCCACCACCACCTCGCTGACGGCTGCGCCGTAGGCAAAGTAGAAGAAAGGCCGGCCACGCATCGCCGCGCCATCCCAGGACAGCCCGGGCGTCGCATAGAAACCATCGGACCAGAGCTGTACCCGCTCCAGATAGGCCTGTTTGACCAGGGCCTCAAAACGCAGGGTCTGGCCCGCGCAATGCACCTCGTCATTGACAAAGCGTACCGATGCCGGGTCTGCCCCATGCCGGGCCGCCAGGCAGGCGGCCAGGCGCTCGCGAATCTGGCGCGCCGCGTCCTGCGCGGCCTTGCCGTTCAGGTCGGTGCCGGTCGATGCGGCAGTGGCCGAGGTGTTGGCCACCTTGGTCGTGTCGGTGGCCGTCACCCGCACCCGCTCAAAAGCCACGCCCAGCTCATGCGCCACCACCTGGGCCACCTTGGTGTTCAGGCCCTGGCCCATCTCGGTGCCGCCATGGTTGACCAGGATGGAGCCATCGTTGTAGACATGGACCAGTGCGCCAGCCTGGTTGAAATGCTTGACGTTGAACGAGATGCCGAACTTGACCGGCGTCAGCGCCAGGCCGCGCTTGAGCACCGGGCTGCTGGCATTGAAGGCATCGACCTGCGCGCGCCGGGCCCGGTAGTCGCTGCGCGCCTCCAGCTGCGCGACCAGCTCGTCGATGATGTTGTCGTCCACCTCCTGGCCATAGGGCGTGCACTGCCCGCTGTCCTTGGCATAGAAGTTGGCGCGGCGCACATCGAGCGCATCCTTGCCCAGCTGCCGCGCGATGGAGTCCATGATGTTCTCCATCACGATCGCGCCCTGCGGCCCGCCAAAGCCGCGAAATGCGGTATTGCTCTGCGTATTGGTTTTGCCCATGAAGCCGCGCATGCGCACATTGGGCAGCCAGTAGGCATTGTCGAAATGGCACAGCGCGCGGGTCATCACCGGCGCCGACAGATCGGCCGAATGCCCGGCGCGCGACACCATGGTCACCTCGGCCCCCAGGATGCGGCCGGCATCGTCATAGCCGATGTCGTACTCGTACCAGAAGCAATGGCGCCGTCCGGTGACCATGAAGTCATCGTCGCGGTCCAGCCGCAGTTTGACGGGCCGGCCCAGCTTGCGCGCCGCCACCGCAGCCACGCAGGCAAACAGCGCCGATTGCGATTCCTTGCCGCCAAAGCCGCCGCCCATGCGCCGGCATTCGACATGCACCGCATGGGCCTGAACCCCCAGCGCATGGGCCACCAGGTGCTGCATCTCGCTGGGGTGCTGGGTGGAGCAGAACACATGCATCGCGCCCCCCTCCTTGGGGATCGCGTAGCTGATCTGGCCTTCGAGGTAGAACTGCTCCTGGCCGCCCACTTCCCAGCTGCCCTGCAGCCGGTGCGGAGCCTGGGCGATGGCCTGGCTGGCGCCGCCGGCATCGGTCTCGCGCACCAGCTGCATCGGTGGCATCACATACTGGCCCAGTGCATGGGCCTGCTGCGGCGTCAGCACCGGCTCGGCCTCTTCCACCGTGGCCAGCTTGCGCGCCATCGCGGCCACGCGCCGCGCGGTGTACCGGTCGGCGGCCAGCACCGCAAACATCGGCTGGCCCAGGTAGCGGATCTCGCCATCGCAGAGGATGGGGTCGTCATGGATGATGGAGCCGCAGTCATTGACGCCGGGAATATCGGCGGCCGTCAGCACCGCCACCACCCCGGGCTGCGCACGCAGCGCGTCCAGGTCCAGCGACAGCAGCCGGCCATGGGCCACGGGCGACAAGCCCAGCGCGCAGTGCAGGCTGCCGGCCAGCTCGGGCATATCGTCAATGTAGGCGGCTTCGCCAGCCACATGCAAAGGCGCCGATTCATGGCTGCGGCTGATGCCGACCTGGTGGCCCTGCTGGCGCGCCCGGGCTTCCTGCGCCACATCGATGCGCGCCTTGTGGTTGTCGCGGTAACCGGCAAAGGCTTCGGCGCCGGCCAGTACATGCTTGGGGATCGAGGTGTTCATATCAGGCTCCGGTGGCTGCGGCCTGCGGGGCTGGGGCGCTGCTGACGAGGTGCGGCATCGCTGCCCAGACGCTGGTGGCATCGGCAGTCAGCGGGGCGTCGGCCCGGGTCTCCAGCCACAGGCGCTGCAGCAGGTTCTGCGCCACCTTGAGGCGGTAGGCCGCGCTCGCCCGCATATCGGTCATCGGTTGAAAATCCTCGGCCAGCGCGGCCTGGGCGCGCTGCACAGCCTGCGCCGTCCAGGCCTGGCCCAGCAGTGCGGCCTCGGCCTTGGCGGCGCGCCGCACGGTGGCCGCCATGCCGCCAAAGGCCAGGCGCACGGTCTCCACCTGGCCCTGGGCATCGAGCTGCAGCGAAAAGCCGGCGCACAGCGCCGAGATGTCACAGTCAAAGCGCTTGCTGATCTTGTAGGCCCGCACCTGGCGCGCCTGCACCGCCAATGGCACGCGCAGGCCTTGCACCCACTCGCCGGGCTCCAGCTGGTTCTTCATGTAGTCCAGGTAGAAGTCGGTCAGTGGCATGCGCCGCAGGCGCTCACCCAGGCGCAGTTCGATCTCGGCATCCAGCGCCATCAGCACCGGCGGGGCATCGCCAATCGGCGAGCCATTGGCCACATTGCCGCCCATGGTGCCGGCATGGCGCACCGGCGGCGATGCAAAGCGCAGCCAGACCTCCGTCAGCGGCGGAAAGCGCTGGGCCAGTGCGGCCCAGGCCGATTCCAGCGAGGCACCGGCGCCGATGCAGAGCATGCCATCGCGCTCTTCGATGCGGCGCAGCTCCGCGACCCGCCCGACGGCAATCAAATCGCCCAGCGGCCGGAACTGCTTGTTGATCCACAAGGCCACATCGGTGGTGCCTCCGATCATGCGGGCATCGGGCAGCGCGGCGCGCAACTGCGCCAGGCTGGCTATGCTGGCCGGCGCATGGAAGTGCTGGGGCTGGCCGCCGCTGGGGCTGTAGGCATAGCTCCAGTCGGCATCGCTGCGCAGCGCCTGCAGGGCCGACACCACGGGCGCCGCATCCAGCTGGCGGGCGGGCAGGTCCAGCATCTGCTGGCCGGCATCCAGAATGGGCCGGTAGCCGGTGCAGCGGCAGAGGTTGCCGGACAGCGCATCGGCCAGCTGCTGGCGGGTGGGTGCAGGGCCTGGGTGCGCTTGCTGCTGCTCATAGACGGACCACAGCGACACCACAAAACCGGGCGTGCAAAAGCCGCATTGCGAGCCGTGGCAGTCCACCATGGCCTGTTGCACCGGGTGCAGCGCGTTGCCGGGCTGGCCAGCCTCCTTGGGTCGGCAGCTGGTCTTGAGGTCTTCCACCGTGAACAGCGCCTTGCCATGCAGGCTGGGCAGCAGCTGGATGCAGGCATTGACGGTCTGCAGCTTGAGGCCTTGCACGGCCTGCGGATCACCCGGCTCCGCCAGCTCGGCCAGCATCACCGTGCAGGCACCGCAATCGCCTTCGTTGCAGCCTTCTTTGGTGCCGGTGCAGCGCGCGTCCTCGCGCAGCCAGTCCAGCACACTGCGCGTGGGGGCCAGGCCTTCAACTTCGGTGATACGGCCTTGGTGGTAGAAACGGATGGCTTGTGGGGCGGTCATGGGGCTCATGGTGGGGCCCGGTCGCGCATTGCCGCGCCGGGTCTTCAAAACTGTGTACAAGCGTAGTGTGCCGCGCAGCGCCAGCCATAACAAGCCAGCGATAGGCGCTATGGTGCAGCGCATATATTTTTGGGTTTACCCGCATCTTGCGCCCGCCAAAAACGTAAGCAATGGTCGTGACTTGCGGGTTTACCAGGGCTGCGGCCATGGCAAGCAGGTATATTGCCTGGATGATGTTCCGCCGCCCCCACCCTGCGATGCGCCAGCTCGCCACCGCCGTCAGCCTGGGCCTTGCCGCCTGCGCCGTATTTGCCCAGACCAGCGCGCCGCAAGAGCCGCCGAACCTGAGCCAGGCCGAGTTCCAGTCCTGCCTCAGCGAGCTGCGCAGCAGCAAGGCCTTTGCCGCGATCACCCCCGCCACCTTCCACCAGTACACCGCCCAGCTCCAGCCCGATGCCACGGTGCTGCCGCTGCTCAACCGCCAGCCGGAGTTCACGATGCCCGTCTGGGACTACATCGCCGTGCTGGTCGACGAGCAGCGCGTGGCCGAAGGCCGCGCCGCCTATGCCAAGTGGAAGGACACCTTGGACAAGATCGAACAGAGCACCGGGGTCTCCCCGCAGATCGTCATCGGCGTCTGGGGTGTGGAGAGCAACTTCGGCCAGAACCTGGGCGGGCGCTCGCTGGTGCAGTCGCTGGGCACCTTGTCGTGCTTTGGCCGCCGCCAGGCCTATTTCCGCGGCGAGTTCGCCAGTGCGCTGCGCATTCTGCAAGAAGGCCATATTGCCGAGTCCAAGCTGGTGGGCTCCTGGGCCGGCGCCTTTGGCCAGACCCAGTTCATGCCCTCGACCTTCTTCCGCAGCGCGGTGGACTTTGACGGCGATGGCCGCCGCGACATCGTCGACAGTGTGCCCGATGCACTGGCCTCGACCGCCATGTTCCTGAAGAACGCCGGCTACCGCCCGGGCCAGCCTTGGGGCTTTGAGGTCAAGCTACCCAGCGGTTTCAGCACCGCCGATGCCGGCCGCAAGAACAAGAAGCCGCTGGATTTCTGGCGCTCGGCTGGCGTCACCTTGGCCAATGGCGATCCGCTGCCGGATTCGCTGCCATCGGCCGGCCTCATGATTCCCGCCGCCGGTGGCCCAGCCTTCCTGGTGGGGCGCAATTTTGATGCGCTCTACAGCTACAACGCCTCGGAAAACTATGGCCTGGCCATTGCGCAGCTGTCCAACCTGGTGGCCGACAGCCAACAAAGCCGGATCAGCTTTGTCACCCCCTGGCCGACCGATGATCTGGGCCTGTCACGCGCGCAGAACAAGGAGCTGCAGCAGGCGCTGCTGACCCGTGGCTATGCGATTGGCGAGCCCGATGGAATGATCGGCGCCAAGACGCGCGAGGCCATCAAGGCCGAGCAAAACCGCCTGGGCATGAAGGCCGATGGCCGCGCTGGCCAAAAGCTGCTGCGCGCGCTCGGCAACTGATAGCGCTGGAGTCACACCATGATTGTCACGACCACCCCCAGCGTTGAAGACAAGCGCATCAGCCGCTACTGCGGCATCGTCAATGGCGAGGCTATCCTGGGCGCCAACTTTTTCAAGGACTGGTTTGCCGGCATCCGCGACATTGTTGGCGGCCGCTCGGGCACCTACGAGAAAGAGCTGCAAAAGGCCAGAGACATTGCGCTGGCCGAGTTGCAGGAGCGCGCCAAGGCGCTGGGTGCCAATGCCGTCGTCGGCATCGACTTGGACTATGAAGTGCTGGGCAAGGACAACGGCATGCTGATGGTGTCAGCCAGCGGCACCGCGGTCGTCGTCGACTAAAAGCCCCTGCCGGTATTGCTGCAGCCCCCTCGCGGATGGCTGCAGCCCCTGCTCAGCGCTTGGCCTGTTTGACACCGGCGCCGCGCACTTCCAGGCGGATGCTGTCCAGCACCTCGCCCTGCGCATTGACCAGCTCCACCTGGTGGCGCCCCGGCCAGGGCAGCCAGGCCCAGCGCGCGCCGCGCGCGACATCCTTGCCATCGATGCGCCAGCGTGCAGCGGCCGAATCGGCGACAAACTGCAGGCGCTGGCGGTCGGGTGGAATGTCCGGGTCCACCGCGACAATCGTGCCGTTCGCGGGGGCCAGAATGCGCACCGCAGCAGGTGCATCGGCGCCACGGGCCTCGGTGGGCCGCCCGGCAAAGCTGCGGCCGCCCACCATCTCGTCGACCCCGGTCGCCTGGCCATCCAGCGCAAAGCGGGACTGCCCGGTGCCGGCCAGGAACCACTCCTCACGCCGCGCCTCCAGCGCAAAGCCGGCGCCCGATTGGCCCGCCGGTGCAGGGCCAAAATCCACCCATTGCTCATGCAGCCCGGGCGGCGGCTTGGGCGCGCGGCTGGGCTGGCCCTGGTGCAAAAAGGCCATGATGCTGGCCCAGACCGGCGCCGCACCGCTGGTGCCGCTGACCGAGTGCATGGCTTCGCCACTGGCATTGCCCACCCAGACGCCGACCGTGTAGCGGTCGGACCAGCCGACTGCCCAGTTGTCGCGCATGTCCTTGCTGGTGCCGGTTTTCACCGCCGCCCAGCTGCGGGTGCCCAGCACGCTGTCCAGCCCAAAGGTGCGCACGCGGGCATTGCCATCGGCCAGCATATCGCCCACCACATAGGCGGCGCCCGCATCCATCGCCTGGCGGAACTGCGGCTTGCCGCCACGCGCATAGGCCACCGGGCTGTAGCGCCCGCCATTGGCCAGTGCGCGGTAGGCATTGGTCAGCTGCACCAGCGGAATGTCGGGGCTGCCCAGCGCCAGGCTGTAGCCAAAATAGCTGCCGCTCTCGCGCATCGGCATGCCCAGGCGCACCAGCTGGTCAAAGAAGTCGTCGACACCCACCATCACCAGGGTGCGTACCGCCGGCACATTGAGCGACGCGCCCAGCGCCGTGCGCACCGACACCCAGCCCTTGAAGCTGCGGTCGTAGTTCTGCGGAATGTAGAGGCCGCTGGCCGTCGGAATGCGGGCCGGCGAATCCTCGATCAAGGACGCAGCGGTGAGCTTGCGCTCGGCAATCGCCTGGCCATAGAGAAAGGGCTTGAGGGTGGAGCCCGGCTGGCGCGGCGCCAGCACCGCATCCACCGCATGGGCCTGGCTCAGTGCGCCCGATGAGCCCACCCAGGCCAGCACCTCGCCGCTGGCGTTGTCTAGCACCAGCACAGCGCCATCTTGCACATTGCTGCTGCGCAACGCCTGCAGGTGCTGGCCCAGAATATCGACCGCATAGCGCTGCAGCGGCGCACTCAAGGTAGTGCGCAGGCTGGCCATGGCCGCCGGCTGGGTTTTTCCATCTGCGCGTTGCCGTGCCTCGCGCAGTGCAATGCGGCTGAAGTGCGGCGCAATGCCTTCGCTGGCATCAAAGGCGCGCTTTTTCAGCGCGATCTCGGTGAAGAACACGATCGCTTCGCAGTCCACCTTGGGATCACGCCGCATCTCCCTGAGCACGCCGCAGGCGCGCTGGCCCACCTGACTGGGCCGCGCATTGGGCGCGCGCACCAGCGCGGCGGCCACCGCCGCCTCACGGTCATCCAGCCCATGGGGGGCCTTGTCGAACAGGGTGCGTGACAGCGCATCAATGCCCACCAGCTCGCCCCGGAAAGGCACCAGGTTCAGGTAGGCCTCCAGGATCTGGGTCTTCTGCCAGCGCCGGTCCAGCACCTGGGCGGCCACCGTCTGGCCGACCTTTTGCACCACCGAGCGGCCACCATTGCTGCGCCGCCAGTCGCCGTCGAGCAAGCCCGCCAGCTGCATGCTGATGGTGCTGGCCCCACGCGTGCGCTGGTTCCAGAGATTGCCCCAGGCCGCAGCGGTCACCGCCGCCCAGTCCACGCCGCTGTGCTCGTAAAAACGCTTGTCCTCGCTCAGCAGCATGGCGGTGCGCAACGCGGCCGATACATCGCCCAGCGCCACCCAGTCGCCCCGGCGCACCGTGCTGTCGGTGCGCACCCTCTGCAGCAACTCGCCTTCGCGTGACAGCACCCGCGTCTCCGACGAGCTGAAGTCCTGGCGCACCTCGCCAAAGCTGGGCACAGCCTGGGCCAGTGGTGCATGCACCAGGCAGGCCAGGGCCAGCAGCCGCCAGCGGGTTATTGCGCGCAGCCTCATGGCGCCACAGGCACAACCGTCACCTTCGGATTGGGTGCCATGCCGAACATCTCGGGCGCATACAGCGCCTCGACGCGGGTCGATGGCAGCGCAAACTCACCGGTGTTGTTGACGCGGTAGCTGTACTGCAGGCTGAGCTTGCCCTGCGGCAGGTAGCCGTAGTAGGCGCGGTAGCTCTCGAACGAGCGCTCCTCGAACGCCTTCCAGCCCCAGCCGGTCGATTTCTCGCCGGCGGTGGACAGCGCCGAGTCCCGGCCCAGGCCGCTACCCAGGATGGTGGCGCCGCCCGGAATCGGATCGGTGATCGCCACCCAGGTCATGTTGGCGCTGGCATTCACCTCCAGGGTCACACGCAGCACATCGCCCCGGGTGTACTGGCCAGCGGGCAGGTTCTTGTTGGCCTGCTCCACGGCCACCACGGTCTTGCTGATGGTGTAGCCGGCCGACAGCGGCTGCTTGAGCGGCACGGCCGCCTGCGACTGCACCGTCAACCAGGGCTTGCCGGTGCCCTTTTGCTGCACCTTCAGGCTCTGGTTGCCACTGGCCCAAGGCAGGTCAATGGTGTTGTTCAACCACTGCGCGACCTGCTCGGTCGGGCCGGGCGTGCGCTTGCCGCCCTGCGCCAGCAGCTCGATGGCGTCCTGCGCCTTGGTCACGCGGCTCCAGTCCACGGTGCCGGACTTGCCGGCCATGCTGGCCTCGGTCGTGCCGGTCACCGGCGTGGATTCATAGGTGCGCGAGAAGCGCTCCAGCGCCAGTGCGCCCCAGAGGTTGGCCGTGGTCGTCGTCCAGGCACCGCTCTTTTGGCGGCTGATGAAGCTGCTGGCCAGGCGCGGCATGTCGTCCTTCCAGGCCGGATCGTCCATCACCACCAGCAGGAAGCGCGCCAGGGTGGTGTCACCGTTTTGCATCAGCCACCACCAGTAGTCGTTGTTCTCGTTGGCGAACAGCACCTTGGTGCCCTGGTAGCTCAGGCGCGCACGCAGGATCTGGTTGGCCTCTTCGAGCAGCTTGCTGCGGTTAGGCACATCCTTCATGTGGCCCAGGATGGACAGCCAGTCCACCACCGTCTGGGTGGGCCAGTCGTTAGGCGCAATCTGGATGCTGGTCAGCATGCGCGGCTGCGCCTTGCCATACAGCGCCAACGCGTTGATGGCAGCGAGCTTGCGCACTTCCAGGTCGGAGCGCGGGCTCCAGAACTTGCGCTCGATGCGGCCATCGATGAAGCGGGCCAGGGCGTCCTGCATGCGGCCCAGCGGCGCGGCGGGGATCGCGAAGGCCGGATCAATGCGCTTCATCTCGAAAGCGGCCTGCAGCAGGTGGGCGGTCAGCGCATCGCTGCCGGTGTTGCTGCTGCCCGGTTGCGGCGAGAAGTAGTTGGCCAGGCCATCGCCATCCAGATAGGTAGGCAGGCGTTCCATCGTGCTCTTCCACAGCGCTGCATCCTGCATGCCGATGGATTTGCTCGTGGTCTGCTCCAGGCAGGCGTAAGGGTAGGCACGCCACCAGTCACGCACACCGGGCAGGCCTTCTGCCAGGCGCGGCACCAGCGACAGCTTCAGGCCGCCACGGCCGGGCAAGGCATCGGCCGGTGCACTCACCGGCATATCCAGACTGCCATCGAGCTGCAGCAACGTGGCCTGCAGGGTCTCCACCGCCACGGCGGGCACCACCCGCTGGCTGACCTTGAGCGCATCGGCGGCATCGCCCTGCTTGTCCTTGGCGCTGATCTCCCAGAGCAGCTCGCCCTGGCGGCTTTGCGACATGTCGGCAGGTGCCGTCACGCTCCAGCTCACGGTGCGGGCCTCGTTGGCCGCCACTTCCACCGTCTGCGGCTCCAGCTGCAGCAACGTGGCCTTGGGGGTCACCAGCACCTGCATGGGCTTGCTGGTGGTGTTGCGCAGGGTGACCTGGGCGTCATAGCGGTCGCCATCGCGCACCAGCGGCGGCAGGCCGCTGATGATCTGCAGCTCCTGCGTGGTGCGGATCTGGGTGGTGCCGGTGCCAAACAGCTCCAGCCCGCTCTCGGCCACGGCGACGATCTTGAAGCTGGTGAGGGCGTCGTTGAGCGGCACATCCACTTCGGCGCGGCCATTCGCATCCAGCACCACATTGGGCTGCCACAGCAGCAGGGTGTCGAGCAGCTCGCGCGTCTGGCCATTGCCACCGCCGCCGCCTGCCGCCACCGCCTTGCGGCCGTAGTGGCGCCGGCCGATGATTTCCATCTGGGCGGTGGAGGTCTCCACACCCCAGGAACGCTTTTGGTACATGGCTTCGAGCAGCGCCCAGGTGTCATTGCTCTTGAGCTCCAGCAAGGCCTGGTCCACGGCCGCCACCGACACAGCCGCGCCCGCAGCCGGCTTGCCATTGGGCAGCTTGGCTTCGATCGTGACCTTGGCGGTGTTGCGGATGCGGTAGCTTTCCTTGTCGCTCTTGACGGTCACTGCCAGCTGGCGGTCGGCAATGCCGACGCGAATCTCGGCCGCACCCAGGCGGTAGGCGGGCTTGGACAGGTCCACCAGCGCGGTGGGCGCCACATATTCCTTGCCCTCGTACCAGAACGAGGTCCACCATTCACGCGGCGACTTGAAGCCCCAGGTAAAGAAGCTGTACCAGGGCACTTCGCGCAGGCGGCCACGCAGCGCCATCACGCTGACGTAGACATTCGGGCCCCAGCCCTCTTGCACCTTCAGGTTGACCGTGGGGTCATCGCCGCGCAGGGTGATCACCTGGCTGGACAGCACGCCTTCACGCTCCACCGTCACCAGCGCCGTTGCCTCGCGGAAGGGCATGCGCACCTGGAAGCGCGCAGTGTCGCCCACCTTGTAGGATTTCTTTTCCGGTAGCAGGTCCATGCGGTCGGTGTCTTCTCCGCCGAACCACAGCTCGCCCTGCTTGGTCACCCAGACCGAGGTCGCGGCCTTGGAGCTGCGGTTCTTGTCATCGGTGGCCTCGGCGATCAGCTCGGTCTCGCCGCCTTCGCTCAGCTGGGTGCTGCAATCGAGCAGGCCCTTGGCATCGCTCTTGCCGCTGCAGACCACGCCCAGGTCCTTGTAGCTCTCATGGTTCTCGTAGCTGTAGAAGCCGCCCACCATGCGCTTGCGCGTGGAGGTGACAATACGCGCCACCGCCCGCACCTGCAGCTTGACGCCGGAGACGGGTTTGCCCGACGGCGTCAGCGACAGCGCCTGGAAGCTCAGCTTCTTGTCGGTGGAGGCCCAGTTCTCGGCCTTGATGCCGGCGACCACCGACGCAGGCCAGATCACGCTGTGGTTGCTGATGGTCTGCACCTCGCCATTGGGGTCGGAGAAGCTTGCCTCCAGCAGCAGATCCTGCGGCGCCACGGAGCTGGGCACCTGCGCGATCTCGGCCTTGCCCACGCCATTGGCATCCAGGGTCAGCGCCAGCTTGTCGGCAATCACACGGCGGTCATTGCTGTAGTCTTCTCCGTCGTTACCCGCGCCGGGCAGCTTGCGGCTCAGATAGGGACGGCCGAACGAGAACGTGTCGTAGTCCTCAAAGCTCACCGCATGCGACTGGATCGCGGCCGATACCTTGACGGCCTCCTTGGCCGCTGCGCCGCCCGAGAGGTAGGACAGCTGCACCTGGGCACCGAGCTTGCCCGGTTGCACGATGGGCGCTGGCTGGTCCGGCGTCACACTGCCCTTGAACACCGGCAGGCGGTACTCTTCCACCCGGAACGAGGTGGTCTGCATCTCGGTCGGTCCCCACTTGCCCTTGCCGCCCTTGAGCGTGATGTTGTAGGTGCCCAGCTTGGCAGACTTGGGAATCTTGAACTCCGACACGGCCGACAGGCCCTGGCCCGGGCGCTGCCAGCTCAGCGGCAGCTCGAACTCGTCATTGCTGCCCACATGGGTGATGACCACCTGGTCGGGCAACTGCTCCTTGCCGGGCAAGCCCAGGCCGCCCATGGTCTGGCTGCGGATCAGGTGCTTCATCGACACCGTTTCGCCGGCGCGCAACAGGCTGCGATCGAGCACGGTATGGGCGACCACATCCTGCACGGGGCTGCTGTCGGTCTCCAGGTTGAAGCGCCAGCTCTCGATGCCACGCTGCCAGTCGCTCCAGACAAAGGCCATGTCCTGCTTGCCATCGACCGTCGCGCGCGCGCTCACAAAGTAGGCCGAGCTGGTGTCGCTGTCAGCGCCTCCCTCGCAGCGCACCTGCGCCTGGGTGTCGAGCTTGTCGAAGCGGGCCACGCCGTCCTTGTCGGTGGTGCCCTGCACCAGGGTCTTGCCGTCGCAGGTGGAGATGCGCACCTGGGCATTGGCCACCGGCTTGCCCTTGTCGAGGCTGGTCACCCAGGCCATCGCGTTCTCACGGCCGAGCTTGAAGTGCACGCCCAGGTTGGTCACCAGCGCCGAGCTGCGCACATACATCACGCGGCGGGCGCTGTCGTAGTCGGTGTTGAGCAGCGCATCGCCCAGCATCGGCGAGGCAATCTCGACCACATGGAAACCGGTCTCCAGCGGAATACCCACCACCTCGAACGGGCGCGGGTCCTTGCTGTCGGTCTTGGGCAGGGCCAGCTTCTTGCCAGCGGCCTGGCCTTCGAGCAGCGACAGCATGCGGGTTTCGACATTGTTCTTGTCGCCATCGGGCAGCACATTGGGCAGCGGGATCTTGCTGTCCTGCGCCGCCTGCTTGCGGCTGACCTGCCAGTTGTCATAGCGCTGCAGCTTGCGGTACCAGCGGATGATGTCGGCATCGCTTTGCAGCTGCAGGGTTGCGACGGTGCCCTTGTCCTCGATCGACAGGCCCTTGATCTGCAGGTCCTGCTCCACATTGCGCAAGGTCACCGGGAACATGGCCGGTCCCTTGTCGCCTTCGGCAAAGCGCTCGACCACGCCGAAGGGCGAGGCGGCAAACTTGGCCAGCGGCGGCATCAGGCCGCTTTGCACTTTCAGCGGGAACAGGTTGGCATTGGCCAGCGGCCGGTCGGACTCGTCCTTGAAGCCCTGGGGCAGCACGATGCGCATCGTCTCCTTCTCGGCAAACGGCGGCGCAAACTGCAGGCGGTTGACTTCGCCGGCATCCCCGTCATCGGGAAAGCTGGGCTTGACCTTGCCCTTGGAGGTTTCGAGGAAAACGCCTTCGGCCAGCTTGCGGTCCACCCCGGCGCTGAAAAACACATTGAGCGGGCGGATCGGCAGGCAGCCCGCCTGCGCATTGGCGCGCTCGCAGCTGAACTCGGCGGTGAATGGCTGGCGCACCTGGTAGTCAAAGCGGCGCTCCCGGGTCTGCTTGACCCCGTTGTCCGTGCTCACCCCTGCGCCCACCACCAGGCTCATCTGCGCACCCTCGGGCAGCGCGCGCTGGCACTGCAGGGCCACATGGCGGCGTGGCCGCTGCTGCAAGCTATCGCGGCCAAACTGGCTTTGCATGAAGTCGTCGGACTCCGAGGCGCTCAACAGGCGCACCGGAATGCGCTCACCAATGCCCTTGACGGTGCACCAGGTGCTGGCCTCTACGGTCGAGGTCACGACATCGGCATTGAACTGCAGGCCGAAGAACTGGCGGCTGTCCAGCGCCTGGTAGCTGCCGGGAACAATGCGCGTCACCGACGGGCCACCGGTGCCAAAGCTGTACCTGGCCGCGCCTTTGACGGGCTCGCCAGCGGCATCCTTGAGGTTGGCGACCTTCTCGACGGTGCAGCGCACCCCGGGCGGCAGGTCATCGGCCAGGTCGAACACCCATTCGCGGGGCCCCGTCCAGCGGCCGGTGCCCTGGCTCTGGGCCTGCTTGTTGTCGCAGTCCAGCTTGACCGGCGCGGCCGCGCGCAGATCGCCCATCGGCACCACGGCCGCATCGAACTTGACCACGATTTGCCGGACCCGGGCCACCTCGCCCTGCGGTGACACCGATGTGATGCTTGTGGCATGGGCCGACAGGCCCAGCGCAGCCCAGCCGGCGCCCGCCAGCCAGCGTTGTAATGTTGTATTCACGGAGCTCTCCCCTAGGATGGTGAGAGCGTACCAAAATTAGCCTGCGCCAGTGTTGGCTGGCCGCCCAGGGCAGCCAGGTGTTTCATTTGGCAACAAGAAGATGCTATTTATTAGGCTAATGGCTTGCCGGGGCTCTGCCGATGGATGCCTTGCTGTCCAGCAGCGCCAGCGAAGGTCACTGCGGCTGGAAGCCGCTGTCGCGGATGATGCGGGCCCAGACGGCCGAATAGGCGCGCTCGCGTGCGAGCAGCTGCTCGGGCGTCATGTAGCCCACGCTCAACCCCATGCCGACCAGCTGCTCCTGCACATCGGGGGCGGCCACGGCCTTGGCAACCGCCTGCGATACGGCCTGCACCATCTCGGCTGGCGTGCCGGCCGCAGCGTACATGCCGTAGTAGGGCATGTCTTCGAGGCCCGGCAAGCCCAGCTCGCTGAAGGTGGGCACATCGGGCAAGGCCTGCTGGCGCTTGCCGCCCAGTACCGCCAGCACACGGATCTTGCCGGCCTTGTGGCTTTCGATGAAATCCTGCACGGAACCAATGCCGGCGGGGATCTGGTTGCCCATCATGTCGGCCAGCATCGGCGCGCTGCCCCGGTACGGCACGGACACCAGATCGGTCTTGAAGCGCTGGTTCAGCACCCGCACCAGGAACTCCGGCGTCGATGCCGGGGCTGGAATGCCCACCGCACTCTTGCCGCCCTGCTTTTTGAGCCACTGCAGATAGGCCTCGAACGTGCGCACGCCCAGGCCGTCGGAGACCGCAATCGCATTGACAAAGCTGGCAAATCCCGCCACCGGCACAAAGTCCGCATGCGGGTCAAACCCCGGGTTCTTGACGACCTGGGGGAGGATGGAGATGGTGTGGTCGTGGGTGACGAAGAAGGTGGCGCCATCCGCAGGCGAGGCCTTGAGGATCTGGGCCGCAATCTGGCCGCCCGCGCCGGGCTTGTTCTCCACCACCACCGAGGTGCCCAGGCTGTCCTTCATCTTCTCGGCCAGCAGGCGTGCAATCACGTCGGTGCCGCCGCCCGGTGGAAAGCCCACCAACAGCCGCACCGGCTTGCCCTTGTTGTAGCCCGCCGCCCAGCTGGGGCTGGCCAGCCACCCGGCCGCAGCAGCGGCCAGCAATTGTTGGGAGAAATGGCGGCGGCGCAGGGACATGCTCAGCTTTCAGGAATCGAAGAAGAACCGTTCAAGCAAGGCTTATGCCAGCCGCGTGCGGTGCTTGGCCAGCTGCGTGCGCACCTGGGCAGGCGCCGTGCCACCCAGCGTATTGCGGGCGTTCAGCGAACCTTCCAGGCTCAGCGCCTCGAAGACATTGGCTTCGATGTTGGGGTTGAAGGCCTGCAGCTCGGCCAGCGGCAGCTCGGTCAGGTCCACACCCTTTTGCGAGGCGAGCTTGACGGCATGGGCCACGGTCTCGTGGGCATCGCGGAAAGGCAGGCCCTTCTTGACCAGGTAATCGGCCAGGTCGGTGGCGGTGGCATAGCCCTTGAGCGCAGCGGCACGCATGTTGTCGGCGTTGACGGTGATGCCGCCCTCCTTGGCGCCGGTCGCAGGGTTCACCTGGCCGCCGATCATCTCGGCGAAGATGCGCAAGGTGTCCTTCAAGGTGTCGACGGTGTCGAACAGCGGCTCCTTGTCTTCCTGGTTGTCCTTGTTGTAGGCCAGCGGCTGGCCTTTCATCAACGTGATCAGGCCCATCAGGTGGCCGACCACGCGGCCGGTCTTGCCCCGTGCCAGCTCGGGCACATCGGGGTTCTTCTTCTGCGGCATGATCGACGAGCCGGTGGTGAAGCGGTCGGCAATGCGCACAAAGCCGAAGTTCTGGCTCATCCAGATGATCAGTTCCTCGGACAGGCGGCTGATGTGCACCATGCACAGCGACGCCGCTGCGGTGAATTCAATCGCGAAGTCACGGTCGCTGACGCCGTCCAGCGAGTTCTGGGACACGCCTTCCATGCCCAGCGTGCGGGCCACGCGCTCGCGGTCCAGCGGGTAGGTGGTGCCGGCCAGCGCGGCGCTGCCCAGCGGCAGCACATTGACGCGCTTGCGCACGTCCAGCATGCGCTCGGCATCGCGCTTGAACATTTCCACATAGGCCAGCAGGTGGTGGGCAAAGCTCACCGGTTGGGCCACCTGCAGGTGGGTAAAACCGGGCAGGATCACGTCGACGTTCTTTTCGGCCACTTCCACCAGGGACAGCTGCAGCTCGCCCAGCAGGCCTTCGATCAGGTCGATCTCGCCGCGCAGCCACAGGCGCACATCGGTGGCAACCTGGTCATTGCGGCTGCGGCCGGTGTGCAGGCGCTTGCCGGCATCGCCCACCAGCTGGGTCAGGCGCGCTTCGATGTTCAGGTGCACGTCTTCCAGGTCCAGCTTCCACTCAAAGCTACCCGCTTCGATTTCCGAGGTGATCTGCGCCATGCCCTGCTCGATGGAGGCCAGGTCCTGCTCGCCGATGATCTTCTGGGCACACAGCATTTGTGCATGGGCCAGACTGCCCTGGATGTCGGCCTGCCACAGGCGCTTGTCGAAAAACACACTGGAGGTATAGCGCTTGACCAGATCGCTCATGGGTTCGGAGAACAGCGCCGACCAGGCTTCGGACTTGGAATCGAGCTGGTTGTGCGAAGGAGACGAAGCGTGTGGTGTAGACATGAAGGTCGCAGTATTCGGGTTAAGCTGCCAGTTGCGCTGCGGAAACACAGCCTCCGGTGCTGTGCCTGTGGCCCGCCGAAGCCCTGGGCGAAAAACCAGGATTTTATCGACCCTGCACGACCATGCCAGCAACATCAACTAATCCAGCACCGCGCGAAGCCATCGTCGGCACGGCCTATGTGTTTGATGCCTGCACCGCCAGTGTGATCGGCCGCACGGTGGCCCTGGTCGAGACCGTGGTGGCGATTGCTGCGGCCTTTGGCACCAGCAGCCTGCTCGATTGGTTCTTTCAGCTGGCACTGCTCACCGCCGTGGTGCTGCCGGCCAGCCTGCTGTGGCTGGTGCTGGCCTGCCAGCAGAAAAAGCAGCTGCAGCGCTGCAGCACGCGCGTGCAGTACCTGGCCGGCGCCGCGCTGGGCGTGGCCTGCGGGCTGCTGGCGGCCATGCTCTACCAATGGGCGACGTTGTCGTCACACACCGCCTGGCTGGCCAGCGCTGCGGCGGGCGGCTTTTTGGCGGCGATGGTCGTGGTGGGCCTGCAGTGGCGCGCCCAGGCCCGCACGCCGGCGGCCACCACCGCGCGGCTGGCCGAGCTGCAGGCGCGCATCCGCCCGCATTTCCTCTTCAATGCGCTCAACAGCGCCATTGCGCTGGTGCAGGACCACCCGCACAAGGCCGAAGCCATGCTGGAGGACCTGAGCGACCTGTTCCGCCATGCGCTGACCGAAAAGCGCGAGGCCTCGACCCTGGCCGAAGAGGTGATGCTGGCGCGCCGCTACCTGTCGATCGAGCAGATCCGCTTTGAAGACCGCATGGCCGTGCGCTGGAACCTGGATTCGCGCGCCGATGACGCCACCGTGCCGCCGCTGTTTCTGCAGCCGCTGGTGGAGAACGCCGTCAAGCACGGCATCGAGCCCAGCCACGGCCATGGCCGCATCAGCATTGCCACGCGCAGGCGGGGCAATATGGTGCAGATCCAGATCATCAACACCACGCCGCGCCCGTTCAGCGCCCCGCAGCCGGAGCGGCGTGCCGGCACCGGCACCGCCATCCTGAATGTGAAAAAGCGGCTGCGCCTGCTCTATGACCTGGAGTACGACTTCAAGGCGACCAGCAAGGACGGCATCTACATGGTGCGCATCAGCATCCCCGCTTGAGCGGGCGCAAATACACGACGGCCGGTGTTGGCAGCCAGGCCCCGCCTCCGCTAGCATAGGCGCCCATGCGAGTATTGATTGTGGATGATGAAGCCCTGGCCCGCAGCCGGCTGCGGCGCTTGCTGGTCGAGATGACACCAGCGCCAACCGCTGTGCACGAGGCCGCCAATGCGCCCGAGGCGCTGCAGGCGCTGGCCAGTGCCACTGCAGTGGGCCAGGCCTTTGATGTGCTGCTGCTGGACATCCACATGCCTGGGCTCAGCGGCATGGAGCTGGCGCGCCAGCTGCAGCAGCAGCCCCCGGCGCCGGCCGTGGTCTTTGTCACCGCCCACCCCGAGCATGCGCTGAGCGCCTTCGAAGTCAATGCCGCCGACTACCTGACCAAGCCGGTGCGGCGCGAGCGCCTGGCAGCGGCGCTGCACAAGGTGGCCCTGGTCGCCCAGGCCCATGCACTGCGCCAGGCCCCTGCCCTGCCCGAGCCTGACCTGGATGCCGACACCTTGCTGATCACCGACCGGGGCCGTACCGAACGGGTGCGCCTGGCCGATGTGCTGTATTTCAAATCCGAGTTGAAATATGTGACTGTGCGCACCGGTACACATGAGTATCTGTGGTCGGGCAGCCTCAACGATCTGGAGACGCGCTTTGCCAAGCGCTATCTGCGCGTGCACCGCAATGCACTGGTGGCACCGTCCGCCATCCGCTGCCTGGAAAAGGCCTGTGATGCAGACGACAGCGAGGGCTGGCAGCTGCGTCTGTTTGGCATCCCGGATGTGCTGCTGGTCTCGCGGCGTCAGCTGCCGGTGGTGCGTGCCTTGCTGGCCAACAAGGGCAGTGGCCTGCGCGCAGGCTGACAGCTGCCGTCCTCACCCGTCTCAGTGCTTGTGCCCGTCGTGGTCGCCATGCGCGTCATCGGCGCCATGGGCCTCATGCTGCCCGGCCGGGCCGTGTGCATGGCCTGGGTGGTCATGGTCGCCATGCGCCCAGGTGCTGACCGCGCTCACCACCACCATGCCGATGGCCAGCCAGACCACCTGCTGCACCGTCTGCTTGGCCGACAGCTGGCGCTGCAGCTGCGGGATCAGATCGGCCAGCGCCACATAGATGAAGCTGCTTGATGCAATGGCCAGGAAGTACGGCAGAAAATCGGCCAGTGAGCTGACCAGGAAATAGCCGACCACACCGCCCAGCGCGGTCACCGCACCGGCCAGCGACAGCTTGAGCAGCGCCACCTTGCTCTGGCTGCGGCTGCCATTGCCCGACAGCACCACCAAGTCGCCCATATGGTGCGGCACCTCATGGGCCAGCACCGAGATGGCCGCCACAATGCCCAGCCACCTATCGGCCATGAAGGCCGACGCAATCAGGATGCCGTCGCCAAAGCAGTGCACGCTGTCACCGGTCAGCAGCGACCAGCCGCCTGCGCTGTGGTTGTGCGTGTGGCCGTGGTGGTGGTGCGCATGGCCATGCTGGCCATCGGCGTGCTCGCCATCCGCACGGTCACCTTCCGCATGGCCGCCATGGGCATGGCCGCGCTCTTCAGGCAGCGCATGGCGGTGCTCATGGCCGTGGTGCCAGAGTTCGGCCTTGTCCAGCAAAAAGAAAAATACCAGACCCAGCAGCAGCACCACAAACAGGGCCTTGGGGTTGATCTGGCTCTCGAAAGCCTCGGGCAGCAAATGCACAAAGGCGGTAGCGAGCAAGGCGCCTGCGGCCAGGCTCAGCAGGTGCTGGGCACCAAAGCGGCTGCCCTGGCTGCCGATACCCGTGCGCATCAGCGCTGCGGCCACCCACACGCTGCCCAAACCGGCAGCAAGGGTCGCCAGCACGATTGCGATCAAAGTCATGAAACCATCCTTCAGCGGGGCCGGCTCAACAAACAATGCCATCACCCCAGTGCAGCATCGCGCGCCTGCGCAGCCACCGGGCGCCCTGCCCCATCCAACATGCCGCGCATGGTAGCACTTAGTTGCAACGCAGTTGCATTAACCGCCCCAAATCCTGGACGCATGCCGGGGCTTGGGGCGGTCCATCTGGAACCTCAGCGGCTGCCCTTGCCAGGCAGCGCTGGGTATCCGCATCAGTGCGCTTTTTCCCAGTTCGGGCCAAAACCGATCTCGGCGATCAACGGCACCTTCAGGTCGGCCACACCGGCCATGATGGCCGGGATCTCCGTGCGCACCCAGTCCTGCTCGGCCGCCGGCAGCTCGAACACCAGTTCATCGTGCACCTGCATGATGACCAGCACCTCGGGCTTCTGGGCGTCAAGCTTGGCCTGTACGGCCACCATGGCCTTCTTGATCAGGTCGGCCGCCGTGCCCTGCATCGGCGCATTGATCGCGGCGCGCTCGGCGGCTTTCTTGCGCGGGCCATTGCCGCCATTGATCTCGGGCAGCACCAGGCGGCGGCCGAACACGGTCTCGACATAGCCTTGCGCATGGGCCAGCTCCACGGTCTGGTCCATGTAGCGCTTGACGCCGGGGTAGCGCTGGAAGTACTTGTCGATATAGGCGGCAGCGGCCTTGGTCTCGATGCCCAGGTTCTTGGCCAGACCAAAGCTGCTCATGCCGTAGATCAGGCCAAAGTTGATGACCTTGGCATAGCGGCGCTGCTCGCTGCTGACCTGGTCCAGTGCCACGCCAAACACCTCGGCGGCGGTGGCGCGGTGCACATCCAGCCCATCGCGGAAGGCATTCAGCAGCGCCTCGTCGCCCGACAGATGCGCCATGATGCGCAGCTCGATCTGCGAGTAGTCGGCGCTGGCAATCAGCTTGCCTCCGGGCGCGACAAAGGCTTCGCGGATGCGGCGGCCTTCGGCGGTGCGCACGGGAATGTTCTGCAGGTTCGGCTCGTTGCTCGACAGGCGGCCGGTGACAGCCACCGCCTGCGCATAGTGGGTGTGCACGCGGCCATCGCTGGGCAGCGCCATCTGCGCGAGCTTGTCGGTGTAGGTGCCCTTGAGCTTGGACAGCGAGCGGTGCTCCAGGATCTTGGCCGGCAGCGGGTAATCCTCAGCCAGCTTTTCCAGCACTTCTTCGTCCGTGCTGCGCGCGCCGGTGGCGGTTTTCTTCACCACCGGCAGGCCCAGCTTGTCAAAAAAGATCTCGCCGAGCTGCTTGGGGCTGCTCAGGTTGAATTGCTGCCCGGCGATCTCGTAGGCCTCGGCTTCCAGCGCCAGAATGCGGCGGCCCAGGTCATTGCTCTGGCGCGCCAGCTCGGGCGCATCAATGCGCACGCCATTGCGCTCGATGCGGAACAGCGCTTCGCTGGTCTGCATCTCCAGCGCATAGATATGCGCCAGGCCAGGATGGGCTTCGATGCGCGGCCACAGCACGCGGTGTACATCGAGGGTCTGGTCGGAATCCTCACAGCTGTACGCGGCAGCCTTGTCCACCGGTACCTGGGCAAACGGTATCTGGCCCTTGCCCTTGCCGCAGAGGTCCTCATAGCTGATGCCCGTGCGGCCGGTGTGGCGCAGTGCCAGGCTGCCCAGGTTGTGGGGGCGGTCGGCCTCCAGCACATAGGACTGCAGCATGGTGTCATGCGCATAGCCTTGCACGCGAATGCCGTGGTTGGCCAGCACATGCTGGTCATATTTGACATGCTGGCCCAGCTTCTTTTTGCTGGCGTCTTCCAGCCAGGGCTTGAGCTTGGCCAGCACCAGCTCCATCGGCAGCTGCTCGGGCACGTCCATGCCCTCGTGGCGCAGCGGGATGTAGGCCGCCTCGCCCACCTGCACGCTGAACGAGATGCCGACGATGCGGGCCTGCATTTCATCGAGCGAATCGGTTTCGGTATCGAGCGCCGCCAATTCGGCCGTTTGCAGCTTGAGCAACCAGGCGTCCAGATCGGCCTCGGTCAGGATGGTGTGGTAGACCACATCGCGCTGCTGGGCCTCGATGGCAACCTCGGTCACCGCAGCATCGGCACTGTCAAACAGACCGGCCTGGCCGGCAGGGCCGGCTGCGGCCTTGCCCGCAGCGGGCGCTGCGGCAGAACCCAGCGACCGCGCCAGGCCCTTGAAGCCGTACTGCTCATAGAACGGTGCCAGGCCGGCGGCATCCGGCTCGCCCAGCGTAATGCCATCGAAGGCGGGCAGGCCCGGGATGTAGTCGTCCAGCGCGCAATCGGTTTTCATCGTCACCAGCTGGCGGCTCAGCGCCAGCTGGCCGCTGGCAATCGCATCGCGCAGGTTCTGGCCGGCAACACCCTTGATCGTGTCGGCTTTGGCGATCAGCTGGTCCAAGGAGCCGTGTTCCTCCAGCCACTTGGCAGCCGTCTTGGGGCCTACCTTGCTGACGCCGGGCACGTTGTCCACCGTATCGCCCACCAAGGCCTGGTACTCGACCATCTGCGACGGCGGCACGCCAAACTCGGCCGTGACCCCGGCCACATCGCGGCGCTTGCCGTTCATCGTGTCGATGATGGTCACATGCTCGTTGACCAGCTGGCTCAAATCCTTGTCGCCGCTAGAGACGATGACCTGAATGCCCTGCTGCGATGCCATCCGGGCCAGGGTGGCGATGACATCGTCGGCCTCGACCCCGGGCACCGCCAGAATCTTCCAGCCCAGCAGCTGCACCACCTCATGGATGGGCGCGATCTGCGAGCGCAGGTCATCGGGCATTGGCGAGCGCGTGGCCTTGTACTCGGTGTAGAGATCGTCGCGGAAGGTGGGGCCGCTGGCGTCGAAAACACAGACGGCGTAGTCGGCCTGTATGTCTTTACGCAACGCCTGCATCATGTTGATCATGCCCCGGATGGCCCCGGTAGCCGGGCTGGCAGAGTCGCCGGGAACCGCACGAAGGTCGGGCATCGCATGGTAGGCACGGTACAGATAGCTGGAACCGTCCACCAGCACTAAAGTAGGAGGATTACGCATATTGACATTGTGCCCGGTACGCAAACACCGGGCGACAACTTACAATTGAGCCATGCGCGCAATTACCACTTCTTTCATCGCCCAGGCCCTGGCACTGGTGCTGGCAGCCCCTGCGCTGGCCCAGCAACCCGCCGCTCCTGCCGAGCAGCCTGCAGCCCAGCCCGCTGCACAGCCTGCGGCCCCTGCCGACGCGGCGCCCGCGAACGACAAGTACAACCAGAAGGCCGAATACATCCGGGTGGAAGATGCGGGCAGCCGTATCGACGAGGTGCGCATTGGTGGCCAGACCCAGAGCATCCATGTGCAGCCCAAGATGGGCAACATGCCCGGCTATGAGGTCAAGCCGACCGACGGCGCCCGCGCCCGCCCCGATGGCTTTGGCGACACCCAGAGCAAGAAGCGCGTCTGGAACATCGGCAATTTCTGAGCGCGATACCAGAGCGAAAAGCCCGGCGCCGCCCGGGCTTGCGATAATCGCTTCTTTGCACCCGCCTTGCGGGCCAGGCCAGCCACAGAGGCTGGCCTTGTTTTTGTAGCGACGATATACATCCATGGCTGTTTTCACCGAAGTATCCGACAAGGCTGCCAAGGCCTTGCTCAAGCGCGTCCCACTGGGCGATTTCGTCTCGTTGCGCGGTATTGAAGGCGGTATTGAAAACACCAACTACTTTCTGACCACCAGCCAGGGCGAGTACGTGCTGACCCTGTTCGAGCGCCTGCGCGCCGACCAGTTGCCGTTCTACCTGTACCTGATGAAGCACCTGGCCAAGGCCGGCATTCCCGTGCCCGAACCCCAGGCCGATGGCAAGACCGGCGACATCCTGCTGCAGGTCGAGGGCAAGCCGGCGGCCATCGTTGGCAAGCTGCCCGGCAAGAGCCAGCTGGCGCCCCAGGCGGCGCATTGCCAATCGCTGGGCGAGGTGCTGGCCCGAATGCACCAGGCCGCGCTCGACTACCCACGCCAGCAGCCCAATCTGCGTGGCCTGCCCTGGTGGAACGAGACCGTGCCGGTGGTGCTGCCCTACCTGGACACCGCCACCGCCGAACTGCTGCGCAGCGAGCTGGCCTACCAGAACCATGTGGCACAAAGCTCGGCCTATACCGCGCTGCCACGCGGACCCGTCCATGCCGACCTGTTCCGCGACAACGCCATGTTCGAGGGCGACACCCTGACGGGCATCTTTGATTTCTATTTCGCCGGTGTCGATACCTGGCTGTTTGACCTGTCCGTGGTCATCAACGACTGGTGCATCGACCTGGCCACCGGCGCCATCGACAAGGCCCGTGCCGATGCACTGCTCGCCGCCTACCAGGCGGTGCGCCCGCTGCAGGCCTGCGAGCGCGAGCTGCTCAATGCCATGCTGCGCGCAGGCGCGCTGCGCTTCTGGATCTCGCGCCTCTGGGACTTCTACCTGCCGCGCGAAGCCTCGCTGCTCAAGCCCCATGACCCGACCCATTTCGAGCGTGTGCTGCGCGAACGCCTGGCCACGCCATACCAACTGGTCTAAGAACCGGTTCCAAGCCACCGGGGGCCCGCCCGCGCACGCCATGCCCACATGGGCTCCTGCCCCTTGGGCGCATGGGTTACAGTGCGCCATCCCCTTTGATTTTTATCGCTGCAGCCTGCGCTGCAGCGCGCTGGTGCATGAAACTTCGTATCGCCACTGCCCGCCAGGGTGTGACCTGGGTGCAAGACGGCTTCAAAACCTTCAAGACCCAGGCCCTGGCCCTGACCTCGCTGTTCTTTCTGTCGATGATGGTGATGTCGCTGATCGGGGCCATCCCGATTGCCGGCACCTTCATCGCACTGGCGCTGCTGCCCGTCTCCACCTTGTGCATGATGATTGGCGCCGCGCTGACGGCGCAGGGCACGCGCCCCACGTTGCCGGTGGTACTGGCAGCGCTGCGTGTCGACAAGGAACGGCGCAATTCCTTTGTCGTGCTGGGCGTCTTCTATGCGCTGTCGTTCCTGTTGGTGCTGGGCTTTTCCGCGCTGTTCGATGGCGGCCAGTTTGCCCGCCTCAACCTGATGGGCGGCGAGATCACGCGTGAGATCGTCGAGCAACCGGCCTTCCAGCAGGCCATGTTCGCCACCATGCTGCTGTACATCCCGCTGTCGCTGCTGTTCTGGCATGCGCCGGGCCTCATCTACTGGCACCGTGTGCCTGCCATCAAGGCGGTGTTTTTCAGCCTGATTGCCTGCAGCCGCAATATCGGCGCCTTCACGATGTTTGGCCTGGCCTGGATGGCTGTCGGCATTGGCTTTGGCATTGCCATGGCCTTGCTGTCTGCACTGCTGGGCACCTTGCTGGGTGCCTGGGCAGCGGCAGCCATCGCCATTGCCGGCTCGCTGATGCTGGCGACGATGTTTCTGACTTCGGTGGTGTTCAGCTTCCGCGACTGCTTTGAAGCGCCCGAGCAGTTGGACAGCGTCGCACTTTAAAACTGCCCCACCCATCCCCGCCCGGCCTGTGCCCTACAGCCGGGCTTTTTTCATGGCTGCGGGCCTTCGCCATGGTGCAGGCGGTGCAGGTGCGCCCGGTCTTCCACGCTGGACAGGGCCAGCGCAAACACAATGCCCAGCGCTGCACCCAGCACGGTATCGAGTACCCGCTCCACCGGCATGCCCAGCGGCGCCTGGAGCGATGAGGCCAGATGCGTCATCAGCAAGGCCATCGGCGTGACCGTGATCTGGCCCAGCGCGTAGTTGTAGCCAATGCTCACCTCGGTGATGAACTGCAGCACGACGATGCAGGCGGCGATCCACCAGAAGGACGGCTCCAGCGACAGAATCAGACCCGCCACCAGCGCGCCGAGCATCGTACCCACCATGCGCTGCAGCGCGCGGTTCATCGTGATGTGCAGGTGGCTGCCCTGCATCACCGCCGTCGCGCCGATTGCCGCCCACGCCGGATGCTGCCAGCCGGCAGCCTGGGCCACCCAGGCCGCCAGACCGGCACCCAGCACCATGCGGCCGGCAGCAGCCAGCTCGGCGGGCCAGGGCCGCAGCGGCTGCGCAGGAAGCTGCACCCGCTGCACCGCCTGGTGGCGCAGGCCATCGGTGGCCCAGCAGACCAGGGCCGCCAACAGGCCACCGGCCAAGGTACCCAAGGTGCGTTCCAGCAGCTGCTGCCCGCTGTGTACCGGCGCCAGCGAGGCACCGGCGGCGAACACCACAATCACCGCGCCCGGCCCACCCAGGCGCCAGTGGCTGACCGCCAACGTGGCCGCGCCGGCCACCAGCGCGAGCACCCAGACCATGCCCTGGGCGGGCAGCCCGGCCCAGGACGCGAGGGACGGCAGAAACACCGCGGCACACAGCATGGCCGCGCAGATGCCGACGATGCGCATGCGCCGGCCCGGCGCCGCAAAGCGGCCAAACAGCGCCGCCAATGCGCCCAGCCCCAACGGGCCGACCAGTTGGGGCCAGGGCGACAGACGCGCCACCACCAAGGCCAGCAGCACCGCCAGCGCCGCCTGCATGGCCGCAATCAGCGCAATATGCAGCGACGGCAGCGGCTGCAGACGGGCGCTGTCGCGCAGCTGGCGCGGCGACAGCAGATGGCGCAGCGCCTGGGGGCGGCCCATGGAAGGGGTGGAAACGTCAATCTTGCGGACAGGGGTCATGGGCATTCTCGTCTACCCAGCGACTGGCGAACGCGCAGACCGGCCGGCGGTGCGGCCAGCGCATGTGGCTGGGACATGGAAGTGGCGGCTCACCCGCCGGAAAGCAGCACGGGCGCCGCCCCCTGCGCGGATGGGGGACGGCCAGCGCCGCCTGGGCAGCAGGGGTGCACCAGAATGCGGCGGGGCTGCTCAAGCGGATGAGCAGCCCATATAGTATCCTATGCAACTATTAAATGCAAGCCTGAGGTTGGCGCCCACTATCACCCCAACACCTGCCAGCCTTGCACTTTGGACTGAGAACCGCGCGCAGCTCAGACCACCGTGAGCTTGGCCACCGACAGCGCCAGCCACTTGGTGCCGTGGCGCGGAAAATTCACCTGGGCGCGGGCATCGTCGCCCGTGCCTTCCACCGCCAGCACCTTGCCTTCGCCAAACTTGTTGTGGAACACATTGGCGCCCTTCTTGATGCCATGCGCGGGCTCGGCCTTTTGCACCGGCACGGGGGTTTTGCCCCACATGCTGGGCGCGGAATCACCATAGCCACCGCCCGACGAGCGACCACCGCCGCCGCCCCCGCCGTAAGCCAGGCTGCCCATGCCGCTGCCAAAGCCGGAGTGCCTGGGCGTGAGCCATTTGAGTGCTGTCTCGGGCAGCTCATCCAGAAAGCGGCTGCGCACGTTGTAGCGCGTGGTGCCGTGCAGCATGCGCGTCTGCGAGGTGCTCAGGTAGAGGCGCTTGCGCGCCCGCGTGATCGCCACATACATCAGGCGGCGCTCCTCCTCCAGCCCGCCGGTGTCGGTCATCGCGTTCTCGTGCGGGAACAGGCCCTCCTCCAGCCCGCCGATGAACACCACGTCAAACTCCAGACCCTTGCTGGCATGCACGGTCATCATCTGCACGGCGTCCTGGCCCGCCTGCGCCTGGTTGTCGCCCGCCTCCAGCGCCGCATGGGTCAGAAAGGCCACGAGCGGCGACAAGGTCTCGCCGGTGTCCGGGTTCACGATGGCCGGATTGGCGGCGTCGGGCAGCGGGGTGTCGAGCAGCGGCGCATCCGGGTCCAGCCCCTGGCTGACGGGGCTTTGGCCGCTGGCTGGCACGCCCATGGCCTGTTGCTCATCGAGCGGAATGGCCACGGCATCCCTGCCAAAGCCTTCCTGGGTGACAAAGCTTTCGGCTGCGGTCACCAGTTCGCCCAGGTTGTCGATGCGGTCGGCGCCTTCCTTTTCGGTCTGGTAGTGCTCGATCAGGCCGCTCACCACCAGCATGCGCTCGATGGTCTCGCGCAGGGTCTTGCCCTGGGTCTCCTCGCGCAGCACATCGATCATCGCGACAAAGGACTGCAGCTTGGTGCCCGCCTTGCCAGCCACGGCCGTCACCGCGTCGTACAGCGAGCAACCGGCAGTCTGCGCCCCTTCCTGCAGTTGCTCGGTGGTGCGGGCGCCAATGCCGCGCGGCGGAAAGTTCACCACCCGCATGAAGCTGGTGTCGTCATGCGGGTTCTCCAGCAGGCGCAGATAGGCCAGCGCATGCTTGATTTCCGCACGCTCGAAAAAGCGCAGGCCGCCATACACGCGGTAAGGCACGCCGGCGTTGAACAGGCTGGTTTCCAGAATCCGGCTTTGGGCATTGCTGCGGTAGAGCACGGCGATCTCGCTGCGCGCAAAGCCATCGCTCTTGATCAGCGACTTGATCTCCTCAACCATCCACTGCGCCTCGGCCATGTCGGTGGCGCTCTCGGACACCCGCACCGGCTCGCCCGGGCCCTGGTCGGTGCGCAGGTTCTTGCCCAGCCGGTTGCTGTTGTGGCTGATCAGCGCGTTGGCGCTGTCGAGGATATTGCTGTAGCTGCGGTAGTTCTGCTCCAGCTTGATCTGCTGGCGCACCTCGAACTCGCGCACAAAATCCTGCATGTTGCCCACCCGCGCGCCACGGAAAGCATAGATGCTCTGGTCATCGTCGCCGACGGCAATCACGCTGCTGTGGGACTGGAATTGGCCGCCCACCATCTCGCCCGCCAGCTGCTTGAGCCACAGGTACTGCAGGCGGTTGGTATCCTGGAACTCGTCGACCAGCATGTGGCGAAAGCGGTGCTGGTAGTGCTGCCGGATGGGAGCGTTGTCGCGCAGCAGCTCGTAGGAGCGCAGCATCAGCTCGCCAAAATCCACGACACCTTCGCGCAGGCATTGGTCTTCGTAGAGCTGGTAGAGCTCGACCTTCTTGCGCTCGGCCATGTCGCGCGCCTGCACGTCGGAGGGGCGCAAGCCCTCTTCCTTGCAGCCGCTGATGAAGTACTGCAGCTGCTTGGGCGGCAGCGCTTCCTCATCGACCTGGAACTGCTTGCACAGGCGCTTGATCGCCGAGAGCTGGTCCTGCGTGTCCAGGATCTGGAAGGTCTGCGGCAGGTTGGCCGACTTGTAATGCGCGCGCAGCATGCGGTTGCACAGCCCGTGGAAGGTGCCGATCCACATGCCGCGCACATTGATGGGCAGCATCGCCGACAGGCGGGTCAGCATTTCCTTGGCCGCCTTGTTGGTAAAAGTGACCGCCAGAATACCGCCCGGCGTGGCACGGCCCGTCTGCAGCAGCCAGGCAATGCGCGTGGTCAGCACCCGGGTCTTGCCCGAGCCGGCACCGGCCAGGATCAGCGCATGGCCCCCTTCCAAGGTGGCAGCGGCCAGTTGCTCGTCGTTGAGGCCATTGAGAAGCGGCAAATGCCCGTCGCCGCCCGCATCGGACGGCAGTGCAAACAAATCATTCGAATCCATCCCCCCATTGTAGGGAGAACGTCAAGCTGGCGAGCTGCCGGCACGCGATGCGCCCAGGGGCCGCGCGCAGCGAGGGCGCATACTGCAGCGGCCGGCAAGGCTTTTGCAAAGCCGGTGCTTGCTGCTAGAATCAGTCACCGGGCCCAAGTTTCTTGTGACCCGGTTTTTTTGTGTCTGCAACAGCGCAAAAGAGGGTCTTCCAACGCGAAGCGCCCTGCCCGACCGGTCTCCAAGCCAAGCGCCCCATCGCCGCGAAATGGTTCGCTGCGACCTTTTATGGAGCTTGGAATCAAATGGAAATCTTCGACTACGACAACATTCTTCTGCTGCCCCGCAAGTGCCGCGTGGAAAGCCGCTCCGAATGTGACACCAGCGTGGTCCTGGGCAACCGCACCTTCCGCCTGCCGGTGGTGCCTGCCAACATGAAGACCGTGCTGGACGAGAAGATCTGCAAGTTTTTGGCGCAACACGGCTATTTCTATGTGATGCACCGCTTTGACATCGACAATGTGGCCTTCACCAAGGCCATGCAGTCGCAAGGCCTGTTCGCCTCGATCTCGCTGGGCGTCAAGCAGGCGGACTACGACGTGGTGGACCGCTTTGTTGCCGACGACATCTGCCCCGAATACATCACCATCGACATCGCCCATGGCCATGCCGACAGCGTGAAGAACATGATCATCTACCTCAAGGACAAGCTGCCCGAGGCCTTTGTGATCGCCGGCAATGTGGCCACCCCCGAGGCGGTCATCGATCTGGAAAACTGGGGCGCCGATGCCACCAAGGTGGGCGTGGGCCCGGGCAAGGTCTGCATCACCAAGCTCAAGACCGGCTTTGGCACGGGCGGCTGGCAGCTGTCGGCGCTCAAGTGGTGCGCACGTGTGGCGACCAAGCCCATCATTGCCGATGGTGGTATCCGCAGCCACGGCGACATCGCCAAGAGCATCCGCTTTGGCGCGACGATGGTGATGATCGGTTCGCTGTTTGCCGGCCATGAAGAATCGCCCGGCAAGACGGTCGAGCTCGATGGCGAGCTGTTCAAGGAGTACTACGGCTCGGCCAGTGACTTCAACAAAGGCGAGTACAAGCACGTCGAAGGCAAGCGCATCCTCGAACCCATCAAGGGCAAGCTGCAGGACACGCTGACCGAGATGGAGCAGGATGTGCAGTCCTCCATCAGCTACGCAGGCGGCAAGCACCTGATGGACATCCGCAAGGTCAACTATGTGATCCTGGGCGGCGACAATGCGGGCGAACATCTGTTGATGTAAACCGCGCGCCGCAGACAGGCACGGCCCGGCAGCGTACGGGCCGTTTTTGCCTCTGCGGCACCCGGCCTGCCGGAAAAAATCAGGGTTGATATGGGGATTTTTCCGAGCAGGCGTAAAAATTAGTGCATAATACAAGGCTTGCTGCAGCGCACTGCTGACAGCAGAAAATGTGGGCTCTTAGCTCAGTTGGTAGAGCAGCGGACTCTTAATCCGTTGGTCGAGTGTTCGAATCACTCAGGGCCCACCACATTTTTCTGGCTTGCGAAGAACCCGCAGGCACACGAAACAAAGCATTTCCAAGGTGCGACAGTTTCGGGCTCTTAGCTCAGTTGGTAGAGCAGCGGACTCTTAATCCGTTGGTCGAGTGTT
>NZ_JBGTYN010000018.1:0-106686 GCF_041730275.1 Comamonas sp. SY3 | reverse complement strand
CAACACATAGCCGCCCAGCGCTTTGGCAGCATTCCCCGCCCCGCCAAACATATCCCTCAACTGGCCGCCCTGCTGCAGCAGAACGGTCAAAGGTGCCTGACCGGCCTGCAAGCTCACCACGATGTCAGTGAACTGTGCGGGCACATTACGCAAGGCAGCGCTCATCGCAGCCGCACTCATTCCCACCTTGCCCACTCCGCCCTCTGCTTCGCGCAGCTTGGCGATCATAGGCGCGGCTTGGGTGGCGACACCCATCTGAGCGGCTTGCAGCTCCAACAGATCGGCGCGGGTCTTGCCAATGGCATTCGACTGCTCGCGCAGAGACTGCAGGAACGCGGTCTCACTGGCAGCCTTCTTCTCTGCTGCAGTGCTGCGCTCAATCTCTTGAGTCCAGAAGCGCACATACTCAGCGTCTTTAGCCAGCTGCTGGGCCTGACGGTGCTTCTCTGCAAAAACGTTCTGGCGGCCTAGTTCAGCTTCTGCGGCTTTGAACACCGACAGCTGGCTCTCAGCATCCCGCAGAGCCTGGATGTACGGTTGCAGGCGCGAGGCGTCCATGCCACGCATATCCATCTTGAGCTCGAAGCTGCCAGAGAGGCTCTTGGCGGCCTGCGCGGCCAGCTGAGTCTCTTCGGTGGCCTTGCGCATAGCAGCCGCAATGCGGGTCTCGGCGCGAGTCAGCTTTTCCGCTGCGTCTTCTGCGCCCGCACCAATGGCACCCACGCCTTCAGCAGCTTTCTGGCCTGCCTGATTGACCTTGTTGGCCATCTTGTCGGCGTCATTGCCGATCTGCTGGAAGGTCTGCGAGGATTCGTTCTCAGCAGCAACCGTAAAGCCGAATTTTTGATTCTCAGTTGACATGCTGCGCCACCAATAGAAAAGGCCCGCCGAAGCGAGCCTGATATTAAAAAGCCCTCTGATTTACAGAGGGCTGTCGAGTGTGCTGCTGTTTAATCAGCGCATTGGGAATTGATGTAGTCTGCGTTCAGAATTTCTGATTCCAAGTCGGCAGCCTTACCTTTAAGAGCCCAAAATTTCTTATAGCCTGCGTAGCCACCCATGGGAGTCTTTGCATTTACTTCACCGCATAGAAAGCTGGTCCCCACGGTCCAGCCACCATGCACCTTTTCATTGCGGAACTTGGCAGAGTCTGGATCCTTCAGCTGTTCCAGTACCGGCTGTCTAAGTGCGTGCACCAAATAAATTGTGTACGCATAGGCGCCCCCAGCCAGCAGTACCAGCGCAATGACGATATTCCGAACAATGATTTTCACGAGGCCCTCCAAGTCAGTCGGCTGATGGTAACGCATTGCTACGTCTTGGCTCGCTTCTTCTCTTCAGCCTCACGCTCTTCCATCCAGATGGATAGAACCTCGGCCTCAATCACCCGGATGCCATCAAACAGGTCTTGGTGCTCGTCTGGCGGCAAGCCCATGCGGTCGAGCTGGTAGAACAGCACGTTGTAGTCCAGGGCGTAGGCACCGACTGCGCCAGCGCGCCACTGGTTGCGAATTTGCTCCCAAAGGCTCCAAACTGGCTCAGTTTCCGGCCAGAGCAGCACGATATCTCGCGCATAGTCCGACCGTTTCATGCCGAAGGCCGCCAGCTCTGCATCGCTGGGCGGCGCCTCGTACTTCGCCCGGGCTACGCTTCGGAGTTTCCCAGGTAGCCCTCAGTGCAAGCTGCACGGTAAGCGCCCCACAACGCAGCGCCGGCCGCTGGCTCTTCGTTGAAAAGCTGCGCCAGGTTGTCCTGGGTCAGCTCGATGTCCTCCAGATTCCAGCCCTTGAGGAATTCCAGGGCCCGGGCAGCATTGGATGCCATGCCCTTGACGGCCAGGCTCTCGAAGGTGATCTTCTCTCCGTCGGTGCCAACGTCTGGCTTGGCCTCGGCGTTCTCGTCCAGGAACTTGGCAAATTCCTGGCGGGTGCGGTATTTGAACTGGCAGGAGACTTTGGCCTTCTCGCCGCTCACCAGCGGGATGTCAACGATTGCGGTGATGGTTTCGGGGCGCTTGCCCAGTACGATTTTTGCCATGATTTGTGTTTTTCAGTGGAGTGGAAAAGGGAAATGCCCGTGCCCAGCCGCCCGCCCCACTGAAAGGAGCGAAGCGGCTGGGTCGGTGCAGAGGGTTGCCGCTGATTAGTAGCGGACTGGGCGGCCTTGCAGGGAGAAGGTTGCAGTCACCTGCATCACTTGGCCCTTGGTGAGGGTTGGGCTCTCGTTGAACGACACATAGCCGTTGTAGAGCAGCACAGAGCCGTCAGGCAGGGTCACTTTCAGTGCGCGGATGTCACGGCGCTCACCGGCCAGCTTCAAGGCTTGGTAGCCAGCCAGGGTCGGATCGTCACCGATGCCCAGGGTGATGGATTGGGCGCTGGTCACCGTGGGCAACTGGCGCTCATAGTCATCTTCCAGGAAGGAGCCGGTCCAGAACTGCTGGTCGCCGCCAGAGGTCTGGTAATCCAGAATCTGCGAGATCTGCGTCCAGGCCGTGATCTCGCGCAGCGTGCTGCCGGTGGGGCTGGCTGGGAAGCGGTTCAGGTCGGTGGTGTCGGTGCCCGCGATCTCCAGCGTATTGGCGGCCACGTTTGCAGCCTTCCAGATACGCTCACTGATCTTCTGCCAAGGCGTCTTGAGCTCGAAGAAGGAGTTGTTGGGCACCGCGTGCGCCGTAGAGGTAAGCACTGCCGGACTGGCGTTAGAGATGGTGGTTACGGCTTTGACCGCGCCGTAGGCGGTTGCGATTGCGACGGTTGCGCCGTCAGGGAGACGAATAGCCATAATTGGGCCTTTCAAGAACGAAAAAACCCGCTCGGCTATTGCTTTGCGGGTGGGATCAGCCCATGACGGGCACAAAAAAACCGGCCTAAGCCGGTGTCTGGGTGGGTTGCTATCGCTTCCCGGTTATCGAGTACGACTGCAGGTAGCCTGGCACGTCATCAGCGTCATCTAGCGCTGCGATGGGCTCCGATAGCGGGCTTGCCGCGAACTTATCTGTTGCCGCCAGCATTGCCGCCTGAGCGGCCTGCAGGAGGCGAAGCGCATCCAGGCCGGTGCCATCATAGGCATTGATCTGCATCTGCGCATTGCGCTTATCTCCCTGGCTGTTGTCCAAGAAGATGATCGGATCGCCGCCGATGTGCTGCCAGGTGATGTAGCGCCCTTTGGTGCCCGAAGGCGCAACGCGCATGAAAACCTGAGGGCAAACCGTCTTCAAGACGGCCTGGAGGTCAATTTCTAGCACTTCTCACCCCTTCTTTATGCGAGCTATCAGCGACTCTTGCGCCGCTGCCAGCGCGGCCGGCATAGCGCTTGATGCACTGCGCATGAACGCGGTCGCCGGGTGCTGCTTAGGGCCGCCAGGCCGCAGAACGTAATAAGCGTCCTTCTCAGCGAGTGAAGCGCGCCGCTTTGGCTTCGGTGTTCCGACCTTTTCAGGGCGTACCAGCGTTACCCACTGCCCCCGCTTGTTGGTGACGGCCACATAGCGCTGTGTCCAGCCGTACTCAAGCAGGTGGCCATGCGGCGCCTTCTTGTGGTTCCAGCTGATGTGATACTCAGCGCGCCGGCCGGTCTTGGACTTTTCCGGACTGAAGGCCTGGTAGATAGACCGGTCCAGATTGCCAGTCACTTTGCCGATGCCCTGCACGTTGAGCTTCACACGGTCATACACCACCTGTGCCGCCGCTTGAGCAGCTGGCCGAATTGCCTCCTTCACCCCATCATCGAGCTGCTGCAGGTACTGCTTGAGCCCGGAGGTGTCCAAATCCATGGTGAAGGTGTTGCGCCCGCCAAGTTTGCGCTGGCCGTTACGGCTGAGCGTTGTATCGCTACGGCGCACCATGTCACACCACCAATTTGCAGGACAGATCGGTGAACTTGCGATCCAGACCAGGCAACACCGCCTCGATGTCGTAGTTCTGGCCCAGGTGGACCATTCGCATTCCGGCATTGATATCGGTGCGCCAGCGGATTCGCGCCGAGGCCTTAACCACCGAGGTGTCAGCGCCTGAGCGAATGGACTCAACGCCGGAAGGATGCCGCACATAAGCCCAAAGGGAGGCGAAGTCCTCCCATGCTTCAGGCAAGGGCTCACCCACCTCATTGGCGCCACCAGTCCGGCGCTGGATCGTAACGCGGTCGCGTAGTTGGCCAATGGTGGTCATGCGCCTCCCGCATAGTTGATATAGGGCGTCACCAGCCAGAGAGCGGCTTGTGGCATCTCTACCGATTCGCTGCCCCGGTTCTCGTGCAGGTGGCCGAGGATCAGCAACACAGCGGAATTTATAGCCTCATCGACCTGCACATCCAGCGAACCCGGCTCTGGCTCCTCGGCCACCACCTTGCGGAAAATCTTGCCCTCGATGGCCAGATAAGCCGCCAGGATCCAGCTGTTGATCAGCGCATCCTCTTCAGGGCCATCTACCCGCAGATGCAGCTTTGCCTGCTCAAGGGTGATTTTCGGCATCGGTTACTCCGGATCGGGCTCAGGCTCGAACTGCAGCACCTCGGCATTGATCGAACGCGCATAGTCCACCGCATCGGGGTGAGCGTCTACACTGCCGGCGTGCGCCTCGGCCAGATCCACGGGGATGCCTTCGATCACCACACCAGGTCGATAGCGCACATCTGCGATGGTCACTGCGGCCAGCACGCGAACAGCGCAACGCTCGACCTTGGTGGGCGGAGCCTCTGCCATCGGGTTGCCTGCAGCAGGTGGGGCCCCGGCCGTAGCGAGGGCCTGCAGCTCAGTGGATGCGCCTTGATCGCCTGTCGATGCGCCAGCATCTGGCGCGTCGGTGGTGGGCTTGGGTTGGGCTTTTGCCATGTCTATTCCTCCAGGTGGGGCCCCGGCCGTCGCCAGGGCCTGGGTTCATCAGGTGGCCGAGTTCTGGTACACCTTCACGGCGCCGCCAACATCGATCAGGTTGCCGCCAGAGCGCATGAAGGCGACGAAGCCCACCTGGCCGAGCAGCGTGAAAGCCGAATCGGTCATGCGGAACACGGTCAGGTCCATCACATCGCGCACGAAGTATTTGCTCAGGTCGCCAAACGCGATCGACTTGGCATTGGCAGCCATCGGCGCCATGTGCTGGTTGATCGAGAAGGTGCGGCCCATGATGCGATCAGGAGCGCCGCCAGGGTTGCCAGTCTCGTAGCCAGGGACAAAAATCGGGCGGCCGTTACCGTCTTTGATCTTGCGCAGGACCTTGAGCGAGTCGTCATGGAACATGTACTGAGCCAGCGTGCGATAAGCGGGGTCCACGCTGTGCTCCAGCTCCACCAGATCGTCATAGGTGATGGTGACCGTGCCGCCAGTAGCAGCGGTTTTACCCACTGCAGCAGCGGTGATGAGGCCGCGAGGCTGGTTCACGCCAGTGCCAACCGTGTAGTGGCGGTTGGTGATGCGGCCGATGCGCAGCGACAGCAGCTTTTGCACGTAGGCCTCCAGGTTAAACATGGAGTCCTGCAGCAGCTCGAAGGGCAGCGCGATCTTCTTGGACGAGTACTTGAACACGTCCATGGTTGCGTTGCCGAAGGTAGTTTCGCCATTGCTCACCGCCTGGTTCTGACCAACGATCTCGCCCTCCTCTGCGGTTGCATCGGCGGTGGGAAAGTTCATCGAGGCGCCGGTGGCAGTCTGGAAGACGTGAGCCACGGGGCGCACGCCGCCGATCTCCTTCATGGCTTCGATCAGCTGGCGGTTGTACTCGGTTGCCACCGTGTAGCCGCCTTCGGTGCCAGTCGTGGTGGACATTGCCGCGCGGATGTCAGGATTCTGGCGCGCAGCCATGGCTTGGCGCTGCTCAGGCGACAGTGCCGACAGACCGCCGGACAGCATGGCACGCAGGGCCATGGACTCGTCAGAACGGCCGCCGGTCACAGTGGCGGCGTTCATTGCGGCCTCATGCTCGGCGCGCTCGTCGCCAGCGACCTGGTTCACGCGGTTCTCGCGGATGATCTCGGCATCGATGGCCTCGATCTCGTTGAGCACGGTATCCAGGGCGTTGGCATCTTCTGCCGTCATGCGCTGGTCTGCGTTGTACTTGCCATTCAGGGTCTGCGCATCTTTAGCCTTGGCATCGCGGCGCGCACGGAGTTGAGCGAGTTTGCTCATGGATATACCTCATTTCAAGTAATAAAAAAGCCGCCTGGTGGGCGGCTGGGCTCTGGTGCGCGATGCGCTCAGATTCGGGTCATGAGGCGCAAGCGCTGCTGCTGCCGCGCGCGGTGATCCTCGGTGATGTATTGGGTCGTGTTCTCGGGTGGCTGCACAGCCTTGGGCTCGGGCGCCTGCTCGTTGTCTTGCGGGCCCTGCCAAGGATCCTTGGGCGCATTGGCATAAGCGGACAGGTTCCAGCCGCGCAGCGCTTTGCCGCTGGCTTTGGCGTCAACACCCAGCACGCGGTCCACGAAACCGGCGCTCACTGCCTCGGCAGCCGTGAACCACGTTTCAGCCTTGCACCAAGCCTCGATCTGTTCACGCTTTTGACCGGTGCGCTGCTCGTATGCGTCGTACATGGTGCCGTCACACTTGCGCAGCAGCTCGGCCACTTGGTCGAAGTCATCAGCATTGCCCATTGCCACGGTCCAAGTCTGATGGATCATGTACTTGGAGGCTTGCGTGGCCACCACCTCGTCACACGCGCAGGCGATGGCAGTGGCGGCGCTGGCCGCGTAGCCCTCGATTTGCATGATGATCTTGGCCTTGTGCTCGCGCAGCGCCTGGCACATGGCCTCGGCCGCGAAAACGTCACCTCCAGGGCAGTTGGTGTAAATGGTGATCTCGTCAGCGTCCAGCGAGCGCAGCGCCGGCACAAAGTCCTGCGGGCAGATGCCACCCCACCACTCGGCCGTCAGCCGGTCGCCCACAATCGGGTCGTAGAGGTAGAGGGCCGCTTGCGAGCCCTTGGCCACAATCCGCTGCTCGATTGGCGTGTATTGGCGCTTGTTGTCCTGCAGGAACTGCAGCAGCTTATTTCGATTCATCGTTGTTCCCCTTCCCGTCGTCTTTGCCTGGGTTGCGCTGCAGGTTCGCATTGGCCGGCATGTTCTCTTTGCGCCGAACTTCGTCGGCACTCATAAATGGCTGCTCACCAGCCCGCCCCATGGCGACACGGTAAGCGTCGTAGCGGGTTTTCAGGTCCGCACGCTCCAGCGCCTCAATGACATGCTCCAGAAACAGCGCTTCACGCACCGGCCAGAGCTTGCGGTTCAGCTCCTGCTTGATTGGCGTCAGATGCCGCTGCAGCGTGTACCGGACAAACGCTATGCCTTGCTGCTCGATACCGGTGCCGAAGCTGGTTTGCTTGTCGGTATGGCCGATCATGTGGGGCGGCACGCCCAGGATGCGGCTGATTTCCTCCACGCTAAAAAGCCGCGTGGCCAGGATCTCCGCGTCCTTGCTGTTGATCGACAACTGCGCCGGCTCAAGACCGCCCGACAGGATCAGTGGGCCCCGGCCGCCGTTTTGGGCTCGCGCCAGCAGCGAAGCTTTGAGCTCCAGCAGTTGCTTGTCATTGAGGCGGCTTGGCGTCTTCAAGGCGTAGTCAATATTGGCGCCACCCGCAAAGAATCGGCTGCTGTAATCCTGCGCAGCGATTGCCGCGCCGATGGCCTCGCGCCCGGCGAAGGTGATCGGGCTGGGACTGCGCAGACCGTCAAACCCCAAGCTCGGGATGTGAACCATGTCCGCGCTATCCAGCGTGTACTGCGGCCCGCCGTCCGATGGCGTGATGCGATACAACACCCTGTCGCCACTGCGGAACGGGTCCACGTTCAGCGGGTGGTGGGGCTTGAGTGCGATCACCTTGGAGCTGCGCACGCTGGAGCGAACCAGCTCAGCAAACCCATCCCCCTCGAAGAGCTTGGAGCTCATGAGGTATTCCCAGAAAGTGAAGGCCGTCCACTGGCCGCCTGCGCTCTCGTTGAGCATGTACCAGTAGTCGTGATCCACCTTATCCCGGGTTTTGCGGTCATGGATGCTGATTGGCAGCGATGCGATGGCGCCAGCAACCAGGGCCACAGCGGCATAAACCACCGACACACGAATGGCCGACTCTCGCGTGACGTGCGCGCCCGATGCAGAACGGTGCGCAGCGCTAAGCAGGTTGGCCAACTCACCCATGGAGACGGACCCGGGTGGCATTTCGCCCGCAGCCAGGATGCCTGCTCGATCAAATCCGCCTTCGCGGGCCGCCAGCCAGTCACCCAGCACCCGGCTGCCGTGACTGTTGGCAGTCAGATTAAAGGTTTGCGTCATGGCTAATCCAATGTTTGAATGGCCGGGCCCGACTTGGACTCCGGATTAAGCGCCATGAGGTACACAGCATCGAAAAGGGCCATCAGCAAGTCGATCTTGCCGACGCCGCTGGCGGCCTTGGTGATCGTCACCGCGTTGCCCTGCAGCACCGTCTTGGCGTTACCCACGCACCAGGCCAGCAAGGCGATGCCTCCATGCACCAGTTTCTTGGCAGCCACATGGCGCTCGGCAGTTTTGATCGCTCCATTGAGCTGGTAACCCTGCGGGATGGCCACTACCTGGGCGGCTTCCACCGGGCCAGGTTCATCGTCAGTCCCCACCAGGGCGTCATAGATAGCGCCCAGGCCCAGGCGGTCAACGCCCACTTTGTCCAGCAGGCCGGAATCCACGATTTGCTCCACAAGGGCGACAACCTCTTGAACGTCCTGGCCAACCCTGGCCACCAGCACTAGATCGCCGGTCTTGATGAAGTCCTGATAGCGTGCCGCCTCCGATTTGCGGCGCTCCAAGGCAATGGGATGAATCCATCCCCTGCCCCAAGCGAGCCATCTGCCTGTGTCGATCTCGCGGCCGATTACCGACAGGCCCAGCAAGTCATCCAGGCCGCCGCCGTCAATGCCGACGGTCACCACCTCGCTGCGCGCCAGCAATTCCTCCAGTGAGAAAACCGGGATCGCGGCAGCCAGCCAGAAGTCAGCGCCGCTCCATCGGTCAGAACGCAGATTGAGGCCCACCTCCACATTGCCGTACTTGGCAAGAAAGCCCTTCAGCGAGGCCTCGCCCTCTTCCGCAGCCTTGCGGTATTCCCGCTCATGAAATTCGCTGTCCACGGAGTAACCCAGGTTCGGGTTGACCAGGGCCAGGTTTTCCAGCTTCTGGCTCTCGCCAGACTCGACCATCTCCGGAGGGTGCTCAAACAAGATGGGCACAAACTGCGGGTCGATGATCTCGCCGTCGCGCACCTTGCGGGCGTACTCCAGCTTTTCCTTGAACACGCCAGCGGGCGGCTCGTCGCTCTGGGTCGTGATGTAGATCACGAAGCCCTCGGGCCGGGATGCCAGGCCACCGGTCGCCTCCCGCAGCATGTCCTTCGCCTTGGGCACCTTGCCGAACAGCCAAAGCTCCTCAACCAGCACCCCCACAGACTTCTTGCCGGCGGCGCTGCTGGTGTCTGCAGCAATGACCTTCAGCTTGGCATTCATGCCCCTGTGGGTCAGGATGCGCTGGGAGTCCTGCACATGGATGAGGTCTGACAGCTCGCTGTATGACTCGCCGTCTTCGTCCTCTTCCTGGAACTGGACCATATCCTTGGCCGGGACAAAGCTGTTGTCCGCCACTTCTTTGGTTGGCGCCAGCACCGTGAACTCAGCAGACCTGCGCCAGTTGCGTATCAAGGTCGTGAGCATGATGGAAGCTGCCAGGCCGGATTTGAAGTTCTTCTTCGGCAGCATCACAAACCACTCTTTGATCAGCCGGCGCCCGGTCGATGCGTCATAGGCACCAAACACCGAACCGGCAAGATCAAAGAGCCATTGCCCGCAGGCATCCTCCATGCGGGGGCTGCCTGGCGCGTCCACAATGCGCAGATCTCGCATCACCGCCAGATTCGCCTCGGCCTCCTCTGGAAACAAGGGCGCAGGGATTATTGAGCGGCCGTCTTTAAGCCGCTCCGCCCAGTCCGGGCAAGCTGTGGTCCATTCAGGCATGCGAACCCTTCAATCAATGCGTTGTGGGCGGCGCAGACGCTGATGCGTACTTTCCAGTAGATGCCCGTTTGGCAGCAGATGCCTTTTCGGCCCGCTTCCCACCGTTTTCCGCCCTGCGAGTCTCTGCAGACAGCAGGGCCTTGGCGGCATCAACCCGAAGTTTGGCTTCGGTGCCGCTGTCGTTCATTACCGCCTTCAAGAACTTGGACGGGTCGTCGTAGTTCACGCTTAGGTTCAGGTAAGCAGGCTCTTTGGGTGGACGGCCGGCGCCCGGACGAGCACCGCCGCTTCGTCCTTTGGCTCCAGACATAGCTACTCCATTTGATTTATTTGATTACGGGACAAGTTTCTTGCGCGTGCGGAACAGGGCGGTTTCCTTCGGGAGGCTCCTAGCCTTTGGTGCCGTACCCCCATGCCGGGCACGCCCCTGCGGCTCGCCAGGAGGCCTCAAGCGGCGTTCTCAGGCTGCGGGGATGGGTCAGGCACTGCGGGGGCAGCTGCTCGTCTGGAGAAGTCCCCCAGCAGATCGTGCAGCCCCAGCAGCACATTCACCGCCTTGCTGTACCAGTGGTCCCGGTCTTCCTTCGCTTGGGCCTTGTCGCGGGATGCCTCCCACTTGCGCTTGGCATATTCCATCCGGCACTCAATGTGGACCTGCACCCAGTCCGGCAGCCCGTCCTTGATCGCTCGCTTGAGTCGCGCCTTCAGTTCCCGGGAGGTGGTGGTGTAGTTCATCTCATAGCCCTCTTGCTCTCTCTGCAGCTTCCCGCTTCGTCTTGGCCGCGTGGTGCGGGATACACCGGGTCGCATAGTTGCTCTCGTCGTCTGCCCCACCCTGCCAGAGAGGAATGACGTGATCCACCTCCTGGCCAGCGGTCACCCTGCCCTCGGCCTGGCAGTCGCAGCACAGTGGATTGGCCTGCAGCCACCTATCCCGCTTCGTCATCCACTTGCGGCCACGGGTGCGCGGGGTTGCAGCGATGCGTGGGGCCCGGGTGATTTGCCGCGTGTCCGCCATCCGGATGCGCGAAGGGATGGTCTTGATCTTGGCCATTGGCATTCCCTTCAGTCCTCCAGGTCCCAACCCTCTTGGGTCCGAGCAACTGCATCTACCCGGCGCAGGTGTCGAAACAGCCGGTTGCGCTCACAGTAGGTGCAGACCATTGCGGGAGCGCAGCCACCGCCGTGCGGCCGACAAGTCCTGTCATTCCGCCCTGGCTTGCCTCGCTCGGCGTACCCCTTGCGGTGCTCTTTGCCTGAGGCGATTGCTTTGTCCAGGCTCATGTCTGCTTCCTGTCAGCGCGCCCCATAGCAAGTGAGCAGGGCTATATCAAAGGTGTGCTTGCCTGTAGTGCCGTCTCCAGCATCCCACCAGCACCTCACCTGATCCCCTGCCACATCCATGACGGTCATCTCCGGACCGCCGGATGCGAGCTGCACGCGGTTACCAGGCCAGACCTTGGCCAACATAGGTGGGCGCTGCAATGTCACAAGATCACAAGCGCGGAATACTCCGCTGCTCAGGCGGGATCGATCATTGCTTGGGGCAGTCATCGATTACCAGCTTGGATGCAATCTCTTTGGTGATGCGCTGCTCTGCACGCTTGCGCACCTCGTTCTCGACCTGCTCCCGAAATCCAAGCCATAGGGGTTGAAGATGGTAAACATTGGACACCTCTTCAACGCCTTTGCTCACCAAATCAAGCTTGTCAAGCACGCTTGCCACCTCTATTTCGGCACGCTCCGCAATGCCCCTGGCCAGCGCTTGCATGAAGGTGTTCAGGGTTGGGCTTTGATCACTCATGGGTATCTCTCCTATCGGGTCGCAGGGGCTAGGCTCCAAGTGTGTAGGTCGCGTGTGCGGAGAGCCTGCCCTGCGGTAACTGGTTATTTGAGGACGGTCACCTTCATGGCATTGCCGTTCTCGGTGACGCCGATGACTGCCTGGCTGATGGTCTTCAGCTGCTCCAGCACCTCTGCCTTCCAAGCTGCTTTGTCTGCTTCCCGGTGGGCATGAATGGCGTTTTCCCTGCACAGAGTGGACATCGCAGACACATTTTCGGCCCATGCCTGCGCGCTACCTATGCATTGCGCCTCTTCGGGTTGGCGCAACTCAGGGCACAGCCACAGGGCTATCTTTCGTCTTAGGCTCATGGCTTGCTCCAAAAGAAAAGCCAGCACTTGGCTGGCCTTGGTATTCGTACCCCATCAGACAACCCTCATGAGCTGGGGTTGCTGTTCGCTTCTTCAAGCACTGGGAAGCTCTCAGTAGGAGATGCCGCACCTTCATACCGCTCGGGTGCGGGCCGCGCTTGCTGCAGCTGGACATATGGAGCATCTAGTGGGAGTCGAACCCAGCTCTGCGCAGCTTGGAAGGCTGGCGACACAACCCGTGTGCTTAGATGCGTATTGGTGGGCCCAGAAGGAATTGAACCCTCATCGCCCGGTTCGAAGCCGGGAGTCCTATCCGTTGAACGACAGGCCCAAAAGTGAAAAGCCCCGCACTTGGCGAGGCTGGGTGTTGGTGTGTGGAGGGCTACAACGTGGGATCTAAGCTTTTGGAAAAAAGCCTCGATAGATCCATCGCATTACGTACTTGAAAACAAGTGGTCCAACAACCACCAAGACTAATGCAAATGCAAATATCAGCCAAGGCAGCTCGCCCAGGAATTCAGCGCGCCATATCTTTTCTCCCATCGCAATGAGCACAAAAGCTAGACCAACGGCCCACGCCACATGGTAAAGACGCCAAACCCCGAGTTCAAAGTTTTCTCTTTTCATTCGGCAAATGTAACACCATGTCGCAGAGCGGTGTGGCGTAAACGGATGACCAGCAGGAACAAAAAGAGCCCTCCGAAGTGGAGAGCTCTCTCACTGAGCTTTGCAGACACTGCCGCCTCCGTCCAGGGATGCCGCGATTCTTGTGCGTCTGCGCTCAATCGATGGGTAGGACGATACCACATCCAGAGTGGGTAAACAAGCCCCCGCGAACTATTTTTGCAGCAACCTGCACAATGGCTTCATTTCTTGATGCACAGACCTCAGATTGCAGCCGCTCACCGGCCCGTTGCGCAATGCACCGAAAGCGCACGCCATCACGCTGGTAGTGCATGACGATCCATCCCTGTGCTGACAACCTGCGCACCACATGATTGGCGTTGATGGGGTTGTGCGCTGGCCGGATCTGGTTGCGGCGCCACTCGTTGCTGACTTCCTCACGGGTGGGCCTACCCTTGAGATAGATCATCTTTTGGCAAATCGGGCACACGCTGTAGAGCAGCGACTCATCCCGGCATATCTTGAAGCCGGGGTGCATGCACTGCTCCAAGATGTGCTCATTTACCAGCATCTCCTCAATGGATGGATAAGGCCCTTGCATGTCATGCCCCCTTAGCCAACAGCATGTTGCGGCTGTCGGTGAGCAGCCGGCCCAGCTCCACTAGGCTTGTCCCAATGACCTGGCAGGCCTTCTTGGGTGTCATCCAGGGCTTCACGTACACCCAGTTCAACACACCGCGATGCTGCAGAGGCAGATGGATCACAGCAGCATGAATCTTGGCGGCGTCCAGGTGGTCAATCCGCTCGCCAGTCTCGATGCGCGCCTGTGCGCTGTCCTTCGGCTCTGGGGGCACCATGCGGAACATCGGCGAGACCTGCCGGGCCACCGACCCATGGCACCAGCGCCCCCAGTTGACCAGGCGAGCATCGATTTGCCGGTGTGCTTCGGGCACTGCGTTGAAGTCCACATAGCCCCGGCCGCTGCGGCGCGCTGGGGTGGATAGTGCTGCTGTCTCTGCAAAGTTCATTCGGGCTCCGTTTCGGTTATTAGGGTTGGGTGTCGTGCTGCTTGTGTGCGGCCATGCGCTCCAGGAGGTCCGCCATGAAGTCATCACACAGCTCTCCCACGGCTTTGGCCTCCGAGACATCCACGGGTGCAGGGTCTTGGTGGGCCTGCAGGCGCTCTCGGTATTCGCATAGCACGCGCCGCGTCTGCCGACATGCGTCATCGCTGCCAATGAAAACGGGCGAAAAGTCAGTTCCATATCCGCGCAGAAATACTTGCCGGGCCTTCTTAAGCGTCGTGCTAAAGGGCTCCACATGGAAAGCATGTTGTGCGCGGCTCCACAGCAGCGCATAGGTCGTTTCGTCATGGGTGTGGTTCATCTGGTTAGCTCCTAGGCGGGATTGATAACTTCTGGCTGTCCACTGAATGGAACGTAGGAAACTGCTGCTCGACGTGAGTTGGTGGCAAACTGCTGCGCGGCCTTGTTGAACCAGAGCCACTGGGTGTAGTGCTGAACATCGCCGTTTCGCTGCTTGTGCAACTCCAACTTGGCGTCTGGTTTATCCGGGTCCAGCTCGGAATCACTCTCATCCTTGCGAGCGCTCCAGACCGTGAAAACGTTGTCTGCGCCGTCGGTTATCTTTGAGGACCCCGCTACGTCCAGCTTCCCTGGGCCTTTGCTCTCGTCCGCTCCTTTGCGAGGGTGAGCCACCAGGTGGAGATGACAACCATTGCGGCGAGCGAAGTCGCACATCTTGCGCATGGCCTCCTTTTGAGCCGTCATAGCGCCAGAGCCGTCCTCCGGAACGTCTGTCATCATCAAGCTGTCGATCACAAAATGGCGGATGCCGTAACGCTTGCTGGCGTACAGAAAAACCGAAAGCAGGCGGTCCAAGCCAGCGCTTCCGACCACGTTGAACAGCCAGATTCGGTCATGCACCCATCGCCCGATGGCGTCGAGGTACTGCATAGTTGGTCGATCCAGTCCGGACGCCTGTTTGGACATCCGTTTGAGCTGCCGCTCCGGGGTCATTTCGCCCGAGAACACCATGAAGCGCTCGCCCTGGTCCACCAGGCCAAGCAGCACTTGGGAGAGCATCAAGCTCTTGCCGTGGCCGTTGTAGCCAGTCCAGACTGTCACCTCTCCATGTCGAAACTCGAACCAATCGAGGTCTTTGTCGAGTCGCAAAACAGGGTCGCGGTCTTCGTTATGCGCTGGGTAGAACAGCGCCTTAACCTTGGTCATGAAGTCACTGGCCTGGCGCATCTCTTCAGGATCCATCGGCTGAGACTTCTCGATGTACTCCTGAAAATCCACGTCAACAGCACCCTTCTGCAGGAACTCGTTGGCGTCCTTCTCGGGCAGTTTCACGCGCTTGCAGCGGTCTATGCCCAGGCGACGCACCACCTCCTGAGCACCTTTCTCCCCGGACTCGTCGCCGTCAAAAAAGATCAGGATTTCGCTGAAGCGCTGCAAGCGCTCCCAGTCGTTCTCCAGCCATTGATGGTTGCCGGCGCCGGCGTTAACCGACAGCGCTGGAATGCCGCACTGGTGCAACGTCATCGCGTCAATTTCACCCTCGCACAGAGCGACAGTCCGCTCCTTCGGGTCGATCAGATGCCAGCCGAATAGGCAAGGCTCTGCGCCGCCCTCCTGCCGCATATCCCGCTTCTCAGCAATATTCCGGTACTTCACATTGACCAGTTCGCCGTCTCGCAGATACGGGAACAACGCATAGGTCTTGTCACCCTTTACTTGTTCGGCAATCTTGAACGCAGCAATGGTTTCGTCGGTTAGGCCCCGCGACTTCAGCCACTCCAATGCCCCAGCCTTGGCTGTCTGGCAAGTGGGCTTTGCCGGGCGCTTGAAGTTCGGCTTCTCGCGCTCTGGCATGGTGTCGCGAATACCCAGGTACTGCTTTGCGTCCCTGAGGGCTTCAGACATTGAGCAGCCACGTACCGCCATGAACAGGTCCAGCAGATCGCCGGATTCACCGCTCGAAAAGTCGGACCAGACACCAGCTTTGGCCCCCTTCACGCGCACTGATAGCGACTGTCCAGGCTCGCCGTTGACGCTGCCGACCTTCCACTCCTGGCCGGCACGTTTGCCCTGAGGCAGCAGGAACGATGCAACATCGGCGGCGTCCTGAGCCAAGCGCTGAGAAATCTCGTTTGCGTTCATACCGTCGCAGCCTTCCGCTTACCGCCGCTGAACTCATGGGCATTCCGCTCGTGGCACCCTTCGTTTTGGGCCTCCCAACGGTTGGCAAAGCCTGCAACGGCCACCCAGTCAGGTTTTGGCGCTGCACCAGCTGAAGCATCCATCTCGCCTGGCTTGATCCAATCGGCATGCAGCCCTTGAGAGCCGCGGACGCACCAGATCGTCAAGAACTGCTCCAGTCCTATCCCCGCCTTTTCCGCTTCGCGTTTGGCTGCAGCCAACACCGTTTCCGTGACAGGCGCCTTCTTTGCAGCCCGCAACTTGAGCCAATCCGCCCAGACAACGGGATCTACCCCATCAGGGAGAGAGGGAGCGCCTGCGCTCTCCTTCTTCTTTTTCGTAGGAGACGGAGACGGAGACGGAGACGGAGACGGAGACGGAGACGGAGACGGAGCATTGCCAGATTCAGCGCCATGCATTGCTGAATCCTTGCTGCCAGCATTGCTATCAGCATCATCTCCAGCATTGCTACCAGCATTCCTCATAGCAGCGTACTCGGGCACTTGCAGGTTTGCTACAGCTTGCCCGTGGTGACGCTTAGCAGCATTCCAGCGCGCCTTAGCACTCCGCATTTCTTGCCCAGCAGCCCAAGGGTTATGCTCTGACCAATCGTGCAGGACATAGTGGCCGTCCTCGCCGTCCACAAAGCGCACCGCAACCAAGGCAGAAACGAAATCACCTTCCTCTCCCAACCAGTCTGCTGACAGCTCGATGTCCTCTATCGACATTCCAGAAAGATCGCCATTTGGCCGATTTGACGCGGCCCAGACGAATAGGCGCACCAAGTTCCAGGCGCCTGCCTGCCCGCAGCGGCGAATCAGCTTTTTGGTCTTGGGATGATCGGGCAAGCCGACCGCGATGCGTGCATCAACTGCCATCAGATACCTCCTGCTGCCTTGCGTATCACTTCGCAGGCGTGATACTCGGCATCAGCCTCTGCGGTCATGTTGGCGCAGGCTTTTTGGGTTTTCTGAAGTCCCTCCACAAGTGCTGGAATCAGGTCTGGGTCGATATAAACCGGGACAAACTCGCCGTCGCACTCCAAAGGAATGACTACCTCGCCAGGGATTGCGAATGGCATCCCGAGCTTGTACGCGGGGAGGTCAACGAGCATTTCGCCATCAGCGCGCATCCCTTCCCACATCTCTTTAACTTCTTGCTTAAGCTGCTGCTCTGTCATGCTCACCTCTCATGCACCACTTCAAATAGGTGCCAACAGGCCGGCAGGTGGTGGATCTGCTTTGCGGTCGGGGTAGCTAACCCTCTCCTGGCCGTTGGCGTAACTGTTAAGACTCCTGAGGAGCCTGGTCGTATTCCTGCAGCCACCGCGCGTGCTCCAGCTGCTCACGCAGCCCAGCAGCGATGCGCTCTGCCTCTGCCAACTCAGCTTCGAGTTGCTCGACGGTCTTGGTGGAAGTGGTCATGCCGCCGCCTCGGCGCGGGCCTTGCCTTGTTTGTGCTTTGCTTCCACGGTCTGGATCAGCAGCTGGATCGCAGCCAGCGCCTCTGCAGCTTCCTTGTGGATGCGCGCCAGGTCGTTGTCCGAGATCACGCCATCTGCATCCCCATCCATCGTGGCCATGACCACATGCGACAGCTCCTGTGTGACGCTTGAGATGGAGCGATGCACGCATGGGCCGCCCTCCATCTCCAGCACGGGCAAACGCACAAAGCCGCCGCCATCGGCCGCAATCGCGTTCACAAAGTCATGGCAGTGAGGCGTGGTGGCCTCGATGCAGATTTCGGAGATCAGCGTGGCAGTGCTCAGGCCCAGCTTGAACTTCGGATCGCCAGACAGCTCCTTGCGCAGCACCTCGGCGGTCTTGCCAACCCGGGGCGCCAGGCTCTCGTAACCGCCTGGGTAGTTCTTGGCCATCTGGCGCAGTGCATCTTGGGGGTTCATATCCGTTACCTCTGTTTCTGGATGTTGTTCAACTGGCGCAGCTTTCCGATACTGGCTGCATGAAAACGCAAAGCACCTCCGCCACCGCCCGCCGCCAACCCTTGATGGGGGCCCTGGTCCACATGAGCCAGCAAACGAGAATTGCTGAAAATGTCGATGCAGACGGCAAGACGACTCGCATGCTGCAAACCTCCAAGTTGGAAATCCATTGGCTTTATGGCGAACCAGTCATTCGTTTTCAAAGCAGCAAGGTGGCGCTGGAGAAGGCCGGCGCCTAAGCTGCAGAATCCAGCCCACCAAGCTCCCGAGGAGCCAAGGCATCGTCGTGAAGCTTCATCAGGCTCACAACAACCTCCGCCGAAGACGGTACGTGCCCGGCCTCCCACCGAGAGATGAGCGATTGAGAGGCGTTAACCTTCGATGCAATCTCCTCTTGCGAGTGAATAGCCCGCAAGTCTTGGATGAGCTGCTGTATGGATTTCATGCACCTATTATGCACTTATGCATGATTTAAGCAAGCATATTTGATTGATCGATGTGGAAAATATCTGCATGACTCCAGGACAACTTCTAGAAGCGCTACTGGCCAAGCGCGGACTTACGTCCAATGGCCTCGCTGCTCAGCTGGGCGGAGGCGGTCTGCAGTCCGCAATGAGCCGGTTGGTAGCTGGCAAAATTCCGCGTGCAGAGACATTGCGTCCTGTCGCAGAGTTCTTCGGTGTAGACCCTTCTGTATTTCAGACGGATAAGGCTGCAACAGATTGCGCAATCGAGTTGGGGATTGAGCGTGGCTTCGCTGACGCACCTACTTATGCAGGGATTCCCTCACAACCAAAAAGAAAAATACCAGTGGTGGGGACCGCGAAAATGGGACACGATGGGTTCTATGAGGAGATCAGTTCAATCGCCGGAGCTGGCGATGGGCAGATCGACTTTCACAGCAACGACAAGCATTCGTATGGGCTGAAAGTCCGCGGTAACAGCATGGCACCGGCTATTCGCGATGGCTGGTATGTCATAGTGGAACCGAGCGGTACACCCAGCGAAGGTGAGTACGTTTTGGTCAAGCTGACCAATGGCGCAAAGATGGTCAAGGAATTTTTGTACCGTCGCCCAGACACCATTGAGCTGATGAGCGTTAACGGTGGCGAGCGCATGACTGTCGAACTTGGTGAGCTTGATGACATGCAGGCGATCAGCGCAGTTGTGCCGCCCAGCAAATGGAAACCTGAGTAACGTTAAAGGGAGATGTATGAAGCGACTATTCGCAGCCTCATTGATAGTTTGTTTGGCCGTCGTTGCTGTGGCAGCAGAAACACCTTCTAAAAAGGGGGCTCTCCCAGCTGCAAGTCAAACGAAACCAGACACAGGAGCGATAGCAAAGGCCAACCTTCTACTGCCAATGCAGTTGGATACTTGCACAACGCAAGCAAAGATCATCTTCATTCAGCTTCAGTCTGGAACTCGACCAGATGTCGCAGACCTGCAAGAGTGCATCAGCAAAGGAAAGTCAGATGTAAAAGCGGCTTACGATGCAGCTAAAGACTCGTTCTCACCTCAGAAGCCACCTGCAGAACTTGTAGAGTGGCGCCTGGAGTGGACTGCTGCGTTTGATACCGCAAATCCTATCGACTCAGACACTGAGCGAACCTATTTGCAAAGAATAGGTGTAGCGAAGCAGAAAGCTGAGCGTGCAAACGCAAAACTTGATATAGCCCTCGAGTAGGCCTTGCATCTCCACCCGCCGCCTTAGGGCGGTTTTTTTATGCCTATAGACCGATGAATTCATTCGGATTTGCATAAAAAAGACTGGTTTCACGCAGAAATCTCTTGTCGCTCATTCAATTTTGCTTGACTAAATCATGCATTACTGCATAATTGAAACCGTCGCAGCAACAAAAGCGATCCAGCCACCCCGAAGCGATTGGTATGCGTAGGGGCCTAAGCCGGTGAATCACCGCTGGCAGCTGGAGGCCAGGCCCAACACACCGGGATGACCACGCAGCAGTTGCACCAGGCGATGGGTGCCAGTGATCGAACGAGCCCCCTCCAGGTCTTTAAAAATTCAGCCGCCGATGTTGCCTGCCCCGCCTGTGGGGCATTCGTCCGGCCAATTGCATCAGCGGGCACGGCCGCTGCTCTGCGCGGTGCCCAGCCGTAGCCCTGCAAGGCTCAATTGGTGAGGTGCGACGGGATGCCAAGACAAGAAAGATCCCAATGCGCGAAAGCGCCCCCTGCCCTCTCCGGAGGGCGAAAAACCAAGCCCTCACCTCGGAGGGTTTCGTTTTTCCAAGGAGAACCAATGAAGGCATTCATCGGTGTCGATAAGGACAGCAAAGAAGTCTGTCTGATTGCCCTGCTTGACAACTCCAGTGCAGCGGCGGAAGCACTGGCTGACGGCTTGATTCTTGTGCCTTGCGAGGTCGAGCAAACGGAAGGGCTGCTGTACAAGACGCTTTCCAATCCGTTTGATCTGTGATCCCCCACTACTCCCTCTGCAGGGGCCGCCAGGGGCAAATGGTGGCGCAACACGACCGCATCGCCAGCGGTGCAGAAACTGACGAGTCCGGAGCAAGATATTGATCTTCGCAGGCCCTGCCAGACGGGCCCCGGCCAGTTGTGCGCTGTTTCTTCCTTTCTTGCGCATGTAGCTCTTCCGAGCACTGGCCCCTTATACCCCCCAGCCTCTGTCCTTAAACCCACCAGGCAGAGCCTAAACCCACCAGCCCGCGCCATCAGCGCGTTTTTTTTCGTCCGGAGCCTTATGGAAGTCCACAACCCCATCGCCCGCGCCGCCGCAAAGCTGCGCCAGCACGGCCACGAGGCCGAAGCCAAAAACCTTGAAGACTTTGCCGAGAATTTCGGGGTTCCTCAAACGCTGATCGATGCGATCAACGCCGCAGGCCTGACGCTGGTACGCGAGCTGACTGGCTACCGCCTCCTGAAGCTTGGGAAGGCTGTCGCAGATACCTCGAAGCTTGCGGAGAGCACCCATGGCTGAACAGATCACCCTTGCCTATCGCCTCTTCAACATGCGCCGCTGGTCCGGCGCCAGCTGGTCCAAAGCTGCTGCCTGGGCCCTCGGCCTGGTGTGGCGCAACGTGCGCACCGAATTGCGCGCACGCCTTTAACCCATCACCACTTAACCGAGAAGGAGCCGACACATGGCACAGACGAAGACCCTGGAAGAGATTGGATTGATTGCCGTCGAGCTGCACCAATGCACCAAGCGCCGAAAGGAGGCCAGCGACAACCTCAAAGCGGCTTATGTGCGCTGGGCCCACGGCACGGGCACGTTTCATCGCATAGAACGAGACAGCGATGAATGGGACCGGATGATGGTTGCGACTGATCCGGAGTACCAACTGCAGGAAGCCGCAAAGCGCAAGGAGCGCAACGCTCTGCGCCGGCTGCACAGCGCTATTGCGAGAGGGGTGCAGCTTTGAAAGCGCTGGCAATAACAGGCGAAGAGACCGCCTCCGATCTGGTCAAACAGTTGGTGGCGCTGCGCATGCTGGCCCGGCAAAACGTGCGAACCCGCAGGCAATCCGGTGAGCTGCTGGCGGGATACAGGGCAAAACTGGCGCTCACAGCCGTAGGGTCTGATGACTGGACCCTAACAAACCACTTGATCGCGGCAATCGAAGAAAACCGTCTCGCCTGCGAATTCCATGAAATTGAAATTGGCAAGTACTTGATGTTCCTTTGCCATGAAATGGATCAGAAGGTGCCCCGGGCGCTGATTTTTGACGCCATCAACACCAGCCATGCAGACCGAGACACCGAGGATGTGCGCAAGTATGGCGATAAATCTCACCACTTGATCTGCATCCTGGACCTTGAAAACTCCGCGACCCAAGATGATGATATCGAGATCCGGCCGCTGAAGTGGTGCCACACGATGGCATTCATGAATGCCATGCAGACCAACAAAAAATTGGGCAAGGCGATTCATGACATTTCCAACGAGTTCTTTGACGGTGCTTTTGGCGACTACCGCGAGACACCTCTGATGGATCGCCTGGCAGGGAGAGCGGTGTGATGGGGTAGCGTTTGGCGACCCCATCAATTACGAAGATTTCTTAGCGTGTCAGGACTCACGATCCTGCGAATCCTTATGAGGAACTGTGGAGCTATCTCCGTCAAGCATTTTACGTCTTCGCTGGGAGGCAAGTTGGTTAACACGACCAAGATATTCAAAGAATTCGTTGGGCTCCTCCACCTCTTCAAACCCTGGGGTTCCTGAAAACCTTTGAGCGGCTGCCTTTTTTAGGGCCTCCCCATCGGCGTCAATAGCAGCTCTCGCCAACTCATTCATGAGTCGGTTTTCCTCCTTTTTTTGCTCGGACGGAGGAAGGCGTCGATACAGCGAAGTCACATAACTTCCTAGCATGTCTCGAACCAACGTAACCGCCATCATGGCGCTGTCCTGCTCTTCGGTAATTTTCTTGAACACCCGTTCTAACTGACTTTTCGTCACATAGGGTTCGCCGGGTCCTGCGTAGCTGGCTGCAAGTCGAGAAGCAACCTCTGCGCTTAGCGAACGATTGTTTTCAGCAGCAGAAGATTGCAGCCGATCTTTTAGATCAGCCGGCAGGCGGAGGTTTGTTTGTACGTCTTCAGAGGCCATCTCGACATTATCCAAGCAAAGTGCTTGCACGCAACCAAGCAGAGTGCTACATTAAAACCAAGCAAAGTGCTACATGAAAGGAAATCGCATGGCACAGCGCGACACGCAGACCAATCTTCGCCTTCCACGGGAGTTGAAGAAATGGCTTCAAGAACAAGCAGATAGCCAGCATCGGAGCCTATCCGCTGAAGTGGTCATCAGGCTTGAATCAACCCGCCCCAAAGCGCCAGAAGCGCAGAAAGGAACCCTACCATGAGCAAAATCGTCAAGATCAACGACACCGACCTCCAAGTGATCGAGTACCAGGGCCAGCGCGTGGCCACACTCGCCCAGATTGATGAGGTGCATGCCCGTCCGGAGGGGACAGCCCGCCGCACATTCAATGAGCACAAACATCGTCTGGTTGAAGGTGAGGACTACTTCGTACGTAATACGTCCGAAGCCCGCGAGATAGGCTTTACCGCACCGAACGGACTGATCCTCATCAGCGAGCAGGGTTACACCATGCTGGTCAAGCCCTTCACGGACGACCTGGCTTGGCAGGTTCAACGCCAGGTGGTCGCCGGCTACTTCCGCGCAAAGGAACTGGCAGCCCCCGCAAAGCCTGCCCGCGTTCGCGGCCGCACCGCCCTGGAGCAGGTGAAGCTCATCAACTTCGTAGGCGATGCCATCAAGAACGTGCCGGGCATCCGACTTGGCAGACTGGCGGCCGCCAAGCTCAAAGCATTCTCCGAGCAGACAGGCCTGGACTTCAGCGACTTTCGCCGCGCCCTCCCCGCACTGCCGCTGGATCAGATGGTTCACTTGAACCCTACCCAGATCGGGCAGCGCATCGAAAAGCAGACAGGCCGGGCCAAGGTGAGCGGCCAAGCAGTCAACAAGGTGCTGCTGGCACTGGGCCTGCAGCGAAAGGTAGAGGACGGCTACGTCCTGACCGAGGCCGGCACCAAGTATGGCGAGATCCACGATTACAAAGCCGAGAACGATCATTCCGGCCTGCAGATCGACTGGTATGAGTCTGTCGTCAACGTGGTGCGCGACAACCTGCCCGCCGAAACAACCAAGCGCAAGACCTCCAGCAGCTCCGCCCAGACAGGCCCGCAAGGCTCTGCAGCGTGACCGACCAAAGCGAAACCCCTGAGCGCTCTGACCTGCCCAGGGGTTTCTAGACCCGAAACCCTTCCAAGGAAACGAACCATGTCCGAGATTATCCCTCGCTCGACGGAAAACGCCACCGAGGCGCGTGCCAACCCTAAGCAAGGCCGCAACCCTCGCCCTCAGCCTCCGATGCGCTGCACTGCGCCAGCGCTACCAGAGCCACTGGACGCCGAAGACTTGCGCACTCGAGCACATGAGATTGGGATTCACTGGTGGTCGATCATCGATAGCATCTTGATGACCCATCGGAATCACGATCGCATCTACCCAGAGCCACTTGAGCCGTTGCCACAGTGGGCGGTTGAGCGACTGCAGGACCAGGGGCGCCACCGCAGCAGCGAAGAGGAGTTCTCTCGCACCGGCCGCCTGTTGAAAGAATGGCTGCGTTTGACCTCGGGGGAAGGCTCAGAGCATTTCTTTGAAATCTGGACCAGCAATGGCGCCAGGCTTTCTGTTCGCCACGAGTCTTGGGTAGAAGCGGCAGATGTTCTGATCGAGCTTAAAAAGGAGCACCCCAGGGCCTTCATAGCGCGCGTCCACAAGCTTTCCGGGCCACCACGCGGACAAATCCTGCAGCCGGAGCTGCTGGACACCCTCATAGGCGCTGTCGATCACATCGGAACTGGTTTCGCGGATGACGAGGAAGAGTACACCGTTCAGGATGAAACTGGCCGGCAGGTGTCCGTCTTGGCTACCACTCTGCGCCAGCACCCCATCTACGAGCGCCTCAACACTCGCGGCAAGGAATCGCTGGACCATTACCTGAAAGAAGACAAACCCCGCAAGGACGCTATCCGCAAGGCGGCAGCTGAGCGCGATGCCGGGGCAGCGCCATGACCGCGGTGGCAGCCTTCAAAACCACAGCCATGCCTGAGCGCCCGGTCTCCAGAGGGGTCGAGGCAACCGCCGTGACACCGATGGGCGCCCGGGAGCAGCTGACCCAGTGCAGAGGGCTCCACCTCCTGCAGACGCACTGTCAGTTGTTCGGCGACTTCATCAGCGCCCACGATGTGATCGAGGTGGATTTCGACCAGAGACGCATCAAAGGGGATGCCGAATACCTGATCGCCTTCCGCCATTCAGACGACTACAGCTGGTACGGGGTACGGCGCTTTCAGTCCCTCCCCAATTGCGAACTCTGGATGGCTGATCCCACCATCCACGGTGATGGGCAAACCTGGCGCATGGTCACCCCAGAGCTGCTGGCGAACATCGAAGTTTTCGGCATGGTGCGCGAGGTCTACAAGCCGCGCAGCAAGTTGCTGAGGAGGTAATCCATGGATGCAGTAATCACAAGACCGCGTAAAGCGGTCAAAGCGCCAGCGCGCCCAGTTGAACCCATCCCGCAGGACGAAGCGAGAGCAGCGCCTGGCGGCCATGCCAGTGGCATCCACCTGGTGAAGGACTCGGAGCGTCTTGCCTGGCCGTATGCGGATCGAGACGATGTGCTGGAAATTGATTTCGATGTGCGTGAGTACCGTGGTGAAGGGCTCTATCTGATCCATCGCCGAGCGCCGGTAGGCGAAGTTGTTGGGCCACCCGGTCGCTTCCCATTCACCTCGGCCTTTACCGGCGTGCGCAACCTGCACCGCCACAACGGTCAGCTGGAGGCGCTCACAACCACCGCAGAAGGCCGCGAGTGGAAACCGATACCGCCCGACGAATGGGCGCGCACCACCGTGCATGGCTACGTGAAGAACATTTATCGGCGCCACGTTGCCGGCTGTGCCGAAGGCCTGTTTCTGGTGGGCCAGTTGGCGGCCGTGGGTGAGCAAGACGATGGCAGTGCATTTGCGCAGTTCCGCCACTCGAAAGACCGCACTATTACCGTGTCGGGATTCACCCCCCAGGAAGCCCGTGCGCTGTCGCCGCACTTCCTGAACGCCATGCGCCTGGAGCTGAAGCCATGAATGCCACCCTTGACACAGAGGCGACCTCAAAAAACCTGATCGCACCCACTTTGGCCAAGCTGGTCGAAACATCTGTGGCGGAAGGCTGGGCGCCGATCACCAAGCCTGTCTTGCGCAAGAGGCCTCCCTCTAAGTCCAAAAAGACCGCGCCAGCACGCAAGGCCGGCAAACAGATCCTGGCCCTTGTGGAGGCGGCCTCGATCACTGCGCACCTGGTGGCAGCCGAGACGAACGAGGACTATGCGTTTGGCGCCCACCACCTCACCGATTGGCTGTACGAAAAGTGCGCCCGAGAGGTGACCTCCATCAAAAATGATGCAACCGAAGCCATCAGCCTCATGGGGATCATTCAGGCCGATATTGTTTCTGTGGTGGCTGTGTTGGAGAAGCTGCCAGAGCCGTCAGCAGTACCAGTGTTCAAGGTGATAGCCGCCGCCCTTCGGCATGCAATGGAGATAGCGCTGGCCGTCGAAGAATCGCGGGGGTTGAAATGACGCGCCACTACAGTCCACCACCCCCACCACGGCCGCAGCGCACTGGCTCGCCCTTCGACATCCTCAAAGAGATTGCGGAGCGCCGGGCCCGCGCCGCCCAGCTGCCCACCATCCAGACCCAACCACAGAAGGATGGGTACACGAAGGAAAAACGATGACCAAGACGCTGATCCTGACCGGGGACAACAACATCCCCGCCCTACCGATGACCGAGGCCCAGATAAACCACCTGCGCCGGCTGCTGGCCTGGCTGCGCTGCGCCTACATGTTGGATGAGCACATGCAACGCGGCTTCGTGCAAGGCGCAGCGCTATCTGTGCAGCATGGTGCGGCAACCCCCGAGCGAGCGGGCGAGATCCTGCAGCAGCAGGCCGAGAAGATCAACCAGGTGCCCGCATACGTGCGCCAGGCCCACAAGATGCTCAGCAAGGCCCTGCTGGAGCATGACAAGCGATCCGGCGTTGTCGAAGGCTGCAGGTCAGACGAAAACCTGCAGGCCATGCCGGTGAGCGAGCAACCTGCAGGTGCTGCAGGTGCAAAGAGAATTCAGAGGAATCAGTGAATATGACAACCACCAAAGCAGAACGCCCAATAGTGAATGCTGCTCGGTTTGTTACTGTCGAGCTGGCCTCAGCAATGACAGGGCTATCAGCGGCAGCCATCAGAAAGCGCATCGAGCGCGGCGTGTGGCTCCAAGATAAGGAATGGCGGCGCGGGCCAGATGATCGCGTATGGATTGACACAAAAGGAATTGAAGCATGGGTGCTCCAAAAATCGGGAATGGTGTAGAGATTCGAGAAAAGAGCATCCGGCTCTTTTTCGTTTGGAATGGTGTACGTTACAGAGAAACTCTCACCATCGGGGGTATTGTCGCCCGCCCCACCTCCGCAAATACAAAGCATGCCCACCGAGTCGCCCAAGAAATCCGCCAGCAAATAGCTGTGGGCGCATTCGACCTGGCCGAGCACTTTCCGGACTCTCCAAGGGCCAAGAAACTAGCAACGGTCGCTACAAGAACATTCGGACAGTGGTGCGATTTGTGGCTTGAAACCAAAGGCCGGCTGGCAAAAAACACTTTGTCCCAATATCGCAATGCGCTCTTGGTGTGGAAATCGATGTATGGCGAAGATACTCCTATGGATCAATTAACGCATGCAGTTGTTGCCGCTCGCGTTGGCAATACCCCATGGAAATCTGCAAAGCTATTAAATAATTACCTAATCTGCTTGCGTGGAGTATTCGCGCTGGCTGGGCGGGAAATGAAAATTGATGACCCTATGGAAGGCATCGAAAATAGTAAGCACCAGGCGCCGACGCCTGATCCTCTCTCGCCTGATGAAATGGAGCAGATTCTGGCGAGAATCCGCAAGAACTCAGATGTGCGGGCCTGGGCTTATTTTGAATTTGCATTCATGACCGGTATGCGGCCAGAGGAACTGATTGAACTGCGCTGGGGTGATGTGGATTGGCGCAGCAGAACGGTTCGGGTAGAACGCGCCCGGACTGCCGGAGAGTCCAAGCCGCTGAAAACCTACAACTCCCGCGATGTGGACCTGGTGAGCCGAGCCCTGGCCGCGCTGGAGGCAATGAAGCCGTGGACTATGTTGGGCGGTTCAAGCGAGGAAGATGCGGAAATGGGCCGGAAGATCTTCGAGAATCCGGGCACTGACAAGCCTTGGAACGACGAGCGCAGCCAGCGCGACACCTATTGGCGGCCAGCGCTGCGCGGCGCGGGCATCCGGTGGCGCCGGCCGTACCAGACCCGGCACACCTATGCGACCAATGCACTGGGTGCAGGTGTGAACCCGGCCTACATTGCAAGGCAGATGGGGCACAAGAACGCCAAGATGCTGTTTACGGTCTACTCGAAGTGGATTGATGGCGCAGACCGGGGTCGAGAGCTGGCCAAGCTGGAACAGGTGCTGGGAAATGAAAAAACCGCCCTAAAAAAGGCGGTTTGATCAAAAAGAAACTTCGAAAAGTTCCCCAGAAGTTCCCTGTTATCCTGAAGTCTGGTTCTCTTCAGAGGGAAAATTTGGTAGGCGCGATTGGACTCGAACCAACGACCCCCACCATGTCAAGGTGGTGCTCTAACCAGCTGAGCTACGCGCCTGTCGTTGAAGACTCAAATTATAGCCAGAAAAAACGACCCAAATGGAAAGTTGCGGCTTTTTTTGAAAATAGTGCTTTTCGGCCCTATTTCCGGCGCACCGAACGGACGCCCGATACCGTCGCCACAGAGGCCAGCACCTTGGCCAGCTTGCCCGAATCCGAGACCTCCACCGTGAACGTCATCCAGGCCGTGCCCTTGACGGACTGGGTCTGCACACCGATCACATTGGTCTTGTCCCGCGCGAACAACTCGGAGATATCACGCAGCAGGCCCTGGCGGTCGTGGGCCTCCACGGCCACATCCACCGGGTAGACCGCTTCGGCCGAGCGTTGGCCGCTGGTGGGCTGTCCCCATTCCACATCGATACTGCGCTCGGGGTTGCGCGCGCACATCTCGCGGAAGTTGCTGCAATCGTGGCGGTGCACGCTGACCCCTTTGCCGCGCGTGACGAAGCCGCCGATGCGATCGGGCGGCGCGGGCTTGCAGCACTTGGCCAGCTGGGTCATCAGCGAATCGACGCCCACGACCAGCACCCCGCCCTTGCCCGAGCCTTCCGTCGCCTTGCGTGGGCGGCTCAGCACCAGGTCATCGTCGGCCTGCACCGGCTCGGGGGGACGCAGAATGTTCTCAATAGTGCGCAGCGACAGCTCATCCTTGCCCACCACCTCGAACAGCGCCTCTGCCGTCTTGAAGCCCAGCTGATCTGCCAGGTCGTCGTGCTTGAGGGCCGTCTTGCCTTCGCGCTGCAGCAGCTTCTCGACCAGCTCACGGCCACGGCTCACTGTCTCGTGCATCACCTGGGCATTGAACCAGGCACGCACCTTGGCCTTGGCGCGGGAGCTGACCAGGTAGCCCAGCTCGGCATTGAGCCAGTCGCGCGATGGCCGCCCTTCCTTGACGGAAACGATCTCCACCGTCTGCCCGTTTTGCAGAGGCGTGTTGAGCGGCACCATCTGGCCATCGACCTTGGCACCCCGGCAGCGGTGGCCCAGATCGGTGTGGACCGAATAGGCGAAGTCCACCGGGGTGGCGCCCTGGGGCAGCTCGATCACTGCAGCGTTGGGCGTCAGCACATAGATATGGTCGTCAAACAGGCCACTGTCCTGGGTCTGCCCGACCATGTCCTTGCGCCAGGCCAGCAGCTGGCGCAGCACCGCAATCTTGGCGTCATAGTCGCTGGTAGCCGATACACCGGCATAGCCCTTGGTGCCCGCCTCTTTATAGGCCCAATGGGCGGCCACACCGTTTTCCGCATGGTCATGCATGGCCTGGGTGCGGATCTGAATCTCGATGGCCTTGCCATGCTCATCCCGCACCACCGTGTGCAGCGATTGGTAGCCATTGGGTTTGGGCTTGGCAATGTAGTCGTCAAACTCCGACTCCACCGGGCTGAAGGTCTCGTGCACAAAGGAAAGGGCTGCATAGCAGTCCTTGACCGTGGGCACGACGACGCGCAGCGCGCGGATATCGAAAAGCTGGTCAAAGCCCAGCGACTTGCCGCGCATCTTCTTGATGATGCTGTAGATATGTTTGGGGCGTCCTGCCACGGTGGCGCTGATGCTGTGCGCGCGCAGGTCGGATTCGAGCCGCTCGCGCAGCCCCACCATATAGAGCTCACGCTCCACCCGCGTCTCGTCCAGCAGCTTGGCGATCTTCTTGTAGGTGTCAGGCTCCAGAAAGCGGAAAGCCAGGTCCTCCAGCTCCCACTTGATCTGCCAGATACCCAGGCGGTTGGCCAGCGGCGCAAATACCTGCAGGCTTTCGCGCGCCACCGCAGGCGACACAGGCCCCTTGGTGGCCGCATACCAGCGCAAGGTCTGCAGGCGGGATGTCAGGCGCAGCATTACCACACGCAAGTCGCGCGAGAATGCCAGCAGCATCTTGCGAATGTTCTCGGTCTGCGTGGCCGGGTCATCGACCAGATGGCCGGCATCGGCCTGGCGCGCCTGGGCCTGCACCTTCATCAGCGCCACGGTTTCTACGGCCAGCACCGCATAGCTTTCACCAAAAGCCTTGCCGATGACTTCGCGCGGCTTGTTGAGCTGCTCGCTGGTGTGCACCAGGTAGGCAGCGGCCTGCATGGCTTCGGAGCCGCCAATATGTTTGAGGATGGCAGCCACGGCATCGGCGTGCTGCAGCGCGTTCTCGCCCGTGTCCAGCGTCTCTTCTGCAATCAGCGGAACAGAGAAGGCCCGGGCCCGCGCCAGAACGTTGTCTTGCATCGGCAGGGCGTTGGCAGTGGCCGCCACCAATGGCGAGACGGGTTCTGGAGGGAGATGTTCCGCGCCGGGCGCGGGCTGAGCGACTGCTGTAAGACTTTTCATGTTGTCACCACCATCACGCCCTGACAGGGACGTGCGCTACGCACCGCATAAAAAAGCCAGCACTGCAGCCGTTTGATCAAAAGATACCAAGGTGGGAGCATGGCCGACACCGGCAAACTCCACCACACGTGCCCGGGGGCCACGTTGCGCCATAGATTGGGCCGTTTGGGCAGAAAGCAAGTCGGAATCTGCGCCACGCAGCACCAGGGTGACGGCATCGATCTGCTCGTACAAACGCCACAGCAGCTGCTCGCCGGCGGCAGCCATCTCCGGCGTCATCGCCTGCATGGGCTGTGCAATGGCCGGGTCGTAATGCAGCCGTACCGCGCCTGCGCCTTCGGGCCGAAGCATCGGGCGCGACAACGCCAGCCACTCCTCATCGCTGTGCGGGCCAAAACCTTTGGACAGCTGGCCCATGGCCGCCACGGCCTCCTGCTCGGAGGCATACAGCATATGCTGCCCCACATAGCTGCCAATGCGCGCCAGTGCCGAGGGCTCGATGGTCGGCCCAACATCATTCAGTACCAGGCGGCGGATGGGTGCAGGCATCAGCGGCCGGATGCTCGGCTCGCCCGCCAGGCCGATGCCGATGAGGCCACCCATGCTGGTGCCGACCCAATCGAGCTTGCCAATGGGTGCTGCGCGGTGCACCTGCTGCAGCATCGCCAGCATGTCGGCCACATACAAGGGCACCTGGTAGCCGGCAGGGTCCTCCAGCCAATCGCTGTAGCCCCGGCCCACGACATCCGGGCAGATCACCCGTGCCTGCAGCGCCAGCTGCCGCGCCAGCACATCAAAATCACGCCCCTGCCGGGTCAGGCCATGGGCGCAGATGATCACATGCGGGTGGTTCAAATCCCCGGTGTCGTTCCACTCCCAATAGGCCATGCGGTGCGTGGCACTCTGGCGACCCGTGTCCGTATTCCCCGCCACCGCACAGGTGACATACTGCAAGCGTGGATCTTGGTACATGGTCCCTCTTATATGGATGAACGCAACGCTACCAGGCAAACCGTGGCTGGGGTTTGCCTTAGGATGGATGCAAGCGTTTGCATGAATACTAACCGAGTAACTGGAGATATTGGATGTTGAAAGCAAAAACAGCGCTCGTCACCGGATCGACGAGCGGTATCGGACTGGGGATTGCCAAGGCGTTGGCGCGCCAGGGTGCCAACATCATCTTGAATGGCTTTGGGGATTCAGAAGGCCCGATCCAGGAAGTACAAGACGTCATCGCCAGCAGCGGCTCGGGCGCGCGGGTCGGCTACCACGGCGCTGACATGAGCAAGGCTGCCGACATCGAGGCCATGTTCGCCTACGCCACCGAGGCCTTCGGCCAGGTGGATATCCTCGTCAACAACGCCGGCATCCAGCATGTGGCGAATGTGCAGGATTTCCCGGTCGAGCGCTGGGATGCCATCATCGCCATCAACCTCACCAGCGCCTTCCACACGAGCCGGTTGGCACTGCCCACGATGCAGAAGTCGGGCTGGGGCCGCATCATCAATATCGCCTCGGTCCATGGCCTCGTGGGCTCGGCCGGCAAATCGGCCTATGTGGCCGCCAAGCATGGCATTGTCGGGCTCACCAAGGTCACCGCCTTGGAGAATGCCGCCAGCGGCATCACCTGCAACGCCATCTGCCCGGGCTGGGTACTCACGCCGCTGGTGCAAAAGCAGGTCGATGCCAAGGCTGCCCAGATGGGTGTCAGCAATGAAGAGGCCAAAAAGCTGCTGCTCGGAGAAAAAGAACCGTCGATGCAGTTCACCACACCTGAAGAACTCGGGGAGCTGGCCGTGTTCTTCTGCTCGCCCGCTGCCAACAATGTGCGCGGCGTGGCCTGGAACATGGATGGAGGCTGGGTCGCGCAATAAAGCAGGATCCGGTCGGGGCGCGAGCCCCCTCACCCAGGCGCGAAGGCGCCTTTTTTTCTGGCCTGGCGCCATCCATGCACCAAACGCATAGTTATGAAACATTTTTGAAATCTGTCGTACCCGGTTCTTTAAAATCAGCAAATTCCTTAAAAAATGCAGGAAAAAGTCGATTTATTGCGTAAGAATGCATCTCCCAGACTGCATATGTAACGCAAACTTTGTAACTTTGGGTCAAAAAAACGTGCTGGATTGCGCACTTTTCACAAAAACCGGTCAAAATGTAAATATTACATATCAACCGGAGGACTCCGCCCATGGTTACTGCCACCAATCGCGTCGACAAAATCTTGGTCGTTGATGACGACGCACGTATCCGCGATCTGCTGCGCCGCTACCTGTCGCACGAAGGCTTTGAAGTCATGATTGCCGAAGATGGCAAAGGCCTGCAACGCATCTTGCTGCGCGAGACGGTGGATCTGATCGTGCTCGATTTGATGATGCCTGGAGAAGACGGCCTGTCCATCTGCCGCCGCCTGCGCGCCAGCAATGACCGCACCCCGATCATCATGCTGACCGCCAAGGGTGAGGATGTCGACCGCATCGTGGGTCTGGAAGTCGGCGCCGATGACTACATCGGCAAGCCCTTCAACCCGCGTGAATTGCTGGCCCGTATCCATGCGGTGCTGCGCCGCCGCCCACCGCAGGAAGCGCCTGGCGCCCCCTCGGGAGAAAATGAAGTGGTGAACTTTGGCCCCTTCACGTTCGACATGAGCACCCGCGTGCTGACCAAGGACGGCGAAGAGTTGCCGCTGACCACCGGCGAGTTCGCGATGCTCAAGACCCTGGTGCGCCACCCGCGCCAGCCGCTGTCGCGTGAAAAGCTCGCGTTGCTGGCGCGTGGCCGTGAGTTCGAGCCCTTTGACCGCAGCCTGGACGTACAGGTATCGCGTCTGCGCAAGCTGGTCGAGGTCGACCCTGCCGCACCGCGCTATATCCAGACCGTCTGGGGCGTGGGCTATGTCTTCGTACCCGATGGCGCCAACTGATTCCTGACCGTCACCCCCCAAAAACCGCCCCAGCCTGGCTGAGAGGCGGTTTTTTTTGGGAGATACCCCCACGCTGGGGCACGGCATGGTGCCACACCGGCTTTACAGCGAAAATACCAGGCAATCCCGGTCTTTATTGATCCGACTCTTCTACACGCACACGGCCCATGGCTCCTACCCCCGTCAACGATCCCGACCAATCCGGCCTGGCCCCGCTGGAAGGCAGCACCACAGCGGCCGCGCACAGCAACAAGCGCACCCGCGTCGGCCTCAATCTCTTCTGGCGCACCTTCTTTCTGCTCGCCATCCTGCTGACGGGCAGCATCCTGGCCTGGGTGCAGACCCTGCGCTCGCTGGAGACGGAACCGCGCGCCATCCAGACAGCCCAGCAGATCGCCTCGCTGGTCAACCTCAGCCGTGCCGCACTGATGCACTCCGATGCCATCGCCCGCGTCTCCCTGGTCAAGACCATGGCGGACCAGGAAGGGGTGCGCATCGTCCCGCGTGAGCCCAAGGACGTTTACGAATCCATCGACAACTCCACCCCGCTGGGCGCGCGCCTGACGCAGGAAGTCACCAAGCGCCTGGGCCCCAGCACCATCGTGGCCAGCAGCGTCAACGGCGAAGAAGGCCTGTGGGTGGGCTTCACCATCGATGGCGACCAAAACTGGTTCCTGATCGAGCCTTCGCGCTTCAACCCGGCCGGCGGCAAAACCTGGCTGGTGTGGGTGCTGACCGCTGCGGCGCTGTCGTTGGCTGGAGCGGCGGTGATTGCCGGCCTCATCAACCGGCCGCTCAAGCAGCTCTCCAGCGCCACCAACCGGCTGCGCGAAGGCGATTTTGCAGCGCAGCTCGATGAAGACGCGGTCACCAGCGAGATCCGCGAGGTGAACATCGGCTTCAACCGCATGAGTGAGCGCCTGTCCAAGCTGGAACAAGACCGCGCGGTGATGCTCGCCGGCATCTCGCACGACCTGCGCACCCCGCTGGCCCGGCTGCGGCTGGAGACCGAGATGAGCGTGTTCGACCAGGTCGCGCGCGAGCACATGGTGGCCGACATCGTGCAGCTCGATGCCACCATCGACAAGTTCCTCGACTACGCCCGCCCCGACCACGCCGCCAAGCTCGCCCCCGTCAATGTCTATGGTGTGGTGTCCTCTTGCGTCTACGCGGTGCAGGACCACCAGGAACTGCAGGTGCACATGAAGGTGCCCGAAGAGCTGATGGTCAACGCCGATGAGATCGAGCTCTCGCGTGTGCTCTCCAACGTCCTGGAAAACGCACGCCGCTATGGCAAGACACCGGGTGCCTCGCACACCCGGGTGGACATCACCGTCAAGTTCAGCGAAAGCACGGTCACCATCCGCATGCGCGACCATGGCCCGGGCGTCTCCAAGGACCAGCTGAGCAGCCTGACCAAGCCGTTTTACCGCGGCGACACCGCGCGCACCGCGGCGGCAGGCGCAGGGCTGGGCCTGTCGATCGTCGAGAAAACCGTGCAACGCATGGGCGGACGTTTGAGCATGGTCAATGCCTCGGACGGCAGCACGGGCCTGGTCACCAGCATATACCTGCGCCGCGCGCCCGACCAGGCGATCGGCAAGGAGCCAAAGCGCCGCCTGCTGCGCCCGCAGATCAAGCGGCATCTGCCAGGCGCGCCGACCAATCTGGCAGATCTGCAGTAAGAAGCGCCCGCCGGCATGGCTTCGCATGCCGGCGGGCACGCAGCGCTGGCACAAAGCGATGTCTGTGCATAGAATGCTGGCACCTCAATGCCTGCCCAAGGAGTTGACATGCAAGCCCAGTGCCTTTGCGGTGCAGTCCATGTGACCGCACCGACCGTACAAGATGTCCATGTATGCCATTGCAGCATGTGCAGACGCTGGGGTGAGGGCCCCGCCTTTACGCTGCATGGCGGCACCGAGGTGGAGCTGACCGGTCCCGTTGCCCGCTATGCCTCGTCTCCCTGGGCCGAGCGCGCCTTTTGCAGCCATTGCGGCACGCACCTGTTCTACCGCCTGCTGGCCACCAACGAACATTTTCTGTCGGCCGGCCTATTCCAGGATGAGGATGGCCTGCAGCTGTCGGCGCAGATTTTCATCGACGAAAAACCGGCCTATTACGACCTGGCCAACGACACGCCCAAGCTCACCGGGGCGCAAGTCCTGGCGCAGTACGAAGAGAGCTGAGAAGGCGCCTTCACAGCGGCCACGATGACCGCCTCTGGCAGGGCGTCATCCTTTCAAGGCAGCCGTTTGCTCAGCCCTGCTCGCCAGCCGCACGCACCAGCAGCACCACCGCACGCGCCTCCATGGCCGCGCCCTGGCCCACCGGGCCCATCTTTTCTGCCGTCTTGGCTTTCACATTGACCTGGGACTCATCAACACCCAAGGTCTTCGCAATATTGGCGCGCATCGCCGGTATGTGCGGCGCCAGCTTGGGCGCCTGGGCGATCACGGTGCTGTCGACATTGTTGACCTGCCAGCCCTTGGCGGCCACGCGGTGCATGGCCTCAGCCAGCAGCACCGCCGAATCGGCGCCCCGGAAAGCAGCATCGGTATCGGGAAAATGCGATCCGATATCGCCCATGCCAGCGGCTCCCACCAAGGCATCGGTGATCGCATGCAGCAGCACATCGGCATCCGAGTGGCCCAGCAGGCCCGTGGTGTGCGGCACCTTGATGCCACCCAAAACCAAGTCGCGCCCGGGCACCAGCGCATGAATATCCCAACCCTCACCAATGCGCATTTGCAGCATTTGCATCCCTTATCTCGTCCATCTACATCACCCCGCGGTGCAAGCCACTGCCAAACCCTCACGCGAGGGTTTGGCAACGCATCACCGGGGAATCACTCAAACAGTGCGGCCACCTGGCTGTCCCCGCTGGCCATGCGCTGCAGCAGCAAGGCTTCGGCCAGCGCAAAGTCATCGGGAAAGGTGACCTTGAAGTTGAAACTGCTGCCCGGCACCAGGCGGGGCTGCAAGCCCAGCGCCTCGATGGCACTGGCCTCATCGGTCACATCGTTGCAACGCTCCAGCGCTTCAAGCAGCGTACCGATGCGGAACATCTGCGGCGTCTGCGCCAGCCATTTGTCCACCCGTGGCAAGGTGCTGCTGACCCGGCTTTGGCCATGGACATCGGTGGCAGCGGCCTTGAGTGTATCGGGCAATGGCAGTGCCAGCAGGCCACCCACCTCATCGGCCGCACATTCCTGCATCAGCTGTTCGATCTGGCCGGGCTTGATCAGGCAGCGCGCCGCGTCATGCACCAGCACCCAGTCATGGGGCTGGGCACCCAGGCCCGAGTCACCCAGCAAGCTGCGCAGGCCGCCGGCCACCGTATCGGCCCGGCTCGGGCCACCGCAGGGGCTGATCGCAAAGCCTGGCCGCTGGTAACGCTGCAAAAAGTCATCGCCGGGGCTGACACCCACCAGCACGCCCGACAGCGGCTTGGCCGCAATGAAGGCGGCCAAGGTGTGCAACACCAGCGGCCAACCTGCCACCTCCTGGTATTGCTTGGGCACATGGGCCGGTCGGTTGGCATCCACCGCCCGGGCACCCACGCCGGCACAGGGCAAAAAGGCCCAGAACCTGGCCACCACCTCCTGCCGCATCTGGCCCAGCGCCTGGGTCTGGGCACCCGGGTCTGCGGGCGGCACCGTTGCGGGCACCGTCAGCGGCGCAGCCACGTCGGGTGCGGCCCTGGGTACAGCAGGGATCAATTCGTTGCGGACGGTCTGGTTCATGGGGGTATTTTAGAATGCAGAGGTCGCATGGGGCTGTCAGCCAGACCCGTGATGGAGGGTTCCGCTGCAAAAGAGGCCTTGCGCCTCCACCCGGTCCGCACCCCTGGCTTGGGGCGTGGATTCAGCAGCAGAACCCTGGAAATTTTTAGAACTTGGTGTGGTCAGGTGCGCCCGTTGGGCGCGCTTGGCTTTGATAGGCCCAGGCGCGGCATGCCGCCCCGGGCTGTAGTCCGTCTATGGACTGGTTGTAGACCCCCTATGGAACTCCCCAAACTCACCGCCGGAAAACGTTTTCAGCTGCCCATGCCCCCCGGCAGCGCCGATGCCTTGCTGCTCGCCACCTTGGCCACGCGGGAGGCGGCCGGCCAGCGCGTCACCGCGATCATCACCGCCGATGCGGGCGACGCCCACCGTCTGCAGGATGAGCTGGCTTTTTTCGCACCTGAGCTGCGCGTGGCCCTGTTCCCCGACTGGGAAACCCTGCCCTATGACACCTTCTCGCCGCACCAGGACCTGATCAGCGAGCGGCTGGCGGCGCTGTGGCGCATCAGCCAGGGCGAGGCCGATGTGGTGCTGATCCCCGCCACCACGGCGCTGTACCGCCTGGCGCCCCCCTCCTTCCTGGCGGGCTATACCTTTGCATTCAAGGCCGGGCAAAAGCTGGATGAGGCGCGCCTCAAGGCCCAGCTCACGCTGGCGGGCTACAACCATGTCTCCCAGGTGGTGAGCCATGGCGAATACTCAGTGCGCGGCGGTTTGATCGATCTCTACCCGATGGGCTCGCTCGTGCCCTACCGGGTCGACCTGTTCGATGACGAGATCGATTCCATCCGCACCTTTGACCCCGACACCCAGCGCAGCCTCTACCCGGTCAAGGATGTGCGCCTGCTGCCCGGGCGTGAGTTCCCGATGGACGACGAGGCCCGCGCGCGCTTTCGCAACAAGTGGCGCGAGATGCTCGAAGGCGACCCCACGAAGAGCCGCATCTACAAGGACATGGGCAACGGCGTGGCCACGGCCGGCATCGAGTACTACCTGCCGCTGTTCTTTGACGAGACCGCGACCGTGTTCGACTACCTGGGCAGCCAGGCCACCGTGGTGCTGCATGGCGATATCGAGCCGGCCTTCCAGCGCTTTTGGCAAGACACGCGCGACCGCTACCGGCTGGTGCAGGGCGACCCGGAACGCCCGGTGCTGCCGCCCGACAGCCTGTTCCTGAGCCCCGACCAGTTCTACGCCACCGCCAAGCAGATGGCCCAGCTGTCGCTGCGGCCGCAATTGGAAGATGTGGAGCACAGCGCCATCTTCCAGAAGCTGGGCGATCTGGCCGTGGTCCGCGGCGCCGAAGACCCGCTGGCCAAGCTGCAGCAGCACATTGCCCAGCGCCAGGCCCGTACCTTGCTGCTGGCCGAAAGCGATGGCCGGCGCGAGAGCCTGCTCGACTTCTTCCGTGCCAGCGGCCTCAACCCGCCGGCCTTTGACTCGCTGGCCGAGTTCCAGCAGACCACCGACGAGCCCGTCGGCATCGCCACCGCTGCGCTGGCCAAGGGCTTTCGCTGGGCCGAGCAAGGCATTGACTTTGTCACCGAGACCGAGCTGTTCGCCGCCACCGGCGGTGCGCGCCGCAAGCGCCGCCAGGAGCAGGCCAGCGATGTCGAGGCGCTGATCAAGGATTTGTCCGAGCTGAAGGTCGGCGACCCGGTCGTCCATGCCCAGCACGGCATCGGCCGCTACCATGGCCTGATCAACATGGATGTGGGCCAGAAGAACCCCGATGGCACACCGGCACTGCAAGAGTTCCTGCACCTGGAATATGCCGACAAGGCCGTGCTCTATGTGCCAGTCAGCCAGCTCGCGCAGATCAGCCGCTACACCGGCGTATCGGCCGAAGAGGCCCCCCTGCACAAGCTGGGTAGCGGCCAGTGGGAAAAAGCGCGCCGCAAGGCCGCCGAGCAGGTACGCGACACTGCTGCCGAGCTGCTCAACATCTACGCGCGCCGCGCGGCCCGCGAAGGCCATGCCTTCCGCTACAGCCCGCAGGACTATGAACAGTTCGCCAACGACTTCGGCTTTGAGGAAACCGCCGACCAGCGCGCTGCCATCCATGCGGTGATCCAGGACATGATCTCGCCCCAGCCCATGGACCGCCTGGTCTGCGGCGATGTCGGCTTTGGCAAGACCGAAGTCGCCTTGCGGGCTGCCTTTGTGGCGGTCACCGGCGGCAAGCAGGTGGCCCTGCTCGCCCCCACTACCTTGCTGGCCGAGCAGCACTACCAGACCCTGGCCGACCGCTTCTCCAAGTGGCCGATCAAGGTGGCGCTGGTGTCGCGCTTTCGCTCGGGCAAGGAGGTCAGCACGACCATCAAGGGCCTGGACGACGGCACCGTCGACATCGTCGTCGGCACCCACAAGCTGCTGTCCGAAAAAACCCAGTTCAAGAACCTGGGCCTGCTGATCATCGATGAAGAGCACCGCTTTGGCGTGCGCCACAAAGAGGCGATGAAGGCCATGCGTGCCGAGGTCGATGTGCTGACCTTGACGGCCACCCCGATCCCGCGCACCATGGGCATGGCGCTCGATGGCCTGCGCGATCTGTCGGTGATCGCCACCGCGCCGCAGCGCCGCCTGGCGATTAAGACCTTTGTGCGCAGCGAAGGCACCGGCGTGATCCGCGAAGCCGTGCTGCGCGAGCTCAAGCGGGGCGGGCAGTGCTACTTTCTGCACAACGAGGTCGAGACCATCGAGAACCGCCGCCAGAAGCTCGAAGAGATCCTGCCCGAAGCCCGCATTGCCGTCGCCCACGGCCAGATGCCCGAGCGTGAGCTCGAACGCGTGATGCGCGACTTTGTGGCCCAGCGCTACAACATCCTGCTGTGCTCGACCATCATCGAGACCGGCATCGACGTGCCCAGCGCCAACACCATCATCATCAGCCGCGCCGACAAGTTTGGTCTGGCGCAGTTGCACCAGCTGCGCGGCCGCGTGGGCCGCAGCTACCACCAGGCCTATGCCTATCTGATGGTGCCCGACCTGGACGGCCTGACCAAGCAGGCCGCGCAACGCCTCGAAGCCATCCAGCAGATGGAGGAGCTGGGCAGCGGCTTTTACCTGGCCATGCATGACCTGGAAATCCGGGGCGCCGGCGAAGTGCTGGGCGACAACCAGAGCGGCAACATGATGGAGATCGGCTATCAACTCTACAACGAGATGCTGTCCGAGGCCGTGCGCAGCCTGAAGGAAGGCAAGGAGCCCGACCTGCTCAGCCCCCTGTCTGCTGCCACCGACATCAACCTGCATGCCCCCGCGCTGCTGCCCAACGACTACTGCGGCGATGTGCACCTGCGCCTGTCGTTCTACAAAAAGCTGGCAACCGCCAAGACCAGCGACCAGATCGACAACCTGCTCGAAGAGATCGTGGACCGCTTCGGCAAGCTGCCGCCGCAGGGCCAGACCTTGGTCGATGTGCACCGCCTGCGCGTGCTGTGCGAACCCTTTGGTGTGCAGAAGGTCGATGCCGCGCCCGGCGTGATCAACATCACCTTCTACCCCAACCCGCCGATCGAGCCGATGACCATCATCAGCCTGATCCAGAAGAACAAGGCCATCAAGCTGGCCGGCAACGACAAGCTGCGCATCGAGCGCGCCCTGCCCGAGGTCAAGGACCGCGTGCAGATGGTGCGCGATGTGGTGCGCAGCCTGGGCAAGCCGGTGGCGGCAGCCGCTGCGGCTACGGCCTGAGCGGCCTGTCTGAACCCGCCCGTTTATCATTCCTCCTACTCTCACCCCTGTAAAGCTCCCATGAGTGCCTCCACCGAATTCGCCCCCGGCCTGACCCTCCAGAACCTGGCCACGCCGCAAAAGCTGTCTGACTACAAGCTGATCGCGTTCGACATGGACTCGACCCTGATCACCATTGAGTGCATTGACGAGATCGCCGACATCACCGGCAAGAAGGCCGAGGTCGCGGCGATCACCGAAGCGGCCATGCGCGGCGAGATCACCGACTACAAGGACAGCCTGCGCCAGCGCATGGCCTTGCTCCAGGGCGTGCCCATGGCCTCGATCGAGCGGGTACTGCAAGAGCGCCTGACCCTGACCCCAGGCGCCAAGACCCTGGTCGATGCGGCGCATGCTGCCGGCCTCAAGGTGCTGCTGGTCTCGGGCGGCTTCACCTTCTTTGCCGACCATGTCAAAAGCCTGCTGGGCATCGACTTTGTGCGTGCCAACCGCTTCGAGGTCAAGGACGGCCAGCTGACCGGCGGCCTCATCGACCAGAGCTGGGGCGATATCTGCGACGGCGAGGAAAAGCGCAACACCGTGCTGGGCCTGGCGTCGCTGATGGGCATCGAGCCCGAGCAGGTGATTGCCGTGGGCGATGGCAGCAATGACCTGCCGATGATGCGTGCCGTGGGCCTGTCGGTCGCGTTCCACGCCAAGCCGCGCGTGCGCGCCGAGGCCAAGGTGGCGATCAACACCGGCGGGCTGGACCGCCTGCTCGAAGTGCTGGGCTGATGGCCTTCCGAGCCACCGGGATCACAACGGGAGCCAGATGCTCCCGTTTTTCTTTCCGTCCCAGCCACTAGGCCAACCCATCTAAAACCCCAACACCCAACCCCAGCTTAGGCAGCGCGCGCTGCCGCGAAGGCGCAAGCGCCCTACACTCGGTCCCTTGCATGTAACACCAAGTGAAGCGCTATGAACACCCGCTCCTGGCTGGAAAAGCTGGTCGCATTCGACACCACCAGCCGCAACTCCAACCTCGCCCTTATCGAAACCGTGCGTGATGCACTGGCCCACCAGGGTCTGAAGGTCGAGCTGATCCACTCCCCCGAGGGCGACAAGGCCAACCTGTTCGCCACCCTGCCGGCCGATGACGGCAGCACCCAGGGGGGCATCGTGCTGTCGGGCCACACCGATGTGGTGCCGGTTGACGGCCAGAACTGGGACAGCGATCCGTTCACACTGACTGAAAAAGAAGGCCGTCTGTACGGCCGTGGCAGCGCCGACATGAAGGGCTATATCGCCGCATCGATCGCGCTGGTGCCCGAGTTCATCGCGATGCCGCGCAAGAAGCCGATCCACCTGGCCTTGTCCTATGACGAGGAAGTGGGCTGCGCCGGCGCCCCGGTGATGCTGCGCGCCTTGAAGGCACGCGGCCAGCAGGCCGATGGCTGCGTGGTGGGCGAGCCCACCAGCATGCAGGTGGTGGTCGCGCACAAGGGCATCAACCTGTACCGCTGCAAGGTGCACGGCAAGGCAGCGCATTCGTCGCTGACCCCCAAGGGCTGCAATGCCATTGAATACGCCGCGCGCCTGATCTGCCACATCCGCGATGTGGCCGACCAGTTCAAGGCCAATGGCCCCTACGACGAGTTCTACGATGTGCCGTTCACGACCATGACGACCAACCAGATCTCGGGCGGTATCGCGGTCAACACCATCCCCGAGCTGTGCGAGTTCAACTACGAGTTCCGCAACCTGCCCGGCATGACGGCCGAGAGCATCCAGGCCAAGGTGCAAAGCTATGTCACCGGCGAGCTGCTGCCACGCATGCGCCGCGAGTTTGCCGATGCCCGCATCGACATCGAAACCGGCCCTGCCGCCCCGGCGCTGGAAGCCAGCGAGCAAGCTGCCATCACCGCGCTGGTGCGTGCGCTGACTGCCGACCAGGCCACGCGCAAGGTGGCCTATGGCACCGAAGCCGGCCTGTTCCAGAACCTGGGCATCCCCACCGTGGTCTGCGGCCCGGGCAATATCGAGCAGGCCCACAAGCCCAATGAGTTTGTCGAGATCAGCCAGCTCGAGGCCTGCGAGCGCTTTCTGCGCAAGCTGGGCCAGTCGCTCTGATTTAAAATACGCACTGCGGCCGCAAGGCCTGCCACCGAGCCCACCCTGCCCCAGGGTGGGCTTTTTATCTTCTGCCAGAAACCGGCGCCAGCGGGCACCGCTGCAGCCTTCACGTACCATTGCGCCCATGAGCACCCAATACGAAGCCCTCAAAGCCCCCGAGCTGTACCTCAGCGCCTTCCAGGTGGAGCCGCCTGCAGAGATGGGCGAGCGCAAGATGACGCCGCGCCGGCCCGGCTTCCTCATCACCAACAGCCTGACGGGCGCCACCGATGCCGAGAACGCGGCGCGCAAGGCGGCAGTGGCCGAGCAGGCCGCTGCAGAGGCAGCAGCGGGCGGCGCCGCAGCTGCTACCGAGCCCGCACCCGCCGCTGCGCCGGCGGCCACAGCCCGCCTGCTGGTGCCCGCGCAATGGGGCCTGGTGCCGCACTGGGTCAAGTCCGCCTCCGATGGCCAGCTGCGCGCCACCAAACTGGTGAACGTGAAATCCGACAATGCATCGACCAGCACCGCCTTTCGCGATTCCTGGCTGAACAACCAGCGCTGCATCGTGCCGATGATGGCCTTTGTCACCGACGACTACCGCACCGGCAAGGCCAAGCCCACGCGCATCGCCCGCGTCGATGGCCTGCCGATGGGCGTCGCCGGCATCTGGTCCCGCTGGACCGATGACGACGGCACCGAGCTGCTGAGCTATGCCATCATCACCGTCAACGCCAATGCCCATGCGCTGATGAACCGCTACCAGCAGCCCGGCAATGACAAGACCATGCCCGCCATCCTGAACGAAGGCGCCTATGACGCCTGGCTGCGTTCATCGGCCTACAAGGCCAAGGAATTTCTGCGCGCCTACCCCGCGCAAAAGCTGCTGGCCAACCCGGTCGAGAAGGGCCGCAAGAACCCGCTGGGCATCTGATTGCCGCTGCCCGCCGCGCTAGCCACGCGGATGGTGCTGGCTGTGCAGCACCTTGAGGCGCTCGCGCGCCACATGGGTGTAGATGGTGGTGGTGGAGATATCGGCATGGCCCAGCAGCAGCTGCACCACGCGCAAATCGGCGCCATGGTTGAGCAAATGCGTGGCAAAGGCGTGGCGCAAGGTGTGGGGTGACAGCGGCGCGGTGATGCCGGCGCGCTGCGCATATTTCTTCACGATCATCCAGAAGGCGACCCGCGTCATGCCGCTGCCGCGCTGGGTGACAAACAGGTCCGCGCTTTGCCGCCCGGCCAGAATGGCAGGCCGGCTCTCGGCCAGGTACTGCTCCAGCCACTGCTGGGCCACCTGGCCAAAGGGCACCAGCCGCTCCTTGCTGCCTTTGCCCACCACGCGCACGATGCCATCGGCCAGGCTCAGCTGCACGCTTTGCAGCTCGACCAATTCGGACACGCGCAGGCCGCTGGCATACATCAGCTCCAGCATCGCGCGGTCGCGCAGGCCCAGCGGGTTGCCGGCGTCGGGTGCTTCCAGCAGGGCATCGACCATGGCCGAGGTCATCGTCTTGGGCACCCGCAGCGGCTGGCGTGCTGCCAGCATGCGCAGGGTGGGATCGGCGCTGATCAGCGACTCGCGCAGCGCCCAATGGAAGAAGCGCCGCAGCACCGTCAGGCGCCGGTTGGCCGTGCTGGACTTGTCACCCATGCGGGTGGCAAAAAAGGCCTGCAGCTGGGCCTCATCGCTGCGCTCCAGCGCCTGGCCTGGGTGCTCCTGCGCGAGCCACTGGCCGTACAGCACCAGGTCGCGCCGGTAGGCCGCCAAGGTGTTGCGCGCCAGGCCGTCTTCCAGCCACACCGCATCGATGAAGCGGTCGATCACCGGATGCGCCGCAGCGGCGGCGCCGGGGGTGGAAGAAGGGGTGGCAGAAGGGGTGGATGCAGAGCGGGGAGAGCGAGCCATGCCCGGCATCATGGCATGAAAAAAGCCGCCGGCTTGCGCGGGCGGCTGGGGAGTTGGGAAGCGGCGGTCAGTCCAGCTTCAGGTCCTGCTTCTTCACGACGTCCTTGTAGACGTCGAACTCGGCCTTGATCTGATCGGCGAACTGCTCGGGCGTGTTGCCCACGACCAGCGAGCCGGTGTCCTCGATGCGCTTTTTCACCGCAGGGTCAGCCAGCACCTTCTTGGTGGCGGCATTGATGCGGTCCACCACATCCTTGGAGACGCCCTTGGGCGCGAGGATGCCGTAGAAAGCCATGCGGTTCACCGGCTCCAGGCCCACTTCCTTGAAGGTCGGCACATTGGGCAGCACGGCCAGGCGCTCAGGCGCGGCGACGACGATGGGCACCAGGCGGTTGTCCTTGACGAAAGGCAGGGTCGAGGGCAGGTTGTCCAGGATCATGTTGACCTGGCCGGCCACCGTGTCATTGAGCGCCGGGCCCGCACCACGGTAGGCGATGTGGGTCATCTGGATGCCGGTCAGGCTCTTGTACAGCTCCATCAGCATGTGCTGGATGCCGCCGGTGCCCGAGGACGAGTAGGCGTACTTGTTGGGGTTCTTCTTGAGTTCGGCCTCGAACTCCTTGTAGTCCTTGGCCGGGAACTTCGGGTTCACCGCAATGATGTTGGGCGTGGCCGCCACATTGATGATGGGCGTGAAGTCCTTGATCGGGTCGTAGGAGATCTTGGGGTTGATCGCGGGGTTGGTTGCCACCGTCGAGACGGTGGCAATGCCCAGCGTGTAGCCATCGGCCGCAGCGCGCACCGTTTCCACCGCGCCGATGGTGCCGCCAGCACCCCCCTTGTTGTCCACCACCACGGGCTGGCCCAGCTCCTTGCCCAGGGGGTCGGCGATCACGCGCGCAATGATATCGGTGGTGCCGCCAGCTGCAAAAGGAACGATCAGGCGAATGGGCTTGTTAGGGTATTTTGTATCGGCCAGAGCGCCAGTGCTCAAGGTGGCTGCGGCAGCAGCGATCAAGGTCAGGCCCACGAGAGAGCGACGTTGCATGATGAATCTCCTCATTAGAAATGGTGTGGCCGTGGTTCGCCTGCCGGGGTCACCCGCATGGCGCACGGCCACTGAATGCTTTTTCAGCACAGCGCGTTTATACCGGATTAATACGGCCGCCACCGTGCTGCAACCGCACAAAAGGCGCGTGATTTCCCTAGGGATCCTCTGCAGAACCCTCGCCCAATGGGATGGGCGCGGATCGGGATGAGCCGCAAGGCGTCTTTTGCAGTCAATAGCGAGCTATTGACAAGGAAGACAACGCAGCGGATCGCCCGAGCCCGCGTTCAGACCACGGCAGGGAGTTTTGCAGAGGGTCCCGAGGGGAACACGCGCCTTGAGGCAGAACAGACCAGGAATGGTGGATCAATCCAGCTGGATGCCCTGCTTGTCCACCACTGCCTTGTAGGCGGCGTATTCGTCTTTCATCTGCTGGGCAAACACTTCGGGCGTGGTGCCCAGGATGTCCGAGCCAGTCTCTGCGATGCGCTTTTGCACGTTCGGGTCTTCCAGCGCCTTTTTGGTGGCCGCGTTGACCTTGTCCACGATCTCCTTGGGCAGGTTCTTGGGGCCGACGATGCCGTAATAGGCACTGCGGTTGACGACAGGCGCGCCCACTTCGGTAAACGTGGGGATGGATTCCAGGCCCGCTACGCGTTTGGGCGCCGCCACGACGATGGCGCGCAGGCGCTTGTCGCGGATAAAGGGGTAGGCCGAGGGCAGGTTGTCAAAAATCATGTTGACCTGGCCGGCGACCGTGTCGTTCAAGGCAGGGCCGCCGCCCCGGTAGGGAATGTGGACCACGTTCACACCGGTTTCGGACTTGAGCATTTCCATCAGCAAATGGGCAATGCTGCCCGTGCCGGGGGTGGCATACGAGTACTTGCCGGGGTTCTTCTTGAGCTCGGCAATGAACTCCTGGTAGTTGGTGGCCGGAAAGCTGGGATGCACGGCAATCACATTGGGCGTGGCCGCCACATTGATGATGGGCGTGAAATCGCGCTGCACGTTGTAGGGCATCTTGGGGTTGACGGCCGGGTTGGTGGCTGTCGTCGATACCGTCGCAATGCTCAGGGTGTAACCGTCGGGCTGGGCACGTGCGGCTTCGGCTGCGCCCACGGTGCCACCGCCACCGCTCTTGTTGTCCACCACCACCGGCTGGCCCAGCGCCTTGGACAGCGGCTCGGAGATGACCCGCGCCACGATATCGGTGGTGCCGCCTGCGGCAAAGGGCACGATCAGGCGGATGGGCTTGTTCGGATAGGGGTCAGCGGCCAGGGCAGCGCTGCTGCCCAGTGCCAGTGCCAGGGCCAGGCACAGTCGGCGGTTCATCATCGTGGAGCTCTCCTCGGATCTAATGTGTGTGTGCAGGCCAGGAACGCCCACAGCGACGGCATGTATGTAGCCTCCATGCTAGCGGTGTTGGCCGGCTGTTCTGCCTCAAAGCGCGCGGCCGATGGCCCGTGTTTTCCCGCATCGGGGCCGCAGATAGCGCAATCGGCAACTGCTTTGGCAGGGCTTGCACCCCGGCATGCGCAGAACCTTCTCACGGTGGCGACAGCCACAGCGCCGCCGCGCCCGCCCTTCCGCTATGCTTGCGCCGGTGAACTACGCCCAACTGCTTTTCCCCGATTTCTCGCTGATCCTGATTGGCTACCTGGTCTGCCGCTACACGGCACTGAACCGGGCCATCTGGCAGCCGGTGGAAAGCCTGGTGTACTACTTCCTCTTCCCGACCTTGCTGTTCTATTCGATCATCCGCAGCCCGATCGACTGGCAAGGCACCTCCAGCCTGATGCTGGCCGGCGTGGCCACCGGCCTGGTTGCCATCGCGATGACCTACACCCTGCCGCACTGGCCCTGGCTGGGCAAGCGGGTGGACCACCGCGATGCCGCCGCCAGCGCGCAGATCGCCTTTCGCTTCAACTCCTTCATCGGCCTGGCGCTGGCCGACCGGCTGGCCGGCCCCCCAGGTCTGCAGCTGATCTCGGTGCTGATCGGGGTCTGTGTGCCCATGTTCAATATTGCCGCCGTCTACCCGATGGCCCGGGGCTCGCAGCATGGCTTCATGCGCGAGCTGCTGCGCAACCCGCTGATCGTTGCCACGCTCACCGCACTGGTCTGCAATCTGCTGGGTCTGCGCCTGCCCGCCATCGTCGAGCCCACGGTGGCCCGCATCGGCCAGGCCTCGATCGTGCTGGGCCTGATGTCAGCGGGCGCCGGCATGCAGCTGGGGCTGCTGGCGCGCGGCAAGCTGCTCAGCGCCTCGGTGCTGGCCATCCGCCACTTTGTCACGCCGCTGATGGCGCTGTGCATGGCGCACTGGCTGGCGCTGTCGGCCCAGCAGGCCGCCATCTTGCTGGTCTTCTCGGCGCTGCCCACCGCATCCACCTGCTATGTGCTGGCCGCCCGCATGGGCTACAACGGCGCCTATGTGGCCGGACTCGTCACCCTGTCGACCCTCTGCGGCGTCGCCAGTCTTCCGTTTGCGCTCAGCCTGCTGGATGCCTGGCCGGTTTAACAACGCGTTCAGCGAGGGCCATCGGTTAAGCTCGGCGGCTATGCAGAAAACCTGTGACACCGCGCGCCGCCATAGCCTCCGGCGCCTGGCCCTCCTCCCCCTTTGGGGCCTGACCACTGCCGGGCTGGCCGCCTGCAGCAAGAAAGCCCCGCTCGCTACCGCGCTGCCCGCCGGAGCCACCGTGCTGGCGCTGGGAGATTCGCTGACCCAGGGCGTGGGCGCCAGCGCCGCCCAGTCCTATCCGCAGTTGCTGGCCGAGCGTACCGGCTGGAATGTCATCAATGCCGGCATCTCCGGCGAGACCAGCAGCCAGATTGCGCAGCGCCTGCCGCAGTTGCTGCAGGCCCACCAACCGGCGCTGGTGATTGTTTGCGCCGGTGGCAACGACTGGCTGCGCCGGCAAAGCGCGCAGGCGGCCCAGGCACAGATCGCCAGCATGCTGCAGCAGTGCAAGGCGCAGAACATTCCGGTATTGCTGGTCGCCGTGCCCGAGTTCAACATGGCCGCAGCATTGACGGGCCGCGTGCAGGACCACCCCATTTATGAAGCGCTGGCCAAGGAGGAGCAGGTGCCGCTGCTCGCCAAGGCCTGGAGCGAGGTGCTGGCCAATGACGCCATGCGCGCCGACCAGGTGCATGCCAATGCAGCTGGTTATGCGCGCTTTACCGAATTGCTGGTCGCGCAGCTCAAGGCCTCGGGATTTGTCGGCGGCGCTTGAGCTGCCCGCCAGACATCAAGCGCTGCGCTGGCCCAGCCCCCAGGCCACATGCTCACGCACCACGGCGCTGTCGTGGTCCGCACGGCTGTGCAGCGCCTGGGCGTAGCGCGCATCGCCGGTCTCGCGCCAGGCATTCCCCAGGGCCACGGCGATATTGCGCAGCCAGCGCTCATGGCCGATACGGCGTATGGGGCTGCCTTCGGTGATGCGCAGGAACGTGGCCTCGTCCCACGCAAACAGTTGGGGCAGCTGCTGGTCCATCAGCGCGCCGCGCGCATCAAAATCGGGCAGCACCGCGCGCTGGGCAAACTTGTTCCAGGGGCAGGCCAGCTGGCAGTCGTCGCAGCCATAGATGCGGTTGCCCATGGGCGCGCGGAACGCCTCCGGAATGGCGCCATCGAGCTCGATCGTCAGGTAAGAGATACAGCGCCGCGCGTCGATGGACTGCGGGGCGATGATGGCCGCCGTCGGGCAGGCATCGATGCAGGCGGTGCACTGGCCGCAGTGCGCCGTCACCGGTGCGGTGGCGGGCAAGGCGATGTTGACAAAGATCTCGCCGAGAAAAAACATCGAACCGGCATCGCGGCTCAGCACCAGCGTGTGCTTGCCGCGCCAGCCCTGGCCGCTGCGGCTGGCCAGCTCGGCCTCCAGCACGGGGGCTGAATCGGTGAACGCGCGGTGCGCCAGCTGGTGCCCGCCCAGCGCCGCATCAATACGCTCGGCCAGCTTTTGCAGCCGGTTGCGCAGCACCTTGTGGTAATCGCGCCCCCGGGCATAGATGCTGACCAGGCCCTCGCCAGGCCTGGCATGGCGCTCCCACTCCAGCCGCTGCCAGTCGGCAGGGGTGTTTTGCGGCAGATAATCCATGCGTGCTGTAATCACGCTGAGCGTGCCGGGCACCAGCTCCGCCGGCCGGGCACGCTTGAGGCCATGGGCCTGCATGTAATGCATCTCGCCATGGAAACCTTTTTCCAGCCACTGCATCAATCCAGTTTCCGCCGTCGACAGATCCACGCCTGCCACGCCGATCTGGGAAAATCCCAGCTCCAGCGCCCAGTCGTTGATCTGTTGGATAAAGGTGGGATCAGCGGCGTCCATGTGCTGCCATTGTAAAAAACCTGAGGGCCCGCGCGGCCCGGGAACGACATTTTGAACGCTACTGCCAGCCCCTCCTATCCTTCGCTCCAAGGTGTCTGGAAAGACGAGCGCGATACGGAAGCCTTTGCCGCTCGCCTGGCTGCGCAGCCAGCACTGTCCAATGTTTACCTAACTTTGCATGGCGATCTGGGCGCGGGAAAAACCACCCTGGTGCGCCACCTGCTGCGCGCCCTGGGCGTGCAGGGCCGCATCAAGAGCCCCACCTACGCAGTGGTCGAACCGCATGAGGGACGCGATTTCCCCATCTGGCACTTTGACTTCTACCGTTTCGATGATCCGCGCGAGTGGGAAGACGCCGGCTTCCGGGATATTTTTGCCAGCCCCGGCCTGAAAGTGGCAGAATGGCCGCAGAAGGCTGCAGCGGTAACACCTATTGCCGATGTAGCTATCAGTATTGAAGCAATCAACGAATCAGAACGCCAGGTGCATCTGCAGGCCTTCACCCCGGCAGGTGCCTCCATCGTCCAAGGGTTTTCAGCGTGAGCGACACCCCGAAATATCTCCCCGCCTCTGCCCCCTTCATCCCTGCTGACGGCGCGTCCGCCAGCCACCCCGGTCTGTCGCGCCGCGATGTGCTGCGCGGTGGCAGTCTGGTGCTGCTGCTGGGCAGCAGCCATCTGGCCTTTGGTGCCAGCATCGTCGCGGTTCGCCTCTGGCCCTCGAAGGACTACACCCGCGTCACGATCGAGTCGGACACGCCGCTCAAGACCGAGCAGCGCTTTGTGCCCGAGCCGCCGCGCCTGGCCGTCGATATCGAGGGCATCGACCTCAACCCGGCCCTGCGCGAGCTGGTTGCCAAGGTCCGCTCGGACGACCCCAATATCGCCGGCATCCGCGTCGGCCAGAACTCGCCCAATGTCGTGCGCCTGGTGATCGACCTCAAGCAGGAAGCCAAGCCGCAGGTCTTTACGTTGAAGCCGGTCGCCCCCTACCAGCACCGCCTGGTGCTTGACCTCTACCCCGCCCGGCCCACCGATCCGCTCGAGAGCCTGATCACCGAGCGCATGATGGAGAACAGCCACAGCGCCGTGGCCGCTGCACCGGCACCGGTGCCCCCACCGGCTGCCGGCAGCAGCCTGCCGCCCTCGGTGGCCGCTGCGATTGCCGGCGACCCGCCGGCGCCCGCCGCGCTGGGCACCGTGGTGGCGGCCGCCCCATCGGTAGCCGCCACGGCCCAGACCGCCGACCCGCTGGCCGAGCTGATTGCCAAGAGCGGCAACCGTCCCGTCGCCCCACCCGCCCCGGTCGCGCCGCCGCCCACGGTCGTGGCTGCTGCTCCGCCTCCACCGCCCCCTGCACCGCCGCCACCCAGCCCACCGCCGGCACGCGGCCGGCCCGCCTCGCGAACCGACCGCCTGATCATCGTGGCGCTCGATCCCGGCCATGGCGGTGAAGACCCCGGCGCTACCGGCCCCAGCGGCACCCGCGAAAAAGACATCGTGCTCAAGATCGGGCACATGCTGCGCGAGCGCATCAACAACAGCAGCGTCGGCGGCAACCCGATGCGTGCGTTCATGACGCGCGACGCCGACTTTTTTGTGCCCCTCAACACCCGGGTCGAAAAGGCCCGCCGCGTGCAAGCCGATCTGTTCATCAGCATCCATGCCGATGCGTTTACCAAGCCGTCGGCCAATGGCGCGAGCGTGTTTGCACTGAGCGAGCGCGGCGCCACCAGCTCGGCCGCGCGCTGGCTGGCCAACAAGGAAAACCAGGCCGACATGGTCGGTGGCCTGAACGTGGCCGGTGTGGGCAGCAGCGATGCCCATGTGCAGCGCGCGCTGCTGGACATGAGCACCACCGCCCAGATCAACGACAGCCTCAAGCTCGGCACCCATGTGCTGGGCCAGTTGGGCCAGTTCGCGCGCCTGCACAAGCCCCGTGTGGAGCAAGCCGGTTTTGCGGTATTGAAGGCGCCCGACATCCCCAGCGTGCTGGTCGAGACCGCCTTCATCAGCAACCCCGAGGAAGAAGCCAAGCTGCGCAGCACCGCCTACCAAAACCAGCTGGCCGATGCCATCATGCGCGGCATCCAGGCGTACTTCGCGAAGAACCCACCGCTGGCGCGCAACCGCACGGTCTGACCTTCGCTCCCGCTTTTCCAGCACAAAAAAAGGGACCGCCTCGGCGGTCCCTTCTTCATTGTGCGATCGCGGATCAAACGGGGCCGGCAGCCTTCTCGTTCTTGCCGGCGCGCCAGGCGCCAAAGATGGCCAGCAGGCCGGGCACGAGGATCAGGCCCCAGATGATCTTTTCCAGGTTGGCCTTGACCCAGGGCAGGTTGCCAAAGAAATAGCCTGCCGCACAAATGCCAAACACCCAGATCGCCGCGCCCACCAGGTTGTAGATGACGAACTTGGTGCGGTTCATGTTCGCGACCCCGGCCACAAACGGCGCAAAGGTGCGGATGAAAGGCATGAAGCGCGCCAGGATGATGGTGATGCCGCCGTAACGCTCGTAAAACGCATGGGCCTTGTCAAAGGCCTTGCGGTTGAACCAGCGCGAGTTCTCCCACTTGAAGACCTTGGGCCCTAAATGGTGGCCGATCTGGTAATTGCACTGGTCGCCGAGGAAGGCCGCCGCAAACAGCAGCGCAGTCGCCAGCGGAAAGCTCATCAAGCCGGCACCGCACATCGCGCCGACGATGAACAGCAGCGAATCGCCAGGCAGAAAGGGCATCACCACGACACCCGTCTCGACAAAGACGATCAGAAACAGCAGCGCATAGACCCACATGCCATAGGTCGTCACAAAGGCTTCCAGGTACTTGTCGACATGCAGGATGAAGTCGATCAGATGCATGCCTGCATCGATGAACCAGCTGAAAAATTCCAAAACACAACCTCTCTACAGAAAAACCGCAGCGGCCTGGAGACCCTGCGGCAAACCATGTTGATGCCACCTGCGCTGTGCTGGGCACTGCAGTCCCAAAGTGGCCATTGAACACTTTACCCCGAATGCCAGGCGGCTTTGCCTAAAATCCCTGCATGACCGCAGATACCGCACCCGCCACCCTTGACCCGGCAGACGCCCCCGACGACGCTTTGACGCCTGCAGCCCACAGTGCAGACCGGGCAGCCCCGGCGCGCCGCCCCATCCAGGATCTGCCCGATGAGCTCGTCAGCCAGATTGCGGCCGGCGAGGTGGTGGAACGGCCCGCCTCCGTTGTGCGTGAGCTGGTTGACAACGCGCTCGATGCCGGGGCGACCAGCATCACGGTGCGCCTGCTCGCCGGTGGCGTGCGGCTGATTACCGTCGAAGACGATGGCTGCGGCATTCCGCGCGAGGAGCTGCCCATTGCGCTGCGCCGCCATGCCACCAGCAAGATCCGCAACCTGCATGACCTGGAATCGGTGGCAACGATGGGATTCCGGGGCGAGGCGCTGGCGGCCATTGCGTCGGTGTCGGAGATGAGCGTGCTCTCGCGCCCCGCCCAGCAGGAGAGCGCCTACCTGCTCGATGCCCGCAGTGGCGAGCTGCGCCCCGCCGCCCGCAACCCCGGCACCACGATGGAGGTCAAGGAACTGTTCTTCAGCACGCCTGCGCGGCGCAAGTTCCTGAAGACCGATGCCACCGAGCTGGCCCATTGTGTGGAAGCCGTGCGCCGCCATGCGCTCACCCGCCCGGGCGTGGGCTTTGCGATATGGCATGAGGGCAAGCTCGTGGAGCAGTGGCGCGCCACCCTGCCGCCCCGCAGCGATGAAGACCATCACGACGAAGCCGCCTGGCAGCAGTTGGAGCAGCGGGCGATGGACAAGCGCCTGGCCGATGTGCTCGGCCCCGATTTTCTCGAACAGTCGATTGTCGTGAACTACCAGGCCGGCCATGTGCAGGTGCGCGGCCGCGCCGGCCTGCCCGATGCGGCGCGCTCGCGTGCCGACCAGCAGTTCTGCTACGTCAACGGCCGCTTTGTGCGCGACAAGGTGCTCACCCACGCGGCGCGCGCCGCCTATGAAGACGTGCTGCACGGCCACCGCCAGCCCGTCTATGCGCTCTACATCAGCCTCGATCCGATGCGGGTCGATGTGAACGTGCACCCGACCAAGATCGAGGTGCGCTTTCGCGATAGCCGCGAGGTGCACCAGGCGGTGCTGCATGGCGTGGAGAACGCGCTCGCCGCCCCACGCGCGCAGCAGCTGCTGGATGCTGCAGCCGCCACACCCACACCCACAGCCGCTGCTGCAGGCCAGCCGACCGCGTTGCCCGGCCAGGCCTATGCGCCCGCACCCCAGGCGCAGACTGCCATGCGCTTTGAGGCCCCACCCCGTGTCAACGGCCTGCAGGCGCTGCAGCAAACGGCTGCACTCTGGGGCCAGGCTGGCGGCACGGCAGCAGCGGATAATGCATTGGCCGGCAGCACTGCGACCAGCACACCCACCAGCATCGATGCCACGCCCTGGCAGGTGCAGGAAGCCAGCCCACGCTGGAACCCGCAACCGGCCGCTGGTGCGATGGCCGCCGGCGCCCCGCTGGTGCCCACCCTGCCTCCGGAGTCTGCCGACAACCCCTGGCCGCTGGGCCGCGCCGTGGCGCAAATCCATGGCGTCTACATCCTGGCGGAAAACGCCCAGGGCATGGTCATTGTCGACATGCATGCAGCGCATGAGCGCATCGTCTATGAACGCCTCAAAAGCCAGTTGGACGATGGCGATGCCAGCAGCGCCATTGCCAGCCAGCCGTTGCTGATTCCCGCGACCTTCTCGGCCACGCCGGAAGAGGTCGCCACGGCCGAAGACCACAGCGAAACGCTGGCGCAGTTGGGCCTGGAGGTGGTGCCCTTCTCGCCCAAGACCCTGGCCGTGCGCGCGACGCCCACCACATTGGCCCAGGGCAACCCGGTGGAGCTGGCGCGCAGCGTGCTGGCCGAGCTGGCGCAGCACGATGCCAGCACCGTGGTACAGCGCGCCCGCAACGAGATCCTGGGCACGATGGCCTGCCACGGCGCCGTGCGCGCCAACCGGCAACTGACCATCGACGAGATGAACGCATTGCTGCGCGATATGGAACACACCGAACGCTCCGACCAGTGCAACCATGGCCGCCCCACGTGGCGGCAGCTCAGCATGAAGGAGCTGGATGCGCTGTTCCTGCGCGGCCGATAAACCACACCGCAGCGCTGCAAACGACAAAAAGGAAGCCGAGGCTTCCTTTTTTTATGGATGCAGCGGTGTCAGATCAGTGCGCCGCCGATGCCGCCTCCGATCCACCGCCGCCCTGGCCCTTCTTGGGGCCCTTGGCCAGCCAGACCAGCGGGATCAGCAGCAGGAACAGCATCGACGAGGCCCAGAAAATATCATTGGCCGCCAGCATAAAGGCCTGCTGGTTGACCAGCTGGTCGACCCTGGCCAAGGCCTGCTGCAGGGTCAGCCCGGAGGCCTGCAGGCCTTGCACCACCTGCGCAGTGGGGCCGTCGCCCAGGCTGATGTGCTCGACCAGTTGCGCATGGTGCAAGGTGGCGCGGCGCTCCCACAAGGTGGTGGCGACCGACGTACCCACCGCACCGGCGGTGATCCGCACAAAGTTGGACAGGCCCGACGCGCTGGGCATTTTCTCGGGCGGGATGTCGCTCAAGGTGATGGTCATCAGCGGGATGAAAAAGCCCGCCATGGCCGCGCCCTGCACGATGGTCGGGATCATGATCGTCGTCAGGTCCACCTGGGTGTTGAAGCGCGAGCGCATCCACATCACCAGACCGAACACGACGAACGAGGCCGTCGCATAGCGCCGGGGATCGACCTTGTGGATGGTCTTGCCCACCACCGGCGAGAGCACCAGCGCCAGCAAACCCACCGGCGCCAGCACCAGACCGGCATCGGTGGCGGTATAGCCCATGAACTGCTGCAGCCACAACGGCAGCAGCACCACATTGCCAAAGAACAGGCCATAGCCCACCGAGATGGCCAGGGTGCCGGCCCAGAAATTGCGGTTCTTGAACAGGCGCAGGTCCACCACCGGGTGCTTGTCGCCCAGCTCCCAGATCAGGAAGTACAACAGGCCGACGACCGCAATCACCGCACAGGCGACCACCATCGGCGACTGGAACCAGTCATGCTCCTTGCCGATGTCCAGCATGATCTGCATCGCCGAGACCCAGACCACCAGCAGCCCCAGCCCAATCGCATCGATCGGCAAGGCCTTGCGGGCCGAATCCCGGTTGCGGAAGATCGCCCAGGTGGCGCCCACGGACAGCATGCCGACGGGCACGTTGATATAGAAGATCCACGGCCAGGACATGTTGTCGGTGATCCAGCCGCCGAGCAACGGGCCCATTACCGGCGCGATCAAGGTCGTCATCGACCAGAAGGCCATGGCCGTGCCCGCCATCGCACGCGGGTAACTGGCCAGCAGCAACGACTGCGACAGCGGAATCATTGGCCCGGCGACAAAGCCCTGCAGGATGCGGAAGGCGATCAAGGTGGTCATATTCGGCGCCAGGCCGCAGAGCCACGACGAGATCACGAACAAGGTCACGCTGAGCATGAACAGCCGCACCTGGCCAAAGCGCATCGACAGCCAGCCGGTCAGCGGCACCGAGATTGCATTGGCCACCGCAAAGCTGGTGATCACCCAGGTGCCCTGGTTGGCGCTGACGCCCAGGTCACCGGCAATGGCCGGCAGCGACACGTTCGCGATCGACGTGTCCAGCACATTCATGAACACCGCAGCCGAGAGCGCCAGGGTGCCGATGAGGCGCGCCGATCCCTCGAGCGGCGGGTGGGGTAACGGAGGATTGGAAGTTGCCATAACGCATCCTTGGGCCGCCCGGTGGGCAGGCCCTGGTCAAAACAAGGGACGCTTACAGCTTCTTGCCGGCATTGCTGGCGATCACTTGTGCAATCACTGCATCGGCGCCTTCGTCCTGCACGTCATACACATTGGTCTGCACCAGCGGCTCCTTGCGCGGCACATCGGCCAGCAGCTTGCCGTCCTGGTTCTGGATGTCCACATCCACCAGCATCGACAGGCCTACGCGCAGCGGATGCGCTTGCACCTGCTGGGGATCGAGCGCTATGCGCACCGGCACGCGCTGCACCACCTTGATCCAGTTGCCGGTGGCGTTTTGCGCGGGCAGCAGCGAGAAAGCCGAGCCCGTACCCACACCCAGCCCTTCGACGGTGCCGCTGTACTCGATCTTCTTGCCGTAGAGGTCGGCCGTCATCTTGACGGGCTGGCCCAGGCGCAGGTTGCGCAGCTGGTTTTCCTTGAAGTTGGCCTCCACCCAGAGCTGGTTCATCGGCACCACGGTCATCAGCGGCGTGCCGGGGGCCACGCGCTGGCCGACCTGCACCGAGCGCTTGCCCACCACGCCCGAGACGGGCGAGACCAGCTCATTGCGCTGCATGGCCAGGTAGGCCTCGCGCACCTTGGCCGCAGCGGCCTGCACATTGGGGTGGTCGTTCACGCTGATGCCTTCTGTCAGCGACTGGTTGCTGGCCAGCTGCTCGCGGGCCGTGTTGACGGCGGCCTGCGCAGCGTTGACGGCCGCCTGCGCGGCATCCACCTGGCTTTGCGCATGGCTCAGCTCTTCCTTCGATACCGCGCCATTGCCGGTCAGTGCCTGGCGGCGCTTGAAGTCGCTTTGCGCACGGACCAGGTCATTCTTGGCCTTGGCCACTTCGGCCTGGCGCTGCGCGATCTGTGCGGTGTAGGAGCCATTGTTGACATACAAGGTGCGCACCTGGCGCACGGCCTGGGCCAGGTTGGCCTTGGCCTGTTCGAAAGCCACCTTGGCATCGGCGGGATCGAGGCGCACCAGTGCCTGGCCTTCCTTCACATAGTCGGTGTCATCGGCCAGGATGGACTGCACGGTGCCGGCGGTCTGCGGCGCGATCTGCACCAGATTGCCCTGCACATAGGCGTTGTCGGTTTCTTCGAAGTGGCTGTTGACCATCCAGTCGTAGATGCCATAGGCGGCGCCCAGCACGACGACGAGGCCGGTCAGGCGCAGCAGCCATTTTTTGCGGGGCTGGGCAGCGGGCGCCTCAGGGGCAGCAGGCGCAGCGGAGGGAGAAACGGATGTGTTGTTGTTCGACATGGTGTTGCGTAGCGAGTTATATGACGAGAGGCCGGGCCTTCAAGGTCTTGCTTATGTGTGTTGCACGCGAGGTGGGCAGGTCAGCTCTTGGCGCTGTCCATCGGGGTGTTGGTCTGGGTGGAGGCGTTGCTGTCCGGGTTGGCGAGGCTGTCGCTGCTGTCACTGCTGTGGGTCTGCTCCTGGTAGCCGCCCCCCAAAGCCTGGGCCAGGGCGGCATTGCTCGACAGAATGCGGGCCTCGACATCCACCATCTGCTGGCGCTGGGTCAGCACATTGGTCTCGGCCGACAGCACATTCAAGTAGGTGCCCAGGCCTGCGGCATAGCGCTGGTTGGCAATATCGAGCGCGCTTTGTGCGGCATCGGCGGCGCGGCGCTGCTCGGGCAGCTGTGCATGGGCAGAGCGGGCACTGGCGACCTGGTCGGCCACGTCATGCACCGCCGTGATCACCGCCTGGTTGTAGGCCTGCACGGCCAGCTCATAGTCGGCCGATTTGCCGCTCAGGTTCGCACGCAGACGGCCCGAATCAAAGATCGGCAGGCTCAGCGCCGGGCCCACGCCCCATTCGCGCGCACTGCCCTTGGCAAAGTTGTTGAAGCCGATGCTCGACAGACCGAGGAAGGCGGTCAGGTCGATATCGGGATAGAACTCGGCCTTGGCCTGGCGAATGCCTTGCTCGGCGGCCTCGACCCGCCAGCGCGCGGCCACGATATCGGCCCGGCGCCCCAGCAGGTTGGACGACAGCTGCACCGGAAAGCGCGGCAGGCTCAGCTGCGCAATGGGCGAAGCCACCAGTTCCTGGGCCCGTGCCGGCTGGCCCATCAGCGCAGCCAGCGCGTTCTGCGCCAGCTGCTTTTGCTCACGCACTTGCAGCAGCTGCACCTTGGCCTGGGGCACACCGCTCTCGCTTTGGCGCACCTCCAACGTGGTGTCCAGGCCCGCGTCATAGCGGTCACGCACCAGTTGCAAGGTGTGGGCGCGCTGGTCGATGGCGCGCACGGCCACCTCTTCCTGCGCCTGCAGGCGGGACAGCTGCACATAGGCCAGCACCATGTTGCTGGTCAGCAGCACGCGGGCGGCGTCCATATCGGCCTGGGCGGCACGGGCCGAGCCCACGGCAGCATCCAGCGCTGCGCGGTGCTTGCCAAACAGGTCCAGCGACCAGCTGCCGTTGATGCGCGCCTCGGCCGTGCTGTAGTTGTTGCCCGCCAGCGGCGGCGGAACCAAGCCGTTGGCCGGCGCATGGTTGCGCGTGGCACTGGCCTGGCCGTTGACCTGCGGGCCCAGGGCCGATTCACTGACCTGCGCCAGCGACCAGGCCTTGCGGATGCGCGCCTGCGCTGATTGCAGGTTGGGGCTGTCCGCCAGCGCAGTGTCGATCAGCGCGTTGAGTTGGGCATCACCCAGGCCCTTCCACCACTGCGCATCGACCGGGGCCACTGCCGCGGCCTGGTCCGCCGCTGACGGCTCGGTGAGCAGGCCTACGGACTGCGGCGAGCGCAGCTGCGCATGGGTATCGATGCCACGCATATCGGCGCATCCGGCGATGAACGTGGTGGCAGCCAGCGCAATGGCTGACAGGGCCAGCCGACGATCGGCGCCCACAAATGAAAAACTGCTGGTCATAGTGCCCTCTCCTTGCCGGGCTGGAGTGCGGTGTTGTCGGAGTTGTCGGAGTTGTCTGTGGGGTCACCGGCGCAGCCATCCGGGGGCAGGCACATGTCCACCGACAAGGTGTTGGGCATGGCCTCGTAGATGCGGCGCAGGTAACCATGGAACTGGGTCAATTCATCGGGCGACAAGGGGCTGAGCGCGGCGCTGTTGACGCCCTTGACGATGTCGGGCACCTGCATCGCAGCGGCCAGGCCCTCGTCGGTCAAACGCAGGCTGACCACGCGGCGGTCGTCGGTGGAGCGTTCGCGCTCGATGATGCCCTTGTCCACCAGGCGGTCGACCAGGCGCGTCATCGCGCCCGGCGTCTGCAGGGTGCGGCGTGCCAGGTCCGCCGAGGTATGGGCCTTGCCGCTGGCCAGATGCAACACCGGAATCCACTGCGCCTGCGTCAGGCCCAGCGGCTCCATGCGGCGGTCCACCTCGGCACGGACCACGGTGGAGATGATGCGCATCAACCAGCAGGGGAAATCCACCGGCCGAATGGCTTCAATCTCAGGATATCCGCCTGCCAGCGCTTCTCGGTCCTCGCCAGCAGACGCGGTGTTTTCCTGGTGCGAATCGGTCATGCCGCAGGGCCTCTCTGAAATTGTTTACAAGGCAATGATTATCCAATCATTCATTGCCTAGGCAATTGTTGAAAAGGCAAAGACCACAACCGGCACACAGATTTGTTGCACTGCAGTGCTCTGGGTGACAGCAGGCCCGCTCCGCTGCACAGCCCCATTTCAGGGCACTGCAGCAGGTCCGCAGGGCCGCCAGCAGCCTCCAAAAGCACCAAAGCAGTGCAATGGACTGGCTTATCAGGATCATCCCATGTGGGTTTTATGCATTAACGCATGCAGATTCGGCATAATGTCGGTTTTCGGCGCGATGGCGCACCATCGCTGTGCACACCGGAGCCTGCGCACAACTTCTGTGCAAGCCGGCCCTAGACCTTGAAAGTTTGTCCATGCAACACCAATCCCTGGCCCAGTTTCTCGCTTATGTCGAACAGCGCAACCCCGGCCAGCCCGAGTTCTTGCAGGCCGTGACCGAAGTCATGGAAAGCCTCTGGCCCTTCATCGAGAAGAACCCCCGCTACGCCCAGCACAGCCTGCTCGAACGCCTGGTGGAGCCCGAGCGCGTGGTGAGCTTCCGCGTCAGCTGGGTGGATGACAAGGGCGTGGTCCAGGTCAACCGTGGCTACCGTATCCAGCACAGCATGGCCATCGGCCCTTACAAGGGCGGTCTGCGCTTCCACCCGTCGGTCAACCTGTCGGTGCTCAAGTTCCTCGCGTTTGAGCAGACCTTCAAGAACGCGCTGACCACGTTGCCGATGGGCGGCGGCAAGGGCGGCTCGGACTTCGACCCCAAGGGCAAGAGCGATGCAGAAGTAATGCGCTTCTGCCAGGCCTTCATCTCCGAACTGTTCCGCCATGTGGGCTCGGACACCGACGTGCCAGCCGGCGATATCGGCGTGGGCGGCCGGGAAGTGGCCTTCATGGCCGGCATGTACAAGAAGCTGGCCAACCGCGCCGATTGCGTGTTCACCGGCAAGGGCCTGGCCTTTGGCGGCTCGCTGATCCGCCCCGAAGCCACCGGCTTTGGCACCGTCTACTTCGCGCAGGAAATGCTCAAGACCCGTGGCAAGAGCTTCGAAGGCCTGACGGTCTCGGTCTCGGGTTCGGGCAACGTGGCGCAGTTCGCCATCGACAAGGCCATGGCGCTGGGCGCCAAGGTGGTGTCGGCCTCCGACTCCTCGGGCACCATCTACGACGCTGCCGGTTTTGACGGCGACAAGCTGGTCAAGCTGATGGACATCAAGAACAAGCAATACGGCCGCGTCAGCGACTACGCCAAGCAAGTGCCCGGCGTGGAATACTACGAAGGCAAGACCCCGTGGTTCATCAAGGCCGATGTGGCGCTGCCCTGCGCGACCCAGAACGAGCTGGAACTGTCCGACGCCCAGACCCTGATCGCCAACGGCGTGCTCTGCGTGGCCGAAGGTGCCAACATGCCTTGCACCATCGAAGCGGCCAAGGCCTTTGAAAAGGCCGGTGTGCTCTACGCACCCGGCAAGGCATCGAACGCCGGCGGCGTCGCTACCTCGGGCCTGGAGATGAGCCAGAACGCGCTGCGCCTGAGCTGGCCTGCTGCCGAAGTTGACCAGCGCCTGTTCGAGATCATGGAAGGTATCCACTCGGCCTGCGTCAAGTACGGCCAGCGCGACGACGGCACGGTGAGCTACATCGATGGCGCCAACATCGCCGGCTTTGTGAAGGTGGCCGACGCCATGCTGGCCCAAGGTGTGCTGTAATCGGCCTGCGCCTGATTGCCCCACCCCAAGGAGCCGCAAGGCTCCTTTTTTCATGGGTCCGCAGGCGCGCGCCTCTCCCCCGTTCCGCCGCAGCAGCCGCCGCTTGGTGCCGGCTGCCGCTGCCCTGACAAGCTTCCCGACGTGCACGCTGTTGATACCCCTCTCTGCCTGGGCCTGGCAGGCCCCACCGCCTCCGGCAAGACCGGCGCTGCCATTGCGCTGGCGCAGCAACTGAGCACGATGCGGCCGGTTGAGATCATCAGCGTGGATTCGGCCCTGATCTACCGCGGCATGGACATTGGTTCGGCCAAGCCCAGCCTGCAGGAGCAGGCCGGCATTGCGCACCATCTGCTCGATATCCGCGACCCCTTGGACGCCTACAGCGCAGCAGAGTTTGTGCACGACGCGCTGGCGCTGGTGGCGCAAATCCATGCGCGGGGCGGCATCAGCTTGCTGGTGGGCGGCACCATGCTGTATTTCAAGGCGCTGATGGATGGCATGGACGACATGCCTGCCGCCGACCCGGCGGTGCGCGCCCAGCTCGATGCCGAGGCGGCCGTCCATGGCTGGCCGCATATGCATGGGCTGCTGGCGCAGGTAGATCCGGTCACTGCGCAGCGCCTGGCGCCCGGCGACAGCCAGCGGGTGCAGCGTGCGCTGGAGATCTGGCGGCTCAGCGGCCAGCCGCTGTCGTATTTCCATGCGCAGCCAAAGCGCCCGTCGCCATTGCTGCAGCTGGCACCCGGTTTTCAGCTTTTCAGCCTGGAGCCCAGCGACCGTGCCTGGCTGCATGCGCGCATTGCACTGCGCTACGACCAGATGCTGGCCCAGGGCTTTTTGGCCGAGGTGCTGCAGTTGCGTGCGCGCGGCGATCTGGATCTGAACCTGCCATCGATGCGCTGCGTGGGCTACCGCCAGATGTGGGAGATGCTCGACAGCTGTGCCCAGCAAGGCATTGCCGTGCAGACCGAAAGCGATGTACCGCCCGCGTTGTGGGCAGAGATGCGCGACAAGGGCATTGCCGCTACCCGCCAGCTGGCCAAGCGCCAGATCACCTGGCTGCGCAGCATGCCTGCCCGCCAGGCCATTGCCTGCGATGCGCCCGATGCGCTGGACCAATGGCTGCAGGCCGCCAGCGCACGCCTGGCCGCAGCCCACTGATTAGCGCTCATCCACACCATGCCAAGCCAACCGCAAGAATGCCGTCCGCCTGCGGGCAGCCGCATCGCCCAACGCCTGGCCGGCGCGCATTTTCAGGATGCCTGGTGCATCCACACTGCGCAGACCGGCGCGCCCGCGCTGGCCTATTTTCTGGCCGCCGTCGCGCGCACGCCGCGCTGGATTGAGTGGTGCATGCAGGCCCGCAACCGGGTCGGTCACATCGTCGGGCTCAAGGACCTGGGCACCCTCTCCCAGATCGACCCGCAGCGCCCCGCCAGCGCCTACCAGCCAGGCGAGCGCGTGGGCGTATTTACCGTGCTGGAGAACCGCGCCGATGAAGCGCTGATCGGCGACAGCGACAAGCATCTGAACGTGTTGCTCAGCATCCACCGCGCGCCTGTGGCCGGCCGCGAGGACCAGGTCGCCATCACCATCACGACGGTGGTGCATGTCCACAACCTGCTCGGCCATTTGTACATGCTGCCAGTGGCGCCTATGCACCGGCGCATTGCGCCTGCGGTGCTGGCCGCCCTGGGGCGCGCACAGCCTGCACGCGCCTGAACGACGGAAGCAGCCATTGCGCTTGCCACGGCAGTGCAGGCAGCTCTGCCTGGATAGCCATTTTTTGTCATGGCGTCATAATCCATAGCCATGCAGCTCCACGACACCCCCACCACCAGCGCGCACGAGGTCAACAACCACCACGGATGGCGTGACCAGGCCATTGCCAAGATCGACGCTGATTACCAGCGCAGTGCCGACACCCACCTGATTCCGCTGAACCTGCCCTGCTATGGGCAGGCGGGGATTGATCTCTACCTCAAGGACGAATCCACCCACCCCACCGGCAGCCTCAAGCACCGGCTGGCGCGTTCGCTGTTTCTCTACGCGCTGTGCAATGGCTGGGTGCATGAGGGCACAACGATTGTCGAGGCCTCCAGCGGCTCCACGGCCGTGAGCGAGGCCTATTTTGCGCGCCTGCTGGGCCTGCCCTTTGTCGCGGTGATGCCGCAGTCCACCTCGCCCGAGAAGGTTGCGCAGATTGAATTTCTCGGCGGGCGCTGCCACTTTGTCGGCCATGCCGGCGAAGTCTATGATGCCGCCCGTGCGCTGGCCCAGCGCACCGGCGGCCACTACATGGACCAGTTTACCTATGCCGAACGCGCCACCGACTGGCGCGGCAACAACAACATCGCGCAGAGCATGTTCCAGCAGATGCGCATGGAGCGCCACCCCGTTCCGCGCTGGATCGTGGTGGGCGCAGGCACCGGGGGCACCAGCGCCACCATTGGCCGCTTTGTGCGCTACATGCGCTACAACAGCCAGGTCTGTGTGGCGGACCCGGAAGGCAGCGTATTCCATGCCTACTGGCGCAGCGGCGACGCCAGCCTGACAGCGCCTGGCTCGCGCATCGAGGGCATCGGCCGCCCGCGCGTGGAGCCCAGCTTCATCCGTGGCGTGGTGGACCATATGGAGGTCGTCAGCAACCGCGAATCGGTCACGGCCATGGCGCTGCTGGGCGATGTGCTGGGCCGCAAGGTGGGGCCTTCCACCGGCACCAACATGGTGGCCATGCTGCGCCTGGCCGATGGCATGCGCCAGCGGGGCGAAACCGGCTCGCTGCTCAGCCTGCTGTGCGACGCTGGCGAGCGCTACCTGCCCACTTACTACCACCGCGAATGGGTCAGCACCCATTTTGGCGACTGCGATGCCACGCAGCAGGCACTGCAGACCTTGCTGCACGGCCGGCACTGAGCCCCATCAGGTAACCACGCATCCAGTTGCGGCTCGCCCGGCAAAACAGCAGCGCGGTGCCGCTGGCGACCGAGCCCGGCTTACTTGCCAACCAGGTCGCTCAGCTTCTGGGCTTCAAACTCGGCTTCGCGCTGCGCATCGCAAGGCACGCAATCGCCCACCTTGCTCTGCACCGACAGCTTCTCGATGGCCGCCCAGAGCATGGTGATCTGCTGCTCGTGGCCGGCAGCGCTGTCGATGATGCCGCGCATGGCCTTGGACAGCGGGTCGTCCTCTTGCGTCACACCATAGGCGGCAAACTTCTGCTCTGCCGGGGCTTCGGTCACATCGGCACTGGCACCCTGGCGCGAGGCAATGATGCGGGCCGGAATGCCCACGGCCGTGGCACCGGCAGGCACGGGCTTGATGACCACCGCATTGCTGCCGATCTTCGCGCCATCGCCCACCTCAAAGCCGCCCAGCACCTTGGCGCCCGCTGCCACCACCACGTTCCTGCCCAAAGTGGGATGGCGCTTGGCGCCCTTGTAGAGCGTGGTGCCACCGAGCGTGACGCCGTGGTAGATGGTGCAGCCGTCGCCGACGACAGCCGTCTCACCGATCACGACACCCATGCCGTGGTCGATGAAGACATTGCGGCCAATCTGCGCGCCGGGGTGGATCTCGATGCCGGTCAGCCAGCGGGCCAGGTGCGAGATGAAACGGCCCGTCCATTTGAACCCATGGTTCCAGCACCAGTGCGCAGGGCGCTGCATCCAGATCGCATGCAGACCGGGATAACAGGTGACTACCTCCCAACGGCTGCGGGCAGCGGGGTCGCGGTCCAGGATGCACTGAATATCGGAGCGCAGGCGGTCAAACATGGAAACAATGGTTATATAAATATTCGAGGGTCCGCCAGTCTATCGTTTTGCGGCCTCGGCCGTGCGCAGCATAGCCTTGGCAACACCTCTCAGTATGTGGATTTCCTCCTGGGTCAGTTGCGCGCGGTTGAACATCTGGTTGAGCCGGGGCATCAGCTTCTTGGGGGCCTCGAGATCCAGAAAGCCGATCTCGGCCAGCGCCTGCTGCCAGTGCGCCAGCATGCCTGCCACCTGCTGCGCATCGGCGCGCTCGCCCCGGGCTGCGGCATCGCTCACGCCATAACCGCCCAGCGCCTGGCGCCAGTCATAGGCCACCACCTGCACCGCCGAGGCCAGGTTCAGCGAGCCAAAATCCGGATTGGTCGGAATCGACAGCGCCACATGGCAGCGGTACACATCCTCATTGGCCATGCCATAGCGCTCGCAGCCAAACAAGAAGGCCACGCCGGTCTCGCCGCTGGGGTGGGCGGCGGCATCGGTGGCGGCAGGAGCGGCATCTTCATCCAACGGACTAGGCGCAGGCTGGGCCGCCAGCGCGCCCTGCAGCAGCAGCGCAAAATGCTCGCGCGGCGTGCGGGCGGGCGGGCCAAAATCACGCGGGGTCATCGCGGTGGCGCACAGGTGGCTCATGCCATCCAGGGCCTCGTCCACCGACTGCACAATGCGGCAGTTGGCCAGCACATCGAGCGCGCCGCTGGCGCGTTGGATGGTTTCTTCCTTGCGCAGCACATTGCTCCAGCGCGGGCGCACCAGCACCAGGTCATCGAAACCCATGGTGTTGATGGCACGGGCGGCGGCGCCCACATTGCCGGCATGGCTGGTTTCGATCAGAACAAAACGGGTTTTCATAGACAGGTCGGGCAAAAAGGGGCATGTACCAGCGAAAAAAATCGAGCGCAGGTACAATCTAGCCCCTATTGTCGCTGCCGCATCGCCGGCCGCGATCTACCAGCCGCTCTTGCCCCAGCGTTTCGCAGCGTTTTTGCTGCCCCACTTACGCCCACACAATTTATGTCGTCCTCCTCCCTGCACCCCATGCTCAACATGGCCATCAAGGCCGCTCGCGCTGCTGGCGCCATCATCAACCGTGCCGCGCTTGACGTGGAATCGGTGCGGGTTTCGACCAAACAGGTGAACGACTTTGTGACCGAAGTGGACCAGGCCTCCGAGCAAGCGATCATCGAGACCCTGCTGACCGCCTACCCTGACCACGGCATCCTCGCCGAAGAATCGGGCAACGAATACGGCAACCCCCGCTCCAACCACATCTGGATCATCGATCCGCTGGACGGCACCACCAACTTCATCCACGGCTTCCCCGTCTACTGCGTCAGCATCGCGCTGGCCGTGAACGGCCGCATCGAGCAAGCCGTCGTCTACGACCCCACCCGCAACGACCTGTTCACCGCCACCCGTGGCCGTGGCGCGTTCCTGAACGAGCGCCGCATCCGCGTGTCCAAGCGCACCCTGCTGCGCGACACCCTGATCACCACCGGCTTCCCCTTCCGTCCAGGCGACAACTTCAAGCAGTACATGGCCATGCTGGGCGATGTGATGCAGCGCACCAGCGGCGTGCGCCGCCCTGGCGCAGCGGCACTGGACCTGGCCTATGTGGCCGCTGGTTTCAGCGATGGTTTCTTTGAAACGGGCCTGAGCATCTGGGACGTGGCAGCCGGCTCGCTGCTGGTGACCGAGGCCGGTGGCCTGGTCGGCAACTTCACCGGTGAAGCCGACTTCCTGGAACAACGCGAAGTGCTGGCCGGCACGCCCCGCATTTACGGCCAGCTGGTGCCCATCCTTGCCAAGTACAGCAAGTTCGCCAGCGCTGGTGACAAGGCCGGCGTGCGCCAGGCGCTGAACGACGACGGTGCCGAGCCCGCTGCAGACACCCCGGCCGAGCCAGACGCCGAGCAAGCCGAGTAAACCTCCGCGCTCTCATACGACAAAGCCCGCAGGCCATGCCTGCGGGCTTTGTCTTTGGGCGATCAGAAAATCGACTAACTATCAGTTGCCAAACACGATCTGGGCGATCACGCCGGAGGCAATGGCCACCAGCAGGTAGTCACCGCCATTCTGGATCCAGTGGTATCCGCGTGGCGGTGCGCTCAAGCGGTGGCCACGCCAGTCGTTGACGACATAGCCGTGCGCCCGGTACTGCGGCGGCACCCGCGAGCCCTTGACCCAGCGGTGGTCCGGGCCGGCACCCCGGTGGTTGCGTACATCGGGCCGGTGCGAATCATGGCGGCGATCGGGCTGCGCATGGCCCCGGTTGTCGTAGCGGTGGGAGTCCTGCGCAGGGCGCGGCTGGGCTTGCACGCTGACGGCACCCGCACCCAAGGTCGCGACCAGCGCGGCAGCGGCTGCGCGGTTCATCCAAGTTGTCATTGCGTTTTTCATCGGGACCTCCTGTACTTGACGCAAGGCACCATCGCCTCGCTTGCAATCCATGATGGCGCAAGCAGCACCGCAAATAGGTAGGAATCTGCCAGCTTTACCGGAATTTTCGAGGCCGTGCAGCGGGCTTTACATTCGCATCGGGGTGTTAAATCTCTTCAAAAAGGGGGCGGGTAGGCCGGCGGTTTACGCCTGGGCGGATAAGGCCTGTGCCTCGCGTGAACGCCTGGAAAATTCGCGCTCCATCAGCGAGTGGATGCCAACTTGCTCCCGCCGATACGGTAATATGCACACCCCGCTCGGCCCCTGGGCCTCCGGCCAGCCTTGTATGATGCGCATTGCGGCCACAGGCAGACCGCCGCAGGCGCCCCGCCCCCGGGTGCGCTGCTGGTCAAGCCGCCTCGACAAGGCCCCTACCGACCCTCTTTACCCCTGCCATCCCGGGCTGGCTTCTTCCCCACCCGACCAACCATAGATGAGTTCAAACCCCATGGAAAATCCCACGCTTACCAAAGCCGATTTTTCATCGCATACCCCCATGATGCAGCAGTACCACGCTGCCAAAGTGGATCACCCCAACACCCTGCTGTTCTACCGCATGGGGGACTTTTACGAGCTGTTTTATGGCGATGCCGAGAAGGCCGCGCAGCTGCTCAATATCACCTTGACCCAACGCGGCCAGTCCGCCGGCCAGCCGATTCCGATGGCGGGCGTGCCCTTCCATGCGCTGGAGAACTACCTGGGCCGTTTGCTCAAGCTCGGCGAATCGGTAGCGATCTGCGAGCAGGTGGGCGAAGTGGGGGCCAGCAAGGGGCCGGTGGAGCGCAAGGTGGTGCGGGTCGTCACGCCAGGCACGGTGACCGACAGCGAGCTGATGAGCGACAAGGCCGAGGCCATGCTGCTGGTGGTGCACCAGGCCCAGCGCGCCCGCTGCGGCCTGGCCTGGCTGAGCGTGACCCAGGGCAAGATTTTCCTGGCCGAGTGCACCCATGAAGAGCTGCCCGCCTGGATTGCCCGCATCGCGCCCAGCGAAGTGGCCTACAGCGCCGGCGCCTCGCAGCGCTTTGAACAATCGCTGTACCAGCTGCGCAGCAGCGGCGTGCTGACCTGCCCGCTGGCGCTGCGCCCTGACTGGCAGTTCGACGAAAAGCTGGGCGAGCGCAAGCTGCTGGAGCAGCTGGGCGCCGCCAGCCTGCAGGCCTGGAATGCGCAGACCCTGTATGCCGCCCATGCGGCCGCTGGCGCGCTGCTCACCTATGCCGAGCACACCCAGGGCCGCAACCTGCCCCATGTGCAGACCATCCATGTCGTGCGCGACGATGCACTGATCGACCTGCCAGCGACCACGCGCCGCAACCTGGAGCTGGTCAAGACCTTGCGCGGTGAAGACAGCCCCACCTTGTTCTCGCTGATCGATACCTGCCAGACCGGCATGGGCAGCCGCCTGCTCAAGAGCTGGTTGCTCGAACCCAGCCGCGACCGCAGCGATGCGCGCGCGCGCCTGGGCGCCATCGGCGTGCTGCGCGGCGACAGCGACACGCTGTCTGCCGCACCGTGGCAGATCCTGCGCACCGAGCTCAAGGGCGTCTCCGATGTGGAGCGCATCACCGCCCGCATCGCGCTGCGCCAGGTGCGCCCGCGCGAGCTGGTGGCGCTGGGCCTGACCTTGCAAAAGGCGCAGCAGCTGGCGCGCAATGCCGCCGCACCTGCGCCGTTGCTGGGCGAGATTTTTGAGGCGCTGCAACCGCCCTTGGATGCGATGGAGCTGCTGATCCGCTCGATCGCGCCCGAGCCTGCGGCGCTGGTGCGCGATGGCGGCGTGATTGCCGAAGGCTTTGATGCCGAGCTGGACGAGCTGCGCGCGATCCAGACCAACTGCGATGCCTTTTTGCTGGACCTGGAGACGCGCGAGAAAGCGCGCACCGGCATCAGCAACCTGCGCGTGCAGTTCAACAAGGTGCATGGCTTCTATATCGAAGTCACCAGCAGCCACAAGGACAAGGTGCCCGACGACTACCGCCGCCGCCAGACCTTGAAGAACGCCGAGCGCTTTATCACGCCCGAGCTCAAGACCTTTGAGGACAAGGCGCTGTCGGCCCAGGAGCGCGCGCTGCAGCGCGAGAAATGGCTGTACGAGCAGGTGCTGGACCAGCTGCAGCCGCATGTGACGGCGCTGTGCCGCGTGGGCCAGGCGATTGCATCGCTGGATGCGCTGTGCGCACTCGCCGAGCGCTCGCTGACCTTGAACTGGTGCGCCCCCCAGTTTGTGCCCGAACCCTGCATCGACATCGATGCGGGCCGCCACCCGGTCGTGGAAGCACGCCTGGCCGAGACCTCCAACGCCTCGTTCATCGCCAACAACACGCGGCTGTCGAGCCTGCAGCGCCTGCAGATCATCACCGGCCCCAACATGGGCGGTAAATCGACCTATATGCGCCAGGTGGCGCTGATTGCGCTGCTGGCCAGCATGGGCAGCTATGTGCCTGCCACACGCTGCCTGCTCGGGCCGATCGATGCGATCCACACCCGCATCGGCGCGGCCGATGACCTGGCGAATGCCCAATCCACCTTCATGCTGGAGATGACCGAGGCCGCGCAGATCCTGCACAGCGCCACGCCCTACAGCCTGGTGCTGATGGACGAGATTGGCCGGGGCACCAGCACCTTTGACGGGCTGGCGCTGGCCAGCGGCATTGCGACGCACCTGCATGACAAGACCAAGGCGCTGGCCTTGTTCGCCACCCATTACTTTGAGCTGACCGAGCTGCCGGCCAAGGCCAAGCATGCGATCAACATGCATGTGGCCGCGACCGAGGCGGGCAGCGACATCGTGTTTTTGCACGAGCTGCAACCGGGCCCGGCCAGCCGCAGCTATGGTGTGCAGGTGGCCAAGCTCGCCGGCATGCCGGCGCCCGTGCTCAGCCACGCCCGCCATGCGCTGGCCGCGCTGGAGTCGCGCCAGCAGGCAGGCGACTCCCAGGTGGACCTGTTTGCCCAACCGGCTTCGGCCGAGACCCCGACCCCCAGCGCCGTCGAGGCGCAACTGCGCGAGCTGCAACCCGACACGTTGACACCGCGCGACGCACTCGATCTACTGTATTCACTCAAGCGACTCGCTGACAAGTCATGACCTATTGTGTAGCCATCAAGCTGAACGCCGGCCTGGTGTTCCTCTCCGACTCCCGTACCAATGCGGGCCTGGACCATATCAGCACCTTCCGCAAGATGATGGTGTATGAGAAGCGCGGCGAGCGCTTCATGGTGCTGCTGTCTGCCGGCAATCTGTCGATCTCGCAATCGGTGCGCGAGATTTTGCAGACCCAGCAGCTCGAAGACGAGAACGGCGGCCCGCCCATCACCATCTGGAACGCCAAGAGCATGTTCGACGCCACCCGCGTGCTCGGTGCCGCCGTGCGCCATATCCAGGAGCGCGACGGCAAGGCGCTGGAGCGCGCCGGCGTGGACTTCAACTGCAGCCTCGTGTTTGGCGGCCAGATTGCCGGCGAGAGCCCGCGCCTGTTCCAGGTCTACTCGGCTGGCAACTTCATCGAGGCCACGGCCGAGACGCCCTATTTCCAGATCGGCGAGGCCAAGTACGGCAAGCCGGTGCTCGACCGCGTATTGACGCCGACGACGCCGCTCAACGAAGCGGCCAAATGCGCGCTGGTCTCCATGGACAGCACGCTCAAATCCAACCTGTCGGTGGGCCTGCCGCTGGACCTTGTGGTCTACGACACCGACGCGCTCGCCTGCGACAACATCGCCTGCATCGACGAGTTCAACCAGTACTTCCGCATGGTGCGCAACACCTGGGGCGACAAGCTGCGCCAGGCCTTTGACAGCATCGAAGACCCGCACTGGGACAGTGGCGACAATGCAGCGTCGATCCAGCCGGACAGCAGCGCGATCCGGCCGGTAAAGAAGATCACCAACTCCAACGTGATGCTCTAAATGGATGTGGTAGCGCGGGGCTCACAAGGCCCCAGCGCTGGCACTCAGCCATGCACCAGGTTCGGGTTCTGCGCCAGTTGCAGGGCAATCGCGCGGCAGGTGCGCAGCAGCGGCTGGATGTAGGCAGCCTGCACATCCTCACGCTGGCGGAACAGCAAGGTGCTGACGCTGATGGCGGCCACGGGGCTGCCGTCTGGCCCCAAGACGGCGGCGCCAAAGCAGTAGATGCCCTCCTCATTCTCCTGCGCATCGGTGGACCAGCCGCGCTCGCGCACCTCGTCCACCTGCTGCTGCAGCGCCTTGGCATCGCCCACGGTCTGCGCGGTCAGCGGCGCATAGCTCAGCGCTGCCATCAATGCGCTGGCCTCGGGCTGCGGCAATGCGGCCAGGTAGGCCTTGCCGACGGCGGTGGAGTACAGGTTCACGCTGGTGCCAATGCGCGATGACATCTGCACAGCGCTGTCGCTTTCGAGCTTTTCGATATAGACCATGCTGTGGCCCGACGGCACGGCGAAATGGATGGTCTCCTGTGTCGCATCGCGCAGATCACGCAGCGCCGGTGTAGCGGCCAGACGCAGGCCCGAGCGGCTCCAGCTGCGGCTGGCCAGTTGCACCAGGCGCGGGCCCAGGGTCCAACAGCGCGTCGACCCGGCCTCCACCAGCATGCGCTCGGCCTGCAGCGCCGCCACGATGCGGTGCACTGTGGGCCGCGGAAAGCCCGTCGCCTTGGCTATTTCTGCAATGCCCAGGGGCTCGCTGCTGTCGGCCACCAGTTGCAGCACACGCATGAACTTGGAAAACGCTGCCGTGCCGGCAACACTGCTTTCAGAAGACGAAGTAGCCATGTTTGGATCCCATACTGCGCAGAGCATACCCCAGCGCAGGCCAGGTCACGGCGGCCAGCCGCAGGCGATGCACGGTTTGCGCAGGGCGGCATGCCTGCGGCCGTCGCAGCCCTGCTCTGGCCGAAGCATTCATTTTTTCCATAGGCATGCGGAGCAGCACCTTTTGCAGCAATGCATTCCGAACAGTGACTCTGGAAAATCCGTATCCACGATGCCGGCGGCCCGTTACGATGTCGCATCCCCACGCTCCGCTGCCCTCGTCCGCCATGCGCTTTGACCTGCAAGACCTGCGCCTTTTTGTCCATACGCTGGAGTCCGGCACCATCACCCAGGGGGCCGAGCGTTGCCATATCACGTTGGCATCGGCCAGCGAGCGCATCCGGGGCATGGAGACGGTGCTGGGCGCGCCGCTGCTCCACCGCAGCAAGCGCGGGGTAACAGCCACCGAAGCGGGTGCCGTGCTGCTACCCCATGCACGCCGCATGCTGCTGCAGATGGAGCAGCTGGCGGGCGACATGCAGGCCTTTGGCCAGGGCCTGGGCACGCGCATCGAGCTGCTGGCCAATACCTCGGCGATCAGCGAACACCTGATTGCGCCGCTGGGCGCCTTCATGCAGGCCAACCCGCAGCTGCGGCTGGAGCTGCGCGAATGCACCAGCGATGCAATTGCCCGTGCGCTGGTGGCCGGTGAAGCCGACATGGGCGTGCTCTCCAACGCCGTGCCTGCGGGCAGCCTGCACACCCAGGTCTGGCGCGATGACCCACTGGTGCTGCTGGGGACGACGCGCCTGTTGAGCGCCCTGCCCCAGGACGTGCAGCTGAACCACCTCAAGGACATTGCGCTGCTGGGCCTGCTGCCCCAGCATGCGCTGCACCAGCTGATGGCCGCGCAGGCGTTGCAGGCAGGTGTGGCGCTGCGCTACCGCGCCCTGGCCCCGCACCTGGAAGCGCTGTGCGACTGGGTCGCGATGGGCCTGGGCGCCGCACTGGTGCCACGCACTGCTGCAGAATGCGCCACCCTGCGCTGGCCCCAGGCCCGGCTGCGCCTGCGGCCGCTGAGCGCCGACTGGGCCGCGCGCCAGCTGGTGCTGGCCTGCCGCGATCCGGCTCAGCTGCCGCCCCAGGCGCTGCGCCTGTGGACGTTTTTGCAAGAGGCCGCCCACTAGCCAGCCGCAACGGGTACCCGCAGGCGCCCCCGTCAAGCCCCGCATAGCCGACGGCCTGCCCGGCCTTTGCGCCGGGCGCCCCGATCTTGTGCAACACTTGCGCGCTTATGTTTTCTCGCCTCTCTGTTTACCTGGCGCCCATGCTGCTGTGCGCCGCCGCCCCTGCCCTGGCTGCAGGCTTTGATGACTGTCCCCAGTTCTTTGCGGGCAAGCCCCCCAGTACCAGCGCCTACGGCCAGTTGCGCCCGCTGTGTTTTGAAGAGTTCGCAGTGCTGCACTCGGGCCAGACCAAGACACCCATCTTTGTGGCCCAGCGCCTGAACGCCCGCATGCTGGAGCAGGCCAAGGACCTGAAGCGCAGCGACAAGTTCTACCCCGAAGCGCGGCTGCCCGAGCGCGAACGCGCCCAGCTGTCGGACTACCGGCGCTCCGGCCTCAGCCGTGGCCATATGGCTGCCGCTGGTGACATGAGCACCAAGTACGGCAAGGCCCAAAGCTACTCGCTGGCCAATATGGTGCCGCAGGACCCGACCCAGAACGGCAAGCCCTGGTCGCAGATCGAGCAGGACACGCGCCGCTATATCCGCCGCGCCCAGGGCGATGTGTTTGTCATCACCGGCCCGGTGTTTGGCAAGCAGCGGCGCACCATTGGCGAAGGCCAGGTCTGGGTGCCCGACGCCGTGTTCAAGATGGTCTACGACCCGGCCACCGGCCAGCGCTGGGTGCATCTGCAGGACAACCAGCCATCGGCCAAGGCCGGCAAGCCCCTGAGCTACGAAGAGTTTGTGCAGCGCACGGGCATTCGCCTGCTGGACTGAGCACCGCCCTCTCGCCCACAAAAAAGGCTCATGCTGCAGTGCGCAGGCATGGGCCTTTTTTGCGGGTTGACGGTGCAGATCAGTGGTCGTTGGCGGCATCCAGGAACGCCGTGCCCTCGGTCAGCGGCGCAAAGCGGTAGGACGCGGGCGTGCGGCTGAGCTTGACCGGAGCGCCCAGGCCGGTGTAGTCGCCCATCTTCACGACCATCTCGCGGTGCGCAGTATGCGGGGCTTGCAAGGCCTGCTCCACATTCAGCACCGGCGCGGCGGGCACGCCGATGGCCATCAGGTCTTCGGCGAGTTGCACGCCGTCATGTGCGGCAAACGCTTGCTCCAGCAGCGGCTTGAGCGCATCGCGGTGGACCGAGCGCTGGCCGGCGGTGGCAAAGCGCGGGTCGTCGGCCAGGCCCTCCTGCCCCAGGTGCTGGCACATCAGGCGGAACTGGCGGTCGTTGCCCACAGCCAGAAAAATCGGCGCCTTGCCGGTGTTCACAACATCGTAGGGGTAGATGTTGGGGTGGGCATTGCCGGAGCGGCCAGGGATCTTGCCGTTCATGAACCAGTTGGCGGCATGCGGGTGCAGCAGCGAGATGCCGGCGTCGTACAGCGAGGCATCGACCAATTGGCCCAGGCCGCTGCGGCCGCGCTCATGCAGCGCCAGCAGCACGCCGATGACGGCATTGAGGCCGGTGACCATGTCGACCACCGGCAGGCCCACGCGCAGCGGGTCGCGGTCGGCCTCGCCGTTGATGCTCATCAGCCCGGCCATGGCCTGGATGGCGGCGTCATAACCGGGCAGGCTGCCCAGCGGGCCATCGGCACCAAAGCCAGTGACACGGCACCAGACCAGGTGCGGAAACTGCTGCTGCATCTGCTCGTAGCCAATGCCCCACTTCTCCATCGTGCCGGTCTTGAAGTTCTCGACCACCACATCGGCCTGTGCCATCAAGGCGCGCACCTGGGCCTGGCCTTCGGCACTGGCCAGGTCCATGAACTGCACGCGCTTGTTGCGGTTCAGCCCCAGGTAATACGAGGCCACGCCATCGCGGAACGGCGGGCCCCAGCTGCGCGTGTCGTCGCCTTGCGGCGGCTCGACCTTGAGCACATCGGCACCATGGTCACCCAGGATCTGGCCGCACAGCGGCCCGCCCAGAATACGCGAGAGATCGAGCACCTTGATGCCCTGCAAAGCGCCACCATGGGCCGCCTGTGTTGTTGTCATGTCCGTTTTCCGTTGGGTCAGTCCAGCGTCACACCCGACTGCTGAACCACTGCCTGCCACTTGTCCACTTCGGTGGCGATGAAGCGCCCCAGGTAGGCAGGCGAGCGATCGGGTGATGCCTCCAGGCCCTGCGCGGCAAAGGCCTTTTTCACACTGTCCGAATCCAGCGCCTTGGAGAAGGCCTGGTTGAGCACCTGCACACGCTCGGGCGGCGTGCCCTTGGGAGCCACAACACCGAAGAAGACACTCACGTCATACCCGGCCATGCCCTGCTCGGCCACGGTGGGAATGTCGGGCAAGGCGCTGGAGCGGCGCGCGGTGGCGACGCCCAGCGGCTTGACCTTGCCTGCCTTGATATAGGGCATGGCCGTGAGGATATCCGTAAAGCTCATGTCGACCTGTCCCGCCAGCAAATCATTGAGCGCCGGGCCCGTGCCCTTGTAAGGGATGTGCTGCAGCTTGGTGCCGGCCAGGTTGTTGAACAGGACCCCGGCCAGGTGCGACGAAGCGCCATTGCCCGACGACGCGAAATTGAGCTTGCCCGGATGGGCCTTGTCCAGCGCGATCAGGCCCTGCACGTTGTCGGCCGGCAGGCTCGCCTTGACGACCAGGATATTGGGCAGGTAGCCCACATAGATGATGGGCGCGTAGCTGGTGCGCGGGTCGTAGCTGATCGACTTGTACAGGCTCTTGTTGATCGCCAGCGGGCCCGAGGTGCCGAACATGATGGTGTAGCCATCGGGCTTGGCGCGCGCCACATACTCGGCGCCGATATTGCCGCCCGCGCCCGCGCGGTTTTCCACCACCACGCTCTGGCCCAGCTCGCGCGTCAGCTCCGTCGCCAGAATGCGGGCCATCGCATCGGTGGGGCCACCGGGCGGGAAAGGCACGGTGAACATGATCGGGCGGTCGGGAAACTTGTCAGCGGCCTGCGCCGATGCCATACCCAGGCCACCCAGGCAAGCGAGGGCGAGCGCGGCCGCGTTCAACGAAAATTTTTGCATTTTGTCTCCATGGATTCAGGAATGCAGGTCTGGTGCCTGCGTGTTGATCTCGGCATCGGCACCGGTCTGCGGACAGGCAAATCAGGCCAGCCACTCTTGCGGAATGGACTCGCTGGCCAGCGGGTCGCGCGGCAGCACCCGGTGCAGCAGCACCAGTTGCGACAGGCGCAGGCGCTCGGCCGATGCGATCTGGCCGGCTTCCCAGGCCATCGCAATGGCGGTGGTGCAGTTGTACAGACCGGTGGCGGCCTGGCGGGCCAGCACCGCGCCGCCGTCTTGCGCGGCACGCTCGGCCAGCGCACTGGCGCGGGCCAGTGCGGCATCCAGCGCCTGGCGGTAGCCGGCACTGGTGCGGCAGTCCGCCAGCAGGCCTTGCAGGTAGGCCTGCAGCACCGGCAGCGAGCCTTCACGCTGGATGGCGCGCACAACATCGAGCGCGACGATATTGCTGGTGCCTTCCCAGATGGAGCCCAGGTGCGCATCGCGCACCAGGCGGGGATCCGTCCATTCCTCGATGTAGCCGCAGCCGCCGCGCACTTCCATCGCGTCACCGGTCACCTTGCGCGCATCGCGGCAGGCGCGGAACTTGATCATCGGCGTCAGGATGCGCAGCAGCGCATAGGCCTCCTTGTCGCCCGCGTCCGAGCGCATCAGGGTCTGCGCGGTCTGGAACACCATCGACCGCGCCTGCTCGGCGGGCACGCGCAGCTTGTCCAGCTGGCGCTGCATCAGCGGCATGTCCTGCAGGCGCTTGCCAAAGGCCACGCGCTCGCTGGCCACAAACTCGGCTTCGGCGACAGCGCGGCGCATCATGCCGGCCGAGCGCACGCCGTTGGACAGGCGCGAGTTGTTGACCATGTCGGCCATCTGCACAAAGCCCCGGCCCTGCTCGCCAATCAGGTAGGCCATCGCGCCTTCCATGCGGATCTCGCCGCTGGCCATTGACTTGGTGCCCAGCTTGTCCTTGAGGCGGATGATGCGGTAGTGGTTCTGGCTGCCGTCATCGAGCTGGCGGGGCAGCAGGAACAGCGAAATGCCCTTCATGCCAGCGGGTGCGCCGTCGACACGGGCCAGCACCATCGCAAACTCGGCATCGGGGTTGGAGCAGAACCACTTGTCGCCCGTCACCCGCCAGCTGCCGTCGGCCTGCGGTTGCGCCAGGGTCTGGGTATTGGAGATGTCGGAGCCGGCGGCCTGCTCGGTCATGAACATGGCGCCCTGGGCCTGGCTGTCCCAGTCCAGCGACAGCAGCTGCGGCAGGTACTTGGCGACCAGCTCCGGCGCACCGAATTTCTTCAACGTGCGGGTCAGCGAGTCGGTCATCGACAAGGGGCAGCACAGGCCAAACTCGGACTGCACGAACAGGTAGGTCAGCGCATATTTGACGATGGGCGGCATCTTGCCCTGCCAGCCCAGCATGTCGTCGCGGTGCGAGATCGCCTGCAGCCCGAATTCGCCATAGGCGATGCGCTCCAGCTCTTCATAGGCCGGGTGCTTGATGATGCGCTGGCGGTCTTGACCGGCGCGGCTGCGGTGCTCCAGGGTGGGCGGGTTCTTGTCGGCAATGCTGGCCAGCTCGTCGATGCGGCCGCCGGCCAGCTCGCCCATGCGCTGCAGATAGGGCTGCAGATGGGCCAGCAGATCGGCGGGCAGGTAAAGCTGCAGCAGCTGCTGCAAAGCCGGGTCGGTGCTGTAGAAATTGCTGCCGTGGCGATCGGGCACGGGGTGGTCATGGGCGTGTGCCACCTGCGCGATGGCGCTGCGCTGGGATGGGTCCGGTGCGGACATGCGGGTCTCCTGATGGCGGGACTGGCGGGGCTGCGCTCGGGACGGAGTGCGCTGCCGGTCCGCGTGGTTACGCGTGTTTTATGCGTGGGTTCGCGCTCTGGTCGCGAGGTTTTGCGCCATTTCAGCAGCCGATGCTATTCGCGTCAAATATTATTAAAATCTTTATCGATACGTATTAAATATAGTTAGGAGCACCCCATGGAGCTGCGGCTGCTGAACTACTTCGCAACCCTGGCCGAAGAGCTGCACTTCAGCCGTGCAGCCCAGCGCCTGTCCATTTCGCAGCCGCCGCTGTCGGTCGCGATCCGCCAGCTGGAGGAAGAAATTGGCGCCGCGCTGTTCGAGCGCAGCAGCAAGGGCGTGCGCCTGACCGCTGCCGGCGCCCATCTGCTGCCACGCGCACGCCAGCTGCTGGCGCTGGCCGGGCAGGCCGTGCAGGAAACGCGGGATGTGGGCCAGGGCGTAAGCGGCCATCTGCGCCTGGGCTTTGTGGGCTCGGCGCTGTACCGGGGCGTGCCCCAGGCGCTGGCCCATTTTCAGAATGCGCATCCACAGGTGCGCATCGACATGCGCGAGCTCAACAGCGCCGAGCAGCTGCTGGGCCTGCAGCAGGCCGAGCTGGACATGGGCCTGGTGCATTCGGTGATGCTGCCCGAAGGCCTGCACAGCCAGTTGCTGATGCAAGAGCCCTTTGTGGCCTGCCTGCCGCGCCAGCATCCGCTGGCCGGCCATGCGGTGCTGGATTTGGCACAGCTCAGGCATGATCGCCTGGTGCTGTTTTCCAGCGCCGTCTCTCCGCTCTACCACCAGCGCATCTACCAGATGTGCATGGCCCATGGCTTTGCGCCCGAGGTGCGGCATGAGGTGCGGCACTGGCTGTCGGTGCTGTCGCTGGTGTCGCTGGGCCAGGGCTCGGCCATTGTGCCGGCCGCGCTGCAGCGTGTGGGCATGCCCGATGTGGTGTTCATCCCGCTGATGGGCGAGCAGCCGCAGTCCGAGCTGCTGGCCGTCTGGCGCAGCCAGCCCGACAACCCTTTGGTGCACAAGCTGCTGCTCAGCCTGCAATCGGCCGTGCAGGCAGTGGCGCAAGGCGCTTGATCAGCCCGTGTGGCCGCTGAGCACGGTGCGCAGCAGCAAGTCATCAAGCGGCGCAAAGTCCACGCTCGGCGTCTGCGGCGCCGGTGCGGCTTCCAGCTGCGCCAACGTGGTCTCGATAAAGGCATTGAGCACCGGCATTGCGGGGCCATGCTCGGACTCCTTGGCCGCACGCTTGACCACCAGCAGCGCCGCAATCGCGTCGAGCACCGCCGGATCGGCGACCGTGCCATCGACCAGATCCTGAAAGCGCATCGGCGCCACGCCCCGGCCTTCGGACACCCACAGGCAGGCCAGCAGCGGGCGCAGCACATACAGGTACTTTTTGAGCCGCACCGTCTCGCCCTGCAGGTACTCGCGGTAGTTCTTGCGCGCCATGTGCAGGTAGTGGTAGTGCGTGCGCTCGGGCAGGTGCACGCGCTCGATGGCGGCACGCATGTCGGCGACAAACAGCGGATCGGCCTGGTAGACCACCGGCGAATCAAACCATTCGATCAAGGTGGCATTGCCCTTTTTGAGCAGGCCCAGCGCCTTGCGCAGCTCCCAGCCATTGACATCGAACACATCGGAGATCGGCAGCTCGATCACATCGCGCTGCTCGCTGACGCTCAGGTACCACGGCAGGCGCGGCGCGTAGATGAAGCGCACATCGTAGTCACTGTCGGGCGAGGCAAAACCCCAGCCCCGGCTGCCGGACTCGCAGGCAAACAGGATGCGCACCTGGTGCTCGATCTCGATCTGCGCCAGTTTGGCCTCGATGCTGGCGCGCACCGCCGGGTCGATGGGGTGGACCTGCGCTTGCCAGGCGTCGGATGGGTTCATGCTCGCTCCCTTCAAAACCCCTGATCTTGCCAGAACCGCTGCGTCCCAGCCCCGGGCATCGTCCGCGCAGGCGGCACAGGCAATGCGAATGCATCTGCTTACGGCCCGCATCCAGAGCGGTGGTGCATGGGCATTTGGCTGCTCTCGCAACCAAGGCCACACAGACACGCGATACTGCAGGCTTCGCAAACTTTACCGAGAACAAGAACATGCAAGGCCATCCCGACGTCGTCGATTACCTCAAGGACCTGCTGCGTGGCGAGTTGGCCGCACGCGACCAGTACTTTGCCCACTCGCGCATTTACGAAGACCAGGGCTTCAGCAAGCTGTTCACCCGCCTGGACCATGAGATGCAGGAAGAAACCCAGCACGCCGATGCGCTGCTGCGCCGCATCCTGATGCTCGGTGGCCGTCCCGATATGCGCCCCAAGGAATTCACGCCCGGCGCCACCGTGCCCGAGATGCTGCAAAAGGACCTGGACACCGAATACGAAGTGCGCGCCGGCCTGCGCCAGGGCATGGAACTGTGCGAGAAGCACAGCGACTATGTGAGCCGCGACATTCTGCTGGCCCAGCTGCGCGATACCGAAGAGGACCACGCCTACTGGCTGGAAAAGCAGCTCGGCCTGATCAACATGATGGGCCTGCCCAACTACCTGCAAAGCCAGACCTGAAGCTACGCCGCGCCCATGCAAAAAGGCCGCCAGTATCTGGCGGCCTTTGTCATTGCAGCATATAGCCCAGAGCCCCCTCAGGCGCTGGCACCTGCCAAAGACATTCAGGATGCCGCAGCAGGCGCCGTCGGCATGCGCATCGAGCGCACCAGCGCGGCCAGTACCACGCCATAGGCGGGCACAAACAGCAGCAGGCTCACGGCCAGCTTGATGACATAGTCCACCAGCGCGATCTCCACCCAGTTGGCGGCCATGAAGGGATCGGCACTGCGCCAGAAGGCGATGGAGAAAAAGGCAGCGGTATCGAGCGCCTGGCCAAACACCGAGGCGGCAGCGGGCGCCATCCACCAGGCATGGCTCTTTTGGCGGATGCGGTCAAACACCTGGATGTCGAGCAGCTGGCCCAGCACATAGGCGGCAAAGCTGGCCAGCGCAATGCGGAACACAAAGCTGTTGAAGGTCTGCAGGGCCTCCCAGCCGTTGAAGCGCCCTTCATGGAAGATGACGCCGACGATATAGGACACCAGCAACGCAGGCAGCATGGCCCGGGTGATGACGCGGCGCGCCTCGGCCTTGCCAATCAGACGCACGGTCAGATCGGTTGCCAGAAAGATGAAGGGAAAGCTGAAGGCCCCCCAGGTGCTGTGAAAACCAAACAGCGAGATGGGCAGCTGCACCAGGTAGTTGCTGGCGATGACGATGGCGATATGGAAGGCCACCAGCAAGGACAGATAGAAGGGCACGCGAGATGCAGGGGTCTGCACGGCATGAGCGGAGTTCATGACATTCCTTTTTGGTCAATGGGGGCGAGGGAACCCATGGCTACGAAAAAATGGCCCGAGAACCACGCAGGTTCCTGGACTCAGGGGGGCGTATTGTATCCGTGCTGTGCAAAACCGGCCTCGGCGAGGGTGCAATCCCAGACCGCGAGTGCATGCGCGCGTCCGTCCCCGGCCACACCCATGCAGAGGCCGATGATAAAAACCTGTACAAATAAACAGTTAACAGAGATACTAAGCACTGTTTATTTAAACAGTCATCTAATCTATGGAAGTCTCTACCCCGATCGCCATCAGCCTGCAGGATTGCCACGGCATTGATCCCGCCCTCAAGCACCGCGCCGAAGCGCGCTTTGCCAGAGAGATCGGCAAGTTTTTCCCCGATGAGCAAGACATGCTGGAAGCGCTGAGTGCCTACACCGATGCTGCCGAAGGCGGCGAGATCTCTGCCCGCCAAGAGGTGCTGGCACGCGCCTGGCTCAAGGCCTTTGACAAGGCACGGCAGGCAGGCTTTCAGGGGATTGGCGTCGAAGAGGCGTACTTCGACGTGCGCCTGGGTTAGGGACCCTCTACAAAACTCCCTGCCGTGGTCTGAACGCGGTCTCGGGCGATCCGCTGCGTTGTCTTCCTTGTCAATAGCTCGCTATTGACTGCGAAAGACGCCTTGCGGCTCATCCCGATCCGCGCCCATCCCGCTTGGCGAGGGTTTTGCAGAGGATCCCCCGGCCCTCTCGGCTTGGGCAGCCTTGCATCAAAGGCTGCTCAAGGCTTCCCTACAAAGGCGGGCGTTTGGCGCTTGTACGCCCTGCCCGCTGTGCGTTGATCAGCGCGCGCAGCTGAGTGATTCCCGCCAGCTGGGCTCGCTCACCATGCGCTTTTGCGACTGCAAGGTGTCGCGGCAGAGGTTTTCCAGCGTACTGCGGTTGCCCGGGTCATTCCAGTCCCAGGGACTGGCGCCGGCCAAGGCCAGCGCTTGTTGCGCACGCCGGCTTTGGCTGCGCACATCCTGCTCGATGCCCTGGTGCGCGGCCAGAAAATCGGCGCTGCTCTGGGCGGTTTCATCGGCCCGCAAAAAACCTGCGCTTTCGCAGCGCTGCACCTGGTACCAGTTGTCCAGTGCATACATCACGGCGCCTTCACAGGGCGTCGCCTGCGCGCTGGTGACCTCGGCAGAGGCGGCGCTGTCCGTGGCGCCATCCTGCACTTGCGCCAGGCTGGCACTGGCCATCACTCCAGGCACCAGCAGCGCCACCACATATTTCCACATCTTCATCGGACTCATTTCTCCCGTCGGGCATTTCAAAACTTGGGCAAATAAACCTGGCATGCCAGGCCTGCAGACGCACAGGCGTCAGCCTGCGGCCAGCGAACATTGTGCATACCTCCGCTTTTTTTGCACGGGGCAGCACGCAAAACCTAAATACATGGCATAAAAAAAACCCGCCGAAGCGGGTTGGAAGGGCAGAGGCTGCAAACCCCTGCACTTGGGCCAAAAGGCTTAGATCTTCTCGGCCACCTCGGCGTATTCCGAGATTTCGTTGAAGTTCATGTAGCGGTAGACGGAGGCCTTGTCGGCATCGATCACGCCCATTTCCTTCAGGTACTCTTCCTTGGTCGGCAGCTTGCCGATGCGCGATGCGATCGCAGCCAGCTCGGCCGAGCCCAGGAACACATTGGTGTTCTTGCCCAGACGGTTGGGGAAGTTGCGGGTCGAGGTCGAGATCACCGTGGCGCCTTCACGCACCTGGGCCTGGTTGCCCATGCACAGCGAGCAGCCGGGCATTTCGGTACGGGCACCCGCGGTACCAAAGGCGGCGTAGTGGCCTTCCTTGATCAGTTCGCTCTGGTCCATCTTGGTGGGCGGTGCCACCCACAGCTTGACAGGGATGTCACGCTGGCCGCCCAGCAGCTTGGCTGCAGCACGGAAGTGGCCGATGTTGGTCATGCACGAACCGATGAAGGCCTCATCGATCTTGGTGCCGGCCACCTCGGACAGGAATTTGGCGTCATCCGGATCGTTGGGGCAGCAGACGATAGGCTCCTTGATGTCGGCCAGGTCGATCTCGATGATGTGCGCGTACTCGGCGTCCTTGTCGGCTTCGAGCAGATCGGGCTTGGCCAGCCAGGCTTCCACTTTCTCGATACGGCGCTGCAGGGTCTTGGCATCGGCATAACCGTCGGCGATCATGTTCTTCATCAGAACGATGTTCGAGGTCAGGTATTCCTTGATCGGCTCGGGGTTGAGCTTGATCGTGCAGCCAGCGGCAGAGCGCTCGGCCGACGCGTCGGACAGCTCGAACGCTTGCTCCACCTTCAGGTTGGGCAGGCCTTCGATTTCCAGGATGCGGCCGGAGAACTCGTTGATCTTGCCGGCCTTGGCGACGGTCAGCAGACCGGCCTTGATCGCGTACAGCGGAATCGCGTGCACCAGATCGCGCAAGGTCACGCCCGGCTGCATTTCGCCCTTGAAGCGCACCAGCACCGATTCAGGCATGTCCAGCGGCATCACGCCGGTCGCGGCACCGAAGGCCACCAGGCCCGAGCCTGCTGGGAACGAGATACCGATAGGGAAACGGGTGTGCGAGTCACCGCCGGTGCCGACGGTGTCGGGCAGCAACAGGCGGTTGAGCCAGCTGTGGATCACGCCGTCACCCGGGCGCAGGGCCACGCCGCCGCGGTTGCTGATGAAGTTGGGCAGTTCGCGGTGGGTCTTGACGTCCACCGGCTTGGGGTAGGCCGCCGTGTGGCAGAAGGACTGCATCACCATGTCGGCGGAGAAGCCCAGGCAGGCCAGGTCTTTCAGCTCGTCACGGGTCATCGGGCCGGTGGTGTCCTGCGAGCCCACGGTGGTCATGCGCGGTTCGCAGTAGGTACCGGGGCGCACGCCCTGGCCTTCTGGCAAACCGACCGCACGGCCGACCATCTTTTGCGCCAGGGTGAAGCCGGCCTTGGATTCGGCAGGCGCCTGGGGCAGACGGAACACGGTGGACGCGGGCAGGCCCAGCGCTTCACGCGCCTTGGCCGTCAGCGAGCGGCCGATGATCAGGTTGATACGGCCGCCGGCACGCACTTCGTCGAGCAGCACATCGCTCTTGAGCGAGAACTCGGCGATGGTCTCGCCGTTCTTGACGATCTTGCCGTCGTAGGGCAGCACATCGATGACATCGCCCATCTCCAGCTTGGAGACGTCCACCTCGATCGGCAGCGCGCCGGAGTCTTCCTGCGTGTTGAAGAAGATCGGAGCGATCTTGCCACCCAGGGTCACGCCACCAAAGCGCTTGTTGGGCACAAAGGGAATGTCCACGCCCGTGCCCCAGATGATGGAGTTGGTAGCAGACTTGCGCGAAGAACCGGTGCCGACCACGTCGCCGACGTAGGCAACCAGGTTGCCCTTCTTCTTGAGCTCTTCGATGAACTGCATCGGGCCGCGCTTGCCATCTTCCTCGGGCTTGAAGGCCGCGTCAGGGCGCGTGTTCTTCAGCATCGCCAGGTAGTGCAGCGGGATGTCGGGACGGCTCCAGGCATCCGGTGCGGGCGACAGGTCGTCGGTGTTGGTCTCACCGGGCACCTTGAACACGGTGACGGTGATCTTCTTCTCGACTTCGGGGCGCGACGTGAACCACTCGGCATCGGCCCAGCTTTGCATCACTTCCTTGGCCTTGGCATTGCCGGCCTTGGCCTTGTCGGCGACGTCATTGAAGAAGTCGAACATCAGCAGCGTCTTCTTGAGCGCATCGGCAGCCACGGCTGCCACGTCTGCGTCATCGAGCAGCTCGATCAGCGGATGAACGTTGTAACCACCTACCATCGTGCCCAGCAGCTCGGTGGCCTTGGCCTTGGAGATCAGCGCCACTTTCAGGTCGCCGTGTGCCACGGCAGCCAGGAAGGAAGCCTTGACCTTGGCGGCATCGTCCACGCCTGGCGGCACGCGGTGGGTCAGCAGATCGAGCAGAAATGCTTCTTCACCGGCAGGCGGGTTCTTGATCAGCTCGATCAAGTCAGCGACCTGCTTTGCATCCAGCGGCAGTGGGGGGATGCCCAGAGCGGCACGCTCAGTCACATGGTCGCGGTAGGCTTTCAACATACGTTCTCCGGTTCTCTATTTCAATGGTGGGGCGCTCGCAAGGCGTCGGGCATCCGCGCCGCTGTTCTTATCAGCGGCCGTTGCCTTCAAACAGTGCGGCAGGTGGGTTTTTCTTGATGGCTTCGGCAACCTGGTTCTGCTCGGGGCTCATGCACTCGTCGGCCAGACGCTGACCGAGCTTGCGGTTGATCAGCATGGACTTGTTGGCCACCTGCAGCCACATGGCGCCGGCGTGCTGGTCTTCCAGGCGGATGGTGCCGGTGGAGGTGGACACCGGTGCCATGTGGTACTTGAAGCCCTTGCCTTCAACGAAGAAGTAGCCGGGGTTGACCGAGTCCTTGGCGATATTGATCGAGGCGCCCAGCTCGCAGTTGATGCGGCCCTGGTAGACCTGCTCGGCGATGGCCAGTTCAGCAGGGGTCAGCGTCTGCTGGGCGGGAATGGCGGCGGCCGCAGTGGCGGCGCCGGCGCCCGCGGCGACCGCAGCACCCTTTTTGGCAGTGGCGGCACGCTTGGCAGGGGCCTTTTTGGCCGGTGCCTTCTTGGCCGCAGTGGTTTTGGCAGCCGCTGGCTTGGCAGCCTTTTTCTCTTGCGCCTGCACACTGCCCATGGCCAGAGTCAATGCAGGAACCAAGACCAACAAAGAAATCACGCGATTTTTCATAACAACTCCCGCGATACAACGCAAGAAACAGGAAAAGGGCTGGACCCGGATGGTTACAGCCACTCCCGCACTGTACCCGGCAACGGACAACCCGTCTGCGCAGCACGCTCCAAAATTTGCCAAAAGTAACGATAACTTGCACGGTCATGCAAGACACCATCGACGCTGATCGGCGCCCATTGCGCGTCTGCCGCCGCCCGCACGATGCGGGCCGCTTCATCGACCTGGCTCTGCGTCGGCGCGAAGGCCTGCAGGATGGGCCGGATCTGCGCGGGGTGGATGCTCCACATGCGGGTGTAGCCCAGCTCGCCATAGGCGCGGCGGGCTGCCTGCTCCATCGCATCGGGATTCTTGAACTCGGTCACCACGCAGTGCGACGGCACCTTGCCGTAGGCGTGGCAGGCGGCGGCGATCTCCAGCTTGGCGCGCAGCACCAGCGGATGCGTGAACTGGCCTTGCACGCCCATCGCGCTCGAAGGGATGGCGCCGCCATGGGCAGAGACAAAATCCATCAGGCCAAAGCTGATGCTCTGCACACGGGGGTGGGCCGCAATCTCGAACGCGCGGTGCACCGCCTGGGGCGACTCGATCAGCGCATGCAGCGGCACCGGGGTGCTGGTGGCCGCCTGCAGCAAGCGGTCGACCTTGTCGATGTCATCGACCGACTCGACCTTGGGCACCATGATGTGGCACAGCTGCTCGCCTGCCTCACCGGCGATGGTGGCGATGTCTTCGGCCAGCGCCGCGTGGTCGGCCGCATGCACGCGGGCCGCGACACGGGCACCGGGCGCAGCGCTCTTGGCGAGCGAGGCGACCAGCTGGGCATGGGCCTTTTCCTGGCCGACGGCCGCGCCGTCTTCACAATCCAGGGTCACATCGAACACGCAGCGGCCAAACTCTTCCATCATCTGCGCCTGCAAGGCCAGGCTCTTGCGCATGCGGTCTTCAACACCGCTGTAGTGGTCGCAGACCGGCAATGCCAGGGCCCCGGACTGGGCGCCGAGCAGTACCTGTGCAGGATGGATGGCGGAAACACTCATGGCTACTGATCGTCAGATGGGGCGGCGGGCCACCAAAAACAAGCGGGGAAAGGCCAGCAGGCGCCGGCCATCGCTGCGCAGGCTGTAGGCAGCATCGATGCGGCGCGTGTATTCGGCCACAAAGCTGGTTTGCAGCTCGGCACGCAGAGGCTGGAGAAACGGCCGCAGACCGGTGCCACGAACCCATTGGACAATCGCCTCCGCACTGTCCATTGGGTGCTGGTACGCCGTACGCCAGGCATCCACCTGCGCACCACGGGCCAACACATCGTAGTAATCATTCAAAGACAGCAAATCCGTGCGCAACGCATGCGGATCGCCGATCTCTGCAGCCCAGGGCTGCAGCGCTGCCACTTCACGCATCAGGCGGTGGGTGGGCTCATCGCGGTTGTCCGGCATCTGCACGGCCAGTACGCCGCCGGGCGCCAGCATGCCCATCAAGCGGGGCAGCAGCTGCGCGTGGTCCGGCACCCATTGCAGGGCCGCATTGGCAAAAATCAGGTCGGGCAAACGCCCGTTGTGCAGTGGAGCCTGCCAATGGGCGATGTCACCCTGCTCAAAATGCACATGCGCAAGACGCTGGCGCGCAGCGGCCAGCATGTCTTGCGACTGGTCGACACCCAGCACCCGTGCATGCACGAAGCGCTGGGCCAGCAGCTCGGTGGAATTGCCCGGCCCGCAGCCCAGATCCACCACATAGGCGGCATCGTCGGGCAGGGCCACGCGCGCCAGCAGCTCGGCGGCCGGGCGCGTGCGCTCGTCCTCGAACCGGCTGTAGAGCTGGGCATTCCATGCAAGCATGCGGGTCGGCCTTGGATTACAGCAGGTGCTTGACGCCGTCCTGCTCGCCTTGCAGCTCAGCCAGGGTCTTGTCGATGCATTCTTGCGAGAACGCGTCGATTTCCAGGCCTTCGACGATCTTGTATTCGCCGTTTTCGGTGGTCACGGGGAAGCCGAAGATGATGCCGGCAGGAATGCCGTATTCGCCATTCGAAGGCACGCCCATGGTCACCCATTCGCCCGCCGAGCCCAGGGCCCAGTCACGCATGTGGTCGATGGCGGCGTTGGCAGCCGATGCTGCCGACGACAGGCCACGAGCGGCAATGATGGCGGCGCCACGCTTGCCCACGGTGGGCAGGAACACGTCCTTGTTCCAGGTCTGGTCGTTGATCGCTTCCTTGACCGACTTGCCGTCCACGGTGGCGAAACGGTAGTCGGCGTACATCGTTGGCGAGTGGTTGCCCCAGACGGTCAGCTTGCGGATGTCGCCCACCTTGAAGCCGCCCTTGGCAGCCAGTTGGGAAGCAGCGCGGTTGTGGTCCAGGCGCAGCATGGCGGTGAAGTTCTTCGCGGGCAGGTCCGGAGCCGACTTCATCGCGATGTAGGCATTGGTGTTGGCAGGGTTGCCCACCACCAGCACCTTGACGTTGCGCGAAGCGACAGCGTTCAGGGCCTTGCCTTGGGCGGTGAAGATCTGGGCATTGGCAGCCAGCAGGTCAGCGCGCTCCATGCCTGGGCCGCGAGGACGGGCGCCCACGAGCAGTGCGTAGTCGGTGTCCTTGAATGCCTGCAGCGGGTCGCTGTGGGCTTCGATACCGGCCAGCAGAGGGAAAGCGCAGTCTTCCAGCTCCATGATCACGCCCTTGAGCGCGTTCTGTGCCTTTTCGTCAGGAATTTCCAGCAGTTGCAGGATGACAGGCTGGTCCTTGCCCAGCATTTCGCCCGACGCGATGCGGAACAACAGGGCATAACCGATTTGACCAGCGGCACCGGTAACGGCGACACGTACGGGCTTCTTGCTCATGGGAAAACTCCAGAAAATAGAAATGAGGTGTCCAAGCAGGCCAGCATCGGAGAACGTGTCAAACGACTGGAATCAGCGATCGGGAGGCCCCGATGGCAGGTCTGTAAACAGCGCGTAAGTGTACTCTTGAACAGATCACTCAGTCAATTTGTCTTATGTCTTATATAAGATATGATTGGCCTCTGATGCGCTATACAATGCGCGCTGTAATTTTGAACCGTTGGATGTCACATCCACCGTGACACCCGAGAGATTGAATCTCTCCCAAGACAAGCGCATGACATCTTCCACCCCCAATGCAAACGACACCGGCATCCCGTCCGCTGGCGACAGTGTGGGTGGTGCGACCCCTGCTTTCAGTCCGCTCTACCAGCAGATCAAGGGCCTGATCCTGCAAAGCCTGGAGGCTGGCGCCTGGAAACCCGGCGAAATGATCCCCAGCGAGATGGAGCTGGCAGCGCGCTACCGCGTCAGCCAGGGCACCGTGCGCAAGGCCATCGACGAACTGGCCGCCGAGAACCTGCTGCTGCGCCGCCAGGGCAAGGGTACCTTTGTGGCCACCCATGCCGAGCGCAATGTGCAGTACCGTTTCCTGCGGCTCCTGCCCGACAGTGGCGACCTCAATGAGGAAGGCCCTGCCCAGCGCAACATCATCTCCTGCCGCAGCATCAAGGGCCCCAGCGAGATCTGCAAGCTGCTGCAGGTGCCCACGGGTGAATCGCTGATCCACGTGCGGCGCGTGCTGGTGTTCGCAGGCATTCCGACGATTGTCGAAGACATCTGGTTGCCCAGCAGCAGCTTCAAGGGCCTGTCGGCCGAGCAGATGCGCGACTACCCCGGCGCCACCTATGCCATGTTCGAGGTGGAATACGGTGTACGCATGGTGCGCGCCCAGGAAAAACTGCGCGCCGTGCTGCCCGATGCCGCCCAGGCCCAACTGCTCGATGTCGATGCGCACACCCCATTGCTCAGCGTGGAGCGCGTTGCTTACACCTATAACGATGTTCCCATGGAATTACGACGAGGTCTTTATCGGACGGACACCCACCATTACAGCAATACCCTGAGCTAATGCACCGGTCAAGTCAGAGTAGTCACCACGGGGTTAAAGAGAAACCCTTAGACCTGCGCGCTGCATTGCAATAAAATTTTGCAGGTTTGCGCCTAGCGATTACATAGCAGTTACATCCACGAAAGTTTTCACACCATGACAGATACCACGAAGAAGCGGCCCGAGTTTCGCAATATCAACCCTTTGTCGGACCTCACCACCTACCGCTTGCCGCTGGCCGGCAAGCTGTCGATCCTGCACCGCGTCAGTGGTCTGGTCATGTTCTTCCTGCTGCCTTTCGTGATCTGGCTGCTCGACACCTCGATCTCCTCCGAGTTCTCCTACGCCCGCTTCACCGCCGCCTTCAACACCGGCGCTGGCATCTTCCCGGGCTGGTTCATCAAGCTTGCCGTGCTGGCGCTGATCTGGTCCTACCTGCACCACTTCTGCGCCGGCCTGCGCCACATCTGGATGGACGTCTCGCACAAGGCGGTCAACAAGGAATTCGGCAAGAACTCGGCGCTCGCCTGCTTTGTCATCAGCCTGGCGCTGACGGCCATCCTGGGCGCCAAGCTGTTTGGCCTGTACTGATCGCCCACGACTGCATTCACTGATAAATAGAAAGGATTCCCCATGTCCGTCAATTACGGCTCCAAACGTGTCGTGACAGGTGCCCACTACGGTTTGCGCGACTGGCTGGCCCAGCGCGTGACCGGTCTGCTGATGGCCCTGTTCACCGTGGCCCTGCTGGTGCAGGTGCTGATGATCAAAGGCCCCATCGGCTACGAACAGTGGGCAGGCATCTTCGCCCACCAGTGGATGAAGTTCATCACCGTGGGCACGCTCGTCGCGCTGGCCTACCACGCCTGGGTCGGCATGCGTGAAATCTTCATGGACTACATCCAACCCGTCGGCCTGCGCCTGGTGATGCAGATTTTCGTGCTGGTCTGGCTGGTCGGCTGCCTCGGCTGGGGCCTCCAGGTTCTGTGGCGTCTGTGATACCCGCGATTGAAAGAGAACAATGAGCTATACAAAAGAGAACATCACCAAGCGCAAGTTTGATGTCGTCATCATCGGCGCTGGCGGATCGGGCCTGCGCGCTGCGCTGGAACTGTCCAAGGCCGGCCTGTCCGTGGCCGCCTTGTCCAAGGTTTTCCCCACACGCTCGCACACTGTGGCAGCGCAAGGTGGCGTGTCTGCCTCGCTGGGCAACATGTCGCCCGACAACTGGGAATGGCACTTCTACGACACCATCAAGGGCTCGGACTGGCTCGGTGACCAGGATGCGATCGAGTTCATGTGCCGCGAAGCACCCAAGGTGGTGTACGAGCTGGAACATTTCGGCATGCCTTTCGACCGCAACCCCGACGGCACGATCTACCAGCGCCCGTTTGGCGGCCACACCGCCAACCACGGCGAAAAGCCGGTGCAACGCGCCTGCGCTGCCGCTGACCGTACCGGCCACGCGATGCTGCACACGCTGTACCAGCAGAACGTCAAGTCCAAGACCAACTTCTTCGTCGAGTGGATGGCACTGGACCTGATCCGTGACGAATCCGGTGACGTCATTGGCGTGACCGCGCTGGAGCTGGAAACCGGCGATCTGTATGAGCTGCACGCCAAGGCAGTGCTGCTGGCCACCGGCGGTGCAGGCCGCATCTTCCAGGCCTCGACCAACGCCTTCATCAACACCGGCGATGGCCTGGGCATGGCTGCACGTGCAGGCATCCCGCTGCAGGACATGGAGTTCTGGCAGTTCCACCCCACCGGCGTGGCCGGCGCGGGCGTGCTGCTGACCGAAGGCTGCCGTGGTGAAGGCGCCATTTTGCGCAACAGCGACGGCGAGCGCTTCATGGAGCGCTATGCGCCCACCTTGAAGGACCTGGCTCCGCGCGACTTCGTCTCGCGCTCGATGGACCAGGAGATCAAGGAAGGCCGTGGCTGCGGTCCGAACAAGGACTACATCCTGCTGGACATGACCCACCTGGGTGCAGAAACCATCCGCAAGCGCCTGCCGTCGGTGGAAGAAATCGGCCACAACTTCGCGAACGTGGACATCACCAAGGAGCCGATTCCTGTGGTGCCTACGATCCACTACCAGATGGGTGGCATCCCCACGAACATCAACGGCCAGGTCGTTGTCTGGGACGGTCAGGAAAACAAGGTTGTCAACGGCCTGTACGCGGTGGGCGAATGCTCCTGCGTGTCGGTGCACGGTGCCAACCGCCTGGGCACGAACTCGCTGCTGGACCTGCTGGTCTTTGGCAAGTCGGCCGGCAAGCACATCGTCAACTACGTCAACGGCTATGGCGAATTCAAGCCCATGCCTGAGAACGCATCGGACTTCTCGCTGTCGCGCCTGAACAAGCTCGACGAGTCGAGCAGCGGTGAATACGCGCAGGACGTGGCCAATGACATCCGCGCCTGCATGCAACTGCACGCCGGCGTGTTCCGTACACAAAAGAGCATGGACGAAGGGGTCAAGAAGATTGCCGACATCCGCGCCCGCGTTGGTGGCGTAACCTTGAAGGATAAGTCCAAGGTCTGGAACACCGCCCGCATGGAAGCACTGGAAGTGGCCAATCTGATCGAAGTGGCACAAGCGACGATGGTCTCGGCCGCCGCCCGCAAGGAATGCCGTGGCGCCCACACTGTGGACGACTACGAACACCCCGCCGATGATCCCAAGTACCCACTGGGCCGCAATGACATCGACTGGCTCAAGCACACGCTGTGGTACAGCGCCGCCAACAGCCTCGAGTACAAGCCCGTGCAACTCAAGCCGCTGACCGTGCCGTCGGTACCACCCAAGGTTCGTACCTTCTAAATCCACGCAGCCCACGAAAGAACATCCCAAAATGAAGCGTACTTTCAAAATCTATCGCTACGATCCCGATAAAGATGCCAAGCCCTACATGCAGTCCGTGGAGGTGGAACTCGACGGTCACGAGCGCATGCTGCTGGACGCACTGGTCAAGCTCAAGGAACTCGATCCGTCGATCTCCTTCCGCCGCTCCTGCCGCGAAGGCGTCTGCGGTTCGGACGCGATGAACATCAACGGCAAGAACGGCCTGGCGTGCCTGACGAACATGAACACCCTCAAGGGTGACATCGTCTTGAAGCCTCTGCCCGGTCTGCCGGTCATCCGCGACCTGATCGTGGACATGACCCAGTTCTTCAAGCAATACCACTCGATCAAGCCCTACCTGATGGCCGACAGCTTTGTCGCCAACGAGAAGGAGCGCCTGCAGTCGCCCGAAGAGCGCGAAGAGCTCAACGGCCTGTACGAGTGCATTCTGTGCGCCAGCTGCTCGACCAGCTGCCCATCGTTCTGGTGGAACCCCGACAAGTTCGTGGGCCCTGCCGGTCTGCTGCAGGCCTACCGCTTCATCGCCGACAGCCGCGATGACCATACCGGTGAGCGCCTGGACAACCTGGAAGACCCCTACCGTCTGTTCCGCTGCCACACCATCATGAACTGCGTGGACGTGTGCCCCAAGCACCTCAACCCCACGAAGGCGATTGGCAAGATCAAGGAACTGATGGTTCGCCGTGCGGTGTAAGAACCAGATTGAGCAATGATGGAAAACGAACTGCTGGATGAACGTGCACGCGACCTGCTGCGCTGGCGCAGCCGCCGAGGGCTGGTGGAGAACGACATCTTCGTCGAGCAGTTCTTCCGCACATACGGAGCAAGCCTGAATGTCCGCCAGGCGCAAGGGCTGACCACTTTGATGAACCTGTCGGACAACGACCTGCTGGACTTGCTGCTCAAGCGCAAGGAACCAACAGGCGACCTCGACACGCCAGATGTTCATGAAGTGCTGGAGATGCTGCGCAGCCGAAAACCACGCGCATCTCTTGCGGACTAACTCGAGAAGGAACCAGTTTTATGAAACTAGCAGACAACAAAGCCACGCTATCGTTTAGCAACGGCGCAGCAAGCGTAGACCTTCCCGTCTACCAGGGCTCGATCGGCCCGGATGTCATCGACATCCGCAAGCTGTACGCGCAGACCGGCATGTTCACGTACGACCCCGGTTTCCTCTCGACGGCTGCCTGCCAGTCGGCCATCACCTATATCGATGGTGACAAGGGCGAGCTGCTGTACCGCGGCTACCCGATCGAGCAGCTGGCCAAGAACTGCAACTATCTCGAAACCTGCTACCTGCTGCTGTACGGCGAGCTGCCCAATGCAACGCAGAAGGCCGAGTTCGAAGACACGGTGACCAAGCACACGATGGTCAACGAGCAGATGCAGTTCTTCCTGCGTGGATTCCGCCGCGATGCGCACCCGATGGCCGTTCTGACGGGCCTGGTGGGCGGCATGTCGGCCTTCTACCATGACAGCACCGACATCACCAACCCTGAGCACCGCAACATCGCTGCGATCCGCCTGATCGCCAAGCTGCCCACGCTGGTGGCCATGGCCTACAAGTACGGCACGGGCCAGCCTTACATGTACCCGAAGAACGACCTGTCCTATGCAGGCAACTTCATGCGCATGATGTTTGGCAACCCTTGCGAAGACTATGTGGTGAACCCTGTGGTGGAGCGCGCGCTCGACCGCATCTTCATCCTGCACGCAGACCACGAGCAGAACGCGTCGACCTCGACCGTGCGCCTGTGCGGCTCCTCGGGCACCAACCCGTTTGCCGCCATCTCCGCTGGTGTTGCCTGCCTGTGGGGCCCTGCCCACGGCGGCGCCAACGAAGCCTGTCTGAACATGCTCGAAAGCATCCAGGCCAATGGCGGCATCGCCAAGGTCGGTGAGTTCATGGAGCAGGTCAAGGACAAGTCCAGCGGCGTCAAGCTGATGGGCTTTGGCCACCGCGTCTACAAGAACTACGACCCACGTGCCAAGCTGATGCAGGAAACCTGCAACGAGATCCTGGCCGAGCTGGGCCTGGAAAACGATCCGCTGTTCGCACTGGCCAAGCAGGTCGAGAAGATCGCGCTGGAAGACGACTACTTCGTCTCGCGCAAGCTGTACCCGAACGTCGACTTCTACTCGGGCATCGTGCAGCGCGCCATCGGCATCCCCGTCAAGCTGTTCACCGGCATCTTCGCACTGGCCCGTACCGTCGGCTGGATCGCCCAGCTCAACGAGCAGATGGCCGATCCCGAGTACAAGATTGGCCGTCCACGCCAGCTGTACACCGGCTCGGTGGTGCGCGACGTCAAGCCTATCGCCCAGCGTTGATGGGACGCAGCCAGGCAGCCCATGGCCGCCTGGCACTGCGCCGCAACCCCTTGGAAACCCGCTAGGCGGGTTTTTTTACGCCTGCTGACGCATTAATCGCTTGTTAAGCTGGCGCGCCGACGATGGCGGGATGAATTTCTTTGCCCGGTTTATCACTTCCACAGGCAAGGCCGCCGGCACGGCGGCATTCCCGCCCCATCCGGCCGACCTGCCCTTCAGCGCTGACCTGGCCACCACCACCCCCCACCAGCCGGCGCGGCCCGTGTGGCTGTGGAGCCTGGTTGTCAGCCTGTGGCTGGCCAGCGTAGGCAACCTGGCTTTGTGGAAAGCGATATCGCAGGCCGAAGGCCTGAGCAGCGCCCAGCAGTGGGTATTGGGAGCGAGTCTGGGCCTGGCCATTGCATGCGCCTGCTGGGCGTTGCTGACCCTGATCAGCTGGGGCCGTGCGGCCAAGCCGGTGATGGCCGCGCTGTGCTGGATCTCCGCCTTTGCGGCCTGCTTCATGCTGAACTATGGCATCGCCATTGATGCATCGATGCTCACCAATGTGCTGCAGACCGACGTCAAGGAAGCGGCGGACCTGCTGCACTGGAGCCTGTTTGTGACCGTCGGCGCCATCGCCATTCCCCCCACCTGGTGGATCTGGCGCCAGACCCTGCCCCGGCACCATGGCTGGCGCCCGGTGCTCCAGCAGCTGGGCATGGTGCTGCTGGCCGTGCTGGCGATGGTCGTCGTCGTGATGGCAGGCTTCAGACCCATCTCGTCGGCCATGCGCAACCACACCAACCTGCGCTACATGATGAACCCGCTGTCGACCGTCTATGCCGCAGGCAACCTGGTGGCCCAGCAAATCCACCACCGCGACACGACCCTCTACCCGATTGGCGAAGACGCCAAGCTCGGCGCCAGCTATGCGGGCCAGACCACGTTTCCGATCTATGCACTGGTGGTCGGCGAGACAGGGCGTGCGGGCAATTTTGCCGTTAATGGCTATGACCGGCCGACCACGCCTTTGCTGTCTGCGCGCGACGATCTGGCAGTCGCCACCAATGCCTGGTCCTGTGGCACCAGCACCGCCGTGTCGGTGCCCTGCATGTTCTCCCACCTGGGGCGCAGCAGCCAGAACAGCGACAAGTCCTATGAAAACCTGCTCGATGTCTTGCAGCGCGCCGGCCTGGCCGTGCTGTGGGTGGAGAACCAATCGGGCTGCAAGGGCGTCTGCATCCGCGTGCACAACGCCAATACCGAAAACGACCTGCCCGCCGCCGCCCGCAAGGCGCTCTGCCAGGACGGCGAGTGCGTGGACATGGCCTTGCTCGAAGGACTGGACGAGCGCATCAATGCGCTGCCCGCCGAGCAACGCGCCAAGGGCGTAGTCCTGGTGCTGCACCAGATGGGCAGCCATGGCCCGGCCTACTTCAAGCGCTCGCTGGGCGAGGACAAGCGTTTCAGCCCCGAGTGCAATAACGTCAATCTGCAGTCCTGCGACCGCGCATCGCTGGTCAACGCCTATGACAACAGCGTCGTCGCCACCGACCGCATGCTGGGCGGCCTGATCGGCTGGCTCGCCAGCAAGGGCCAGCGCCAGCCCACCGCGATGATGTATGTGGCCGACCATGGCGAATCGCTGGGCGAGAACAACCTCTATCTGCACGGCCTGCCCTACTCCGTCGCGCCCGATGTGCAAAAGCGTGTGCCCTGGATCACCTGGCTGTCGCCCGCGATGCAGCAGCGCATGGGCATGCGCACCACTTGCCTGCAGCAAGCGGTGGCCACCGCCCGCATCAGCCACGACAACCTGTTCCACTCGATGCTGGGCCTGACCGATGTGCAGACCGCGCTGCACCAGCCCGATCTGGACATTTTTGCCAGCTGCAAGGGCTCTGCGCCGCCCGCAACAGTGGCGCACCTGGCGTCAGCCTCTGCGCCTGCAAGCGTTGCGACAGCGCAGCCAGTCCATGGCGCTGCTGCACGAAAGCGCGGCTAAAACAGGTTTCCCTGCCCCGGGTGTGGTGCCTGCGCGGCGCCCGCTTGCCGGGGCACCAGCAACTGCCGGGCCCGCCAGGCCTCAAAACCGCGCCAGTCCATCTCCAGCCGCTCGCGCCCATAGCCCAGCTGCGCGCAGGCACGCACAAAGCGCTGGCGCACCAGGTCGGCCCACAGGCCCTGGCCCTTCATGCGGCTGAACGACTGGCTGTCATAGCTCTTGCCGCGCAGCCGGTCGGCCTCACTGATCTGGTGCAGGTCGCGCACCCGCTGCATCACCCGGGCGGCGCGCTGCGGGTAGTGGGCCTGCAGCCACTGCTGGAAAACGCCATTGAGCTCCCAGGGCAGGCGCAGCACGGTGTAGAAGGCGGTGCTGGCACCGGCCTCGCGCGCGGCAGCCAGCACCTCCTCCATGTCCTCGGTCAAAAACGGAATGTGCGGCGCCACACTCACGCCCACCGGGATGCCCGCCTCGGTCAGCCGGCGTATCGTGCGCAGCCGCCGGTGGGGGGCCGCTGCCCGTGGCTCGAGCAGGCGGGTGAGCTGCGGATCCAGGCTGGTGATGGTGATGTAGACCGCCGCCGCGTTCTTGCGCGCCGCTGCAGCAATCAGGTCGGTATCACGCTCCACGGCGCTGCTCTTGGTGATCAGCGAGAACGGATGCTCGGCCTGGCTGAGCACCTCGATCAGCTGCCGCGTCAGCCCCAGCTCACGCTCGATCGGCTGGTAGCAGTCGGTGGCGGAGCCGATATTGAGCGAGGCAGGCTGGTAGCGCGGGCGGCTGATCTCAGCCTTCAGCACCTGGGCAATATTGGTCTTGGCAAACAGTTGGGTTTCAAAATCCAGCCCGGGCGAGAGATTCAGGTAGCTGTGGTACGGCCGGGCATAGCAGTAGATGCAGCCATGCTCGCAGCCCCGGTAGGGATTGACCGAGTGATCAAAGAAGATATCGGGCGAGTCATTTTTCTGAATCGCGCTGCGGGCCCGCTCCTCATGCACCTGGGTCGGCAGGCTTTCGGCGTCCTGCTGCCACCAGGCGCCTTCTTCCAGATGCTGGTCTGCATCGCCTGCAACAGGCGCCGCAGCGGTGGATGGGGTCCAGCCATCGTCGGCCCATTCCCGCACATCGCTGGCAAAGCGGTGGCGGGGGGCGCCTACTGCGCCCCGCCCCTTGCGGGCCACCGGCAGCGGCACGCGCACTGGCACAGGCCCATCCAGCTCGTCCGCGCAGCGCTGCAGCGCCTGCGGGTCTTCCCGCGCGGCAGCGTTCAAGGTATTGGTGGAGGGATGGCGGGCAGGCATGGTAACTGTTTTTATATACAGTTTTTCCATGCATTGTGCGCGATCCGGAGCGGCCGTGCAAGCGCCGAGAAAACCAGGGCTATTCGCACCGTTTTGGTGCGAAATGGGGCATGGCCTACATTCGGGGATTACATACTCCGGAGGAAGTTTTCATGTCTCGCAAACCCCAACTCATCCTGTCATCCCTGGATGTGGACCGCTTGGAAGCACTGCTGGAAGCGATGCCAGCCAGTGCCTTCCCTGGCAAGGCGGATCTGGAGGCCGAGATTGCCCGTGCCGATATCGTGGAGCCGGCCGATATCCCACCGGATGTGGTGACGATGAACTCCACGGTGAACTTCGATATTGCCGAATCGGGCAAGCAGTTCCAGCTGACCCTGGTCTACCCCAAGGACCTGGACGACACCAGCAGCAAGATTTCGGTATTCGCACCGGTGGGCAGTGCACTGCTGGGCCTGTCGATTGGCAATGAACTGGCCTGGCCATCGGTGGGCGGAAAAACCATGACGGTGCGCGTGACCGGCATCAGCTACCAGCCCGAGCGGGCTGGCGATCTGCACCGCTAGCAATCCCTACATCGACAAGCGCGCGCCGACCAGACTGACCAGCAGGCCGGCACCGACCAGGCCCAGCTCCCAGCGGGCCACCGAACGCAGGCTGGGCGTGCGCGCCTCGACACCCAGGTAGAGCGCGCGCCCGGCCAGCAGCGACAGCGCAAAGGCCAGGCCCATGCCCAGCCAGTTCAGCCAGGGCTGGCTCGGCCAGACATGCGAGACCACCGCGTTGCACAGCACCACGATCGAAAAGTGCACCAGAAACACCGAGTAACCCATTTGGCCCAGCGACTGCAGCCAACGCACGGGGGCCTGGCGGCCCAGCCAATCGACCAGGCGGCTGTCCGAAGGCACACGCATCAACCACAGCAGTGCCACGGCGCCACACAGGGCCACCGCGATGCGCAGGCGGAAATCCACCTCCAATGACAGCAGGCCCAGTGCCAGCAATGCGGCCGTCCAGGACCAGGGCTTGGCACTTTGGCTGCCCCAGAAGGCCAGCATGCCCATGCCATAGGCGCCGATAAAGTAGACAAACCACATGTCCAGCTCACTGTGGCGGTTGAGCACCAGCAGCGACAGCGCCGTCATCGCCAGAACCACCCACTGGCCCAGTTGCAGGCCCAGCCACTGGCGCGGCCAGCGGCGGCTGAATGCGAACAGCAGCGTCACCGCCGCAAACAGCTGGAAGTCGATGGCAACATACCAGACGCCTGCCGATAGCGCATCTTCACCGCTGATGTCCTGCAGCATCAGCGCATTGGCGATCAACTGCTGCCAGGTCGGCTCGGCGGGTACGGATTCATGGGCAAACCAGGGCCGCACCAGCGCTGCGATAAGCACCGCCAGCAACAGCGCGACGGAATAAGGCGCCAGCAGGCGCAGCGCGCGCTGGCCGATCTTGGCCAGCGGGCTGCCAAAGCGGGCCACGCCTTGGGGTGCCAGGCTGGCGGCCGACAGAAAGCCACCCATGACCAGGAAAATCTGCACGGCGATGCGCGCATATTCCGCCAGCCACTCGATGATGCCGGGGGTGACTTGTGCTGCAACATCCGACATCGGGCCATAGAAAGCCAGGTGGTGCCAGACGATGGCAGCACAGCAAGCCCCTTTGGTCATGTCCAGCCACAGATTTCGTTTGTTATGGGTTGTGGTGGTAGGCAAGATAGTCTCTGGCCAGCTGATCCGCCATGGGCATGCCATCGCGGCGCAGTTTGGCAATGTTCTGACAAAGGTGTGGCACCGCGCGCGCAGTGCCACTCCATGTGTAACGCCGTTGTATCCGCTGCCGTTGACGGGGCGGCCCCGCTGATAGACCGAAAACTGCCGTCTTTACAAAGCGGCTATAGCAAGCGCCGGGCCATGGCAGCCTGGCGTTTCAGCTTTTCCAGAAAAAACCGATAATCAGCGCCATGAAACAAGCCCCAACGCCGCTGCCCGAGCTCACCCGCCAATTCGTGTCACATTTTGGCGAAATGGGCAGCCGCTGGGGCATCAACCGCACGGTAGGACAGATCTACGCGCTGATCTTTCTGTCGCCCCAGCCCATCAATGCCGACGAGATTGCCGAGGGCCTGTCGTTCTCGCGCTCCAATGTCAGCATGGGCTTGAAGGAGCTGCAATCCTGGCGCCTGGTACACATGCGCCACCAGCCGGGTGACCGGCGCGAGTACTTTGAAGCGCCGGCCGATGTCTGGGAAATCTTCCGCACCCTGGCCGAGGAGCGCCGCCGCCGCGAGATCGAACCCACCCAGTCGATGCTGCGCTCCGCCCTGCTGCAGGAAACCCATTCGGCCGACGAGCAATACGCCCAGCAGCGAATGCAGGAGATGTACGACCTGATCGACAAGCTGATGACCTGGTTTGACGATGTGCAGCGCCTCAACCCCGACACCGCCTTGCAGCTGATGGGTATGGGCAGCGCCGTCACCCGGGTGCTGACCATCAAGGACCGCCTGACCGGCAAATCGCCCGCCCGCAAGGAAGGCAACGACTGAAATGCTGGCGCTGCAAACTCCGGCCGCCATTGCCGAGCGGCTCTGGCCCGGCACGGGCTGGCCTGCGCTGATGCCCGGCCATGGCCTGCCCCGCACCGAGATTGCCGGTGATTTCGTGCTGCTGGACCACCTCGAAGCCGCCGAAGAAACCTGGGGGCGCGATGCCCCGTTGGCGAACCTGGGCCAGGATTGGTGGGTGTTTGCCTGTTCTGGCACCGGCGACGCCTGGCTGTTGAGCCGTGACCAGCAGCAGACTGTCGCCTTTTTGGACTACGCTGCCGGCCCTGATGCCCTGCCCCGGCTGCTGGGCATCGATGCCGGGCAATGGCTGCAACTGGCCGATCTGATGGCCCAGCTGGAAGCGGCGCAAGACCAGGGGCTGGAGCTGGCGCCGCAAGCCCGGGTGCTGATGGCGCAGCTGGCGCCGGGCCTGCCTGCCTGTTACCCCTACACGCTAGCTTAACGCGTGGGCGCGGCCGCAGCCGTCTTGGGCGCCAGCACGATGCGCAGGCCTTGCTCCTGCACCTCCATGCGCTCGACCGTATACCCCAGGCCTTGCAGCAGCATGCGCTGGCTGGCCGGGAGCTCATAGACCAGCAGGCCCTGCAGCACCTGCTCGGCCAGGCGGGGGGCATAGGTCTGGAACATGCCCTGGTAGGCGGCAGGCACGCCCTGCATCTGCAACTGCTGCACGCGCACATTGTGCAGACGGATGCTGGCATCGGCATCGTGGAAGGCCAGGCCAAAGTCCAGAGTCATCTGGCCGGGGTATTCATTGCCCATCAGTTTTTCGGTCACCCAGATATCGAAGGCGGCACGCAGGCTGTTGCTCTGCGCCAGCAGCTCCACCTTGGGCTTTTGCAGCTGGATGACGACCATGCCCTGCCAGGAGCGGGCCAGCGGAAACTTGGCCGCGACCGCCTGCTGCAGCTGCGCCTGGCTGATGCTGATGCTGCGCGCACCGGCGGGCAGTGGGGCATCGGCCGCCTGCGCCACGCTGGCCGCAAGGCCGGTCCCTACGACCATGGCCGCTGCAGCCCATGCCAGGCAATGGCGGCGCGGCAGCAGCGGGGCAGGCCCTGGGGCAAAAAACAGATTCACCATCGCATCACACCGTAGCTGTCAAACGCGGTTCGACAGCGCCGCAGGGCCAAAGTTCAGCCCCGGCGGCCGGTGTTGGTATCTGCGCGTTACGCCGCTTGCGCAGCGGCAGGTACGCGGCTTGGGCCGCCAGCCAGCAGCGCATCGCGGGCTTCGAAGTACTCGCGCTTGAGCCGGGCCACCAGCTCGGCGGCGGGCACCACCTGCTTGACAGCGCCAATGCCCTGGCCACTGCCCCATATGTCTTTCCAGGCCTTGCGGTCCTTGCCAAAGCTCATCGAGCTGGGGTCGGAGACCGGCAGGTTGTCCGGGTCCATGCCGGCCGCACGGATCGACGGGCTCAGGTAGTTGCCATGCACGCCGGTAAAAAGGTTGCTGTAGACGATGTCGTCCGAGTTGGAGCTGACGATCATCTGCTTGTACTCTTCCACCGCGCGCGCCTCGTCGGTGGCGATGAAGGCCGAGCCGATATAGGCAAAGTCGGCGCCCATGGCCTGGGCAGCCAGCACGGCGCGCCCATGCGCAATGCTGCCCGACAGCGCCAGCGGGCCGTCAAACCATTCACGGATTTCCTGCACCAGCGCAAACGGGCTCTTGATGCCCGCATGGCCACCGGCACCAGCGGCCACGGCGATCAGGCCATCGGCGCCCTTGTCGATGGCCTTGTGTGCAAAGCTGTTGTTGATGATGTCGTGCATCACCACGCCGCCCCAGGAATGGGCCGCCTGGAACACGTCCTCGCGCGCGCCCAGCGAGGTGATCAAAATGGGCACCTTGTACTTTTCGCACAGCGCCATGTCATGCTCCAGGCGCTCATTGGTCCGGTGCACGATCTGGTTGATCGCAAACGGTGCGGCGGGCTGGTCAGGGTGGGCGCGGTTGTGAGCAGCCAGGGTTTCGGTGATTTCGGCCAGCCAGTCATCGAGCTGCTCGGCCGGGCGGGCATTGAGCGCGGGCATGGAGCCGACAATACCGGCCTTGCACTGGGCGATCAGCAACTGCGGGTTGCTGACAATGAACAGCGGCGAGCCGATGACCGGAAAAGGCACGTTCTGCAACGCGCCGGGAAGCTTGGACATACAAGGTCTCCTTCAAATGGCTAAAGCCTTCTGCGCGGTTAGGGCGGCGCAGACCCCCGGCGCCTTGGCCAAGGCGCCGGGGCACTTCAGATGGGGGGCATGGTGCTCAGAAACTGTCCTGCGGCAGCGCCATCACCGGGGCCGCACCGTGCAGCACTTCTTCGCGCAATGCGGAGGTTTTTACCAAAATATGCGTGGCATAGAAATGCGCGGTTGTCACCTTGGCTTCGAGGAAAGCCTGGTCGCCCGCGCCCTGGCTGAGCTGCTGCTCGGCCGCCAGCAAGGCCCGGCCCATTTGCCAGCCGGCCACCAGATTGCCCGCCAGCATCAGGTACGGCACGCTGGCCGCAAACACATCGTTGGGCGCAGTCTTGCTGCCGGCGACCACGTAATCGACGACTGCCAAAAAGTCCTGCCGTGCCTGCGCCAGCGCACGTGCAAAGGCCTGGGCTGCGGCTGAACTGCCGGCCTTCAGCGCCTGCTCGGTCTGCTCGATCTGGCTGGCGATGCCCCGCGCGGCCTGACCGCCATCGCGGGCCGTTTTGCGGCCCACCAGGTCATTGGCCTGGATGGCCGTAGTGCCTTCATAGATGGTCAAAATCTTGGCGTCGCGGTAGTGCTGGGCCGCACCCGTCTCCTCGATAAAACCCATGCCGCCGTGCACCTGCACGCCCAGGCTGGTGACCTCCTGGCTCATCTCGGTGCTGTAGCCCTTGATCAGCGGCACCATGAACTCATAGAAAGCCTGGTTGTCCTGGCGCACCTGCGCATCGGGATGGGCATGGGCGGCATCAAAAGCCGCAGCGGCCGTCAACGCCATCGCGCGGCAGCCTTCGGTATAGGCGCGCATCGTCATCAGCATGCGGCGCACATCGGGGTGGTGGATGATAGTGGCGCTGCCGGCCACGCTGCCATCGACCGGGCGGCTTTGCACACGCTCCTTGGCAAAGGCGGCGGCCTGCTGGTAGGCCCGCTCGGCAATGGCCACGCCCTGCAGACCGACCGCATAGCGGGCCGCGTTCATCATGATGAACATGTACTCCAGGCCCCGGTTTTCCTCGCCCACCAAAAAGCCGGTGGCCCCCCCGTGGTCGCCATACTGCAGCACACAGGTGGGCGATGCCTTGATGCCCAGTTTGTGCTCGATGCTGACGCAGTGCACATCGTTGCGCGCACCGAGTGCGCCATCGGCATTGACGAGGAACTTGGGCACCACGAACAGGCTGATGCCCTTGACGCCTTCGGGCGCACCGGCCACCCGGGCCAGCACCAGGTGCACGATGTTCTCGGCCATGTCGTGCTCACCATAGGTGATGAAGATCTTGGTGCCAAAGACCTTGTAGCTGCCATCGCCCTGCCGCTCGGCGCGCGTGCGCACCAGCGCCAGGTCCGAGCCGGCCTGGGGCTCGGTCAGATTCATCGTGCCGGTCCACTGGCCGGAGACCAGCTTGTCCAGGTAGGTCGTTTTCAGCGCATCGCTGCCAGCCGTCAGCAAGGCCTCGATCGCGCCATCGGTCAGCAAGGGGCAGAGCGCAAAGCTCATGTTGGCGCTGTTGAGCATCTCGACACAGGCTGCGCCAATCGTCTTGGGCAAGCCCTGGCCGCCGGCATTCACCGGGTGCTGCAGGCCCTGCCAGCCGCCTTGCACATACTGCGCAAAGGCGTCCTTGAATCCTGCCGTGGTGCTGACCTGGCCATCCTTCCAGGTTGAGGGCTGCAGGTCACCCACCACATTCAGCGGCGCCACCACCTCTTCGTTGAAGCGTGCACATTCCTCCAGCACGGCCTGTGCCGTCTCCAGCCCTGCTTCTTCAAAACCGGGAATCTGTGCCACCTGGTCGATACGGGCCAGGTGCTCCATTGCAAACAGCATGTCCTTGACTGGTGCCTTGTAGCTCATCGTTGTCTCCTCGTCTTATCGTTGCTTGTGGTTTAGGGGTGCGCTGCGCAGACAAAAAAGGCATCCCGCCAGGGGATGCCTTCTTCAGATGCTGCTGTCTGCCACCACGCTGCCCACCACATCCAAGCTCAGCAGGATGCTGTTGCAGTGTGGTGTGGTGGCAGGCACGTTATTTACAGCTTGCTGGCCATCTCGGGCACGGCGTCGAACAGGTCAGCCACCAGGCCG
>NZ_JBGTYN010000017.1:0-117489 GCF_041730275.1 Comamonas sp. SY3 | reverse complement strand
TCCTTCTCGCGCAACCAGAACACCAAAAGCCAGCTTTCGAGCTGGCTTTTTTGTGGCCGGGTGGCGGGCACAGCGCTGCTGGAGCAGCCGGGCCAGCCTGCAAGGCGGCCCCCGATGGCTGCGGGTTCGAGCCGGCCAAGATTGCTATAAAAGTCGAAGCGCGAAAAATATGCGCTAAAAGCGCGCTCCGCCAAAATGAAGCCCCAAAGTCGCGCTATAATTGCGGTGCGCGATGGAGCAGTCTGGTAGCTCGTTGGGCTCATAACCCAAAGGTCGGAGGTTCAAATCCTTCTCGCGCAACCAGAACACCAAAAGCCAGCTTTCGAGCTGGCTTTTTTGTGTCCGCTTCACTGGTGTTGGCCTAAACAGCGCGGGATGGGCGCGGTATCGGCCCAGCGGCCGGGTGGAACCAGCACCTGCTCCGCCTCCGAGGGCCTTGGGCGGAGCCGCCGCGCACGATCAATGCGCGTACAACTGCTCCAGCGAGCGAAAGCCTTTGACCTCGATCGGGTTGCCGCTGGGGTCATAGAAGAACATCGTCCACTGCTCGCCGGGCTCACCTTCAAAGCGCACCTGGGGCTCCAGCACAAAGCGGGTGTTGGCAGCGCGCAGGCGCTCGGCCAGCTGCTTCCAGTCTTCCAGTTTCAGCACCAGGCCAAAATGCGGCATGGGTACCTTGTGGTTGCCCACCAGCCCGGTATTGCTGGTCTCGAAAGGTTTGCCCAGGTGGCAGGAGATCTGGTGGCCAAAGAAATCAAAATCCACCCAGCTGTCGGTGCTGCGGCCCTCGGCGCAGCCGAGCGTGTCGCGGTAGAAGTGGCGTGCAGCATCCAGGTCGTGCACATGGAAGGCGAGATGGAAAAGGCTCTGCATGGTGGCGGGCTCAAAAGGCGGGTTGCAAGAGGGATCGTACACCGCTGCATGCGATTTATCACATAGGCAGGGCCTGCACAATCCGCTAAGCTGTGCAGCATACACCGTGGCATTGCTCGCGCGGCCAACGGCCCCCACCACTGGAGACACCACCATGCAGGACGCCGCCCAGACTTTCAACCCTTTCGCACCTGGTTTCGATTTTCTGCAAAAGCTTGCGGCAGACAGCACGTCCAAGCCCGCTGCGGCCTTTGCGCAATGGCAGGAATGGGTGGCGCCGACGATGAGCGTGCCGGATCTGGAAAAACGCATCCAGGAGCTCAAGACCGTGCTGTTCTGGCTGGAGCAAAACCAGCGGGCGCTGGAGGCCACCATCCAGGCGATGGAAGTGCAGAAAATGACTTTGTCGGCGCTGCAGACGATGAATGTGCCGGTGGAGAACTGGGCCAGCACGATGGTGCAAAGCTGGCAGCAGTTTGCCCAGAACGCGGCTGCGCAGGCGCAAGACGCGGCCGAGACTGCCGCGCCCCAGGCGGCTGCGAAGCCCCCGGCAGCCCCCAGCCCCGCCCCTGCAGCGGCCTCGACACCGCCGCCTGCAGCGTCCGCAGCCTCGCCGGCACCTGAGGCTGCCACAGAACCGCCGGAACAAGCCGGGCAAGCCGGGCAAGCCAAAGCCTCCTCTTCAGTGACCGACCCGATGCAATGGTGGGGCGCGCTGACACAGCAGTTCCAGCATATCGCGCAGCAGGCCGTGCAGGATGTCACCGAGCAGGCGATGGCGCATGCCGCCAGCACCCAGCAGGCAGCGGCCTCGGCAGCGGAGGCCGTGCGCAGTACGGCAGAAGGGATGGCGGAAGCGGGCAAGACTGCGGCCCAAGCCGCGATGGGCCGGCAGACCGCGGCCAAACGCAGTGCCGCTTCTGCAGGCGATGCAAACGCTGCCAAGCCATCTGCCCGCAAGCCCGAGAGTAGTCCGCGCAGTGCACAGAACAACACTGGCAAGCAGCCAATGGCGCGCAAGGCGGCATCAACCAAAGGCGCCGGTGCCGGTGCCGGCAACCGTGGTTCCCGCCCCGCCGCCTCAGGTCAAGCGGGGCCGCGCCAGGCCGCGCCGCGTCAGGCCGGGCCGCGTCAGGCTGGCTCTCGCAAGCCCTCGGCTCCCGGCCAGCGCTGAGTCGGGCTCCCCCTTTGAGCGATCGTGATTTTTGAGTGCGGGACTGGGCTGGCAGTCCCGCAGCAGCAGGTTTTTTGACAATGGCAGGCACAAAGCTTTTTCCCTATGGCCATGTGACCCATCCCGACTGGCGGATGGCCGTGGCGCTGGTGGTGGCGCAACTGCGCGGACGCATGGCCCAGGCGGGTTATGCCAGCGCGCCCAATCTCGGCCTGGTGTATTTCACCGATGCCTATGCGCGCCATGCGCCGCAACTGCTGGAGGCTTTGCAGGATGAGTTCCCACAGATTGGCGACTGGAGCGGCGCGGTGGGCACGGGCGTGATGGCTTCGCATGCGGAATACCTGAACGAGCCGGCGCTGTGTGTCATGCTGCTGGAGCTGCCTGCCCATTCCTACCGCCTGTTTTCCGGCATTGCACCGCTGCCGGTGGCGTCCACATCCCCCTGGGAGCGTGCATTGCTGCATGCCGATGCCGATCTGCCTGATTTTGCCGAGCTGCTCGAAGAGCTGGCGGCCCGTACCCGCGCCGGCAGTGTGCTCGGTGGCCTCAGCTCCGGGGCGGTGGCGCCGCTGCAGTTGGCGTGGAGCAAGGCTTTGGGTCCCAGCCACAGTGGCGTGCTGCGCGGCGGGCTGTCGGGCATGGCTTTTTCTGCGGAAGCCGGTGTGGTGCAGGAGCTGACCCAGGGCTGCCAGGTGATGGGCACGCGCATGCGCATCACCGCGATGCAGGGCCATGTGGTGCTGGCCCTCGACGGCCGGCCGGCGCTGGATGTGCTGGAAGAGCTGATGCTGGTACGGCTGGATACCGACCCCGAGCGGGCCACCCGCACATTGCGCCATATCCATGCCGCGCTGGAGACGCATGCACCCGAATCGCCGGTGCATGCCGGCCAGTTGGGCCCCGAGGCGCGCGTGGTGCCATTGGTGGGCGTGGACATGGCCAGCCGGGGCATTGTGCTGCCAGAGCCGGCCCAGCCCCAGCAGTACCTGTGCTTTTGCCAGCGCAACCTGTCGGCTGCCCGCGCCGATCTGCTGCGCATGTGTGCCGAGCTGCGGGAATCGCTGGCGCCCGCCGAGGCACAGACCGGCCTGCCGCTGGGCGACAGCGTGCTGGGTGATGCCGGGGCCGGGGTCGGGGCCGGCCGCAGCATCGCCGGTGCGGTCTACATCAGCTGTGCGGAGCGGGCAAGTCCCTATTTCGGCGCGCCCGGTGCCGAGCTGGAACTGATCCACCATGTGCTGGGGGACATCCCGCTGGTAGGTTTCTTCAGCCAGGGCGAGATTGCCGGTCAGCAGCTGCACCGCTATGCCGGTGCACTGATGCTGTTTACCCAGGCGGCCTAGCAGCTGCCTGCAGTCTCGGCGCAGCCGGGTGGGATTGCCAGCGGCATGCGTTCGAGAGGGCTGGTTCTTAGCGGTTGCCCACCGGCTGCAGGCGGCGCATCTCGGTGAACACCGACAGCTCCCAGCTGCGCATGGCCAGCAGCAGGGTATAGCCCTCGCGCTCCTTCTCGGGCAGGCGCTGGTCGGTCAGGTGCTGCTGGGCAAAGTCCTGGGCCACACGCTGCAGGCGCTCCAAAAAGGCCGGCGCCAGGGTGCGGCTGATGGCGCCATGCACGAGCATCAAACCCTCGCCCGATTTGTCGAAGGTACCCGAGAAATAGTCGTGCACGGCGTTCTCGCGGAAGTACTCCATCACCGGGCCATGCGGGCGCCAGCGAAAGGTCTTGGCCAGCTTGAGCCGGTAGCGGTTCATCGGGCGCAGCTCGATGATGCCGATGCGGTCGAGCTGCGCCAGGTACTTGATGCCCTCGGCCTCGCTCAAGCGGTAGGTGGTCAGCACCTGCTCCAGGGTCCACTGGCTGAGCACGCAGATGGCCATCAGCAGCAGCTTCTTGTCGGCCACCACCGCTTGCTCCTGCTGCTGCGTCAGCTCCTTGATCAGCGGCTGGTTGTCGGCCACACGGCGCGCCAGGTCGGCAAAATCCAGGCGCAGCACGTGGCAGATGGCATCGATGCGCGACAGCGGCATGTCACCCTTGGCCAGCATCCGCTTGATGCTGGACTCCGCCATGCCCAGCGCCTCGGCCAGGTCGGCATAGGTCATCTGCGCGGCTTTCAGCTCTTTCTTCAATGCCAGTACCAGATCGGCGGTGGTGCTCATGGGTATCGTCCTGTCATACTTTGGGTGCCATCATAGGGGATCGCGCCGGCATTCCGAGACGCTCTGGCGCCGCGGCGGCACAGTGCAGGCCATGACTGATACCACCCACCCCCCAAGCCCCCGCAGCCTGGCTGCGGAATGCGCGCTCTACGCTTTCTATGCCGCGATGCTGGCCCTTGCCTGCCTGGGGCCCTATGTGCCACAGGCGGCCCACTACCATGACTTTGCCGACCAGCGCGGGCTGCTGGGCCTGGCCAATGCAGCTGATGTGCTGAGCAATCTGCCGTTTCTGCTGGTCGGTGTCTGGGGCTTGCTGGCGACCTTCACAACACCTGCACAGACACTGCGCTCCGAAGGGGCGACACCCTGGCTGCTGCTGGTCTTCGGCGGCCTGGTGCTCACGGCTGCGGGTTCGACCTACTACCACCTGCTGCCGGGTGATCTGCGCGTTTTTTGGGACCGCATGGGCATGGTGCCGGTATTTGCCGGTGTCCTGGGCCTGGCGCTGCAGTCGCTGCTCAACGCCCGCGCTGCCTGGCTGACGGCGCTGTGCGTGCTGCTGGGCGGGCCACTGGCGCTGTGGATCTGGTTGCAGACGGGACAGCTGCTGCCCTGGGCCGTGTTGCAAGGCGCGGGCATGGTGCTGCTGGTGGTACTCGCCGTGTGGCAGCAGCGCAGCCCGCCGGCCGCGCACCTGATCCGCTGGCCCCTGGCGGCCGTTGTGGCCTGGTATGCGCTGGCCAAGTTGTTCGAACTGGGTGATGCCGCCGTCTGGGCAGGCAGCGGCCATCTGGTGGCCGGCCATGCGCTCAAGCACCTGGCGGCAGCGCTGGCGGTGCTGCCGCTGCTGCGCAGCTTGCAGCGACTGCGCCACCGGGCGCACGCAAACAGCGCGTCCGCAGGCACAATCGGGGGCGGCGCGTTGGGGGCAGGGCGTTTGCGCTGAATGCCCGGTACCGACCACCCCTACCGCCCTAGATCCGCCAGGAGATGCTTGTTCCATGAACCGTCCACATGCCCCGTCTGTGCCCGCCGCTGAGGCGCCAGACCATCCCAACCAGTTTGCGTTGCTGGGCCAGCGCCGCTTTGCCCCCTTCTTCTGGACCCAGTTTGCCGGGGCTGCCAACGACAACCTGTTCAAGTTCGCGTTCACGGTGATGGTGACCTACCAGCTGCAGGTGGCCTGGATGCCGCCAGCGATGGCGGGCCTGGTGATCGGCGCGCTGTTCATCCTGCCGTTTCTGCTGTTCTCCGCCACCTCGGGTCAGCTGACCGACAAGTATGAAAAGCACCGCATGATCCGCTTCGTCAAGGACCTGGAGATTGGCGTGATGCTGATCGCCGGCCTGGGCTTCTGGATCGAAAGCCCCGCGCTGTTGCTGGGCTGTGTGTTTTTGATGGGCCTGCATTCCACGTTGTTCGGGCCCGTCAAGTTTGCCTACCTGCCCCAGGTGCTGCGCGACGATGAGCTGACCGGCGGCAATGGCATGGTCGAGATGGGCACCTTTGTCGCCATCTTGCTGGGCAATGTGGTGGGGGGGCTGCTGGTGGCCTTGCCTGAGATCGGCCATGCCTCGGTCGCGGTGGCCTGCTTTAGCTTGGCCGTGGTGGGGCGTTTGACGGCCCAGGGCGTGCCGGTGGTACCGGCCACCGACCCGGGCTTGCGCATCAACTGGAACCCGGTGAGCGAAACCTGGCGCAACCTGAAGCTGGCCCATGGCAATGTGGTTGTGTTCCGCTCGCTGCTGGGTATCAGCTGGATGTGGTTCTTCGGTGCGGTGTTCCTGAGCCAGTTCCCCAGCTTTGCCAAGGAGGTGCTGCATGGCAATGAGCATGTGGCCTCGCTGCTGCTGGTGGTGTTTTCCATCGGCATCGGCCTGGGCTCGCTGCTGTGCGAGGTGCTCTCGCGCCGCCAGGTGGAGATTGGCCTGGTGCCCATCGGCACCATCGGCATGAGCGTGTTTGCGATTGATCTGTACTTTGCATCGCGCGGGCTGGCGCAGCCGGCCCAGGCCTGGACGGCGCTGGCCTTCATCAGCCAGCCGGCGCACTGGCGCGTGATGGCCGATCTGGCCTTGCTGTCGCTGTTTGCCGGGCTGTACAGCGTGCCCATGTATGCGCTGATCCAGCTGCGCAGCCAGCCCACGCACCGCGCCCGCATCATTGCGGCCAACAATATTCTCAATGCGCTGTTCATGATCGCCAGCTCGGTCATCGCCGGTGCCTTGCTGGGGGCGGGATTTACCGTGCCGCAGATCTTCCTGTTCACCGGCATTGCCAATGCCATCGTCGCCACCTACATCTTCTTGCTGGTGCCCGAATACCTGCTGCGCTGCATTGCCTGGCTGGTCACCAACCTGGTCTACCGCTTTCGGGTGCAGGGTGCCCACCACATTCCCACCAGCGGGCCGGCGCTGCTGACCTGCAACCATGTCAGCTTTGTCGACCCCATCCTGATGATGGCCGCCAGCCCGCGCCCGATTTACTTTGTGATGGACTACCGCATCTTCCGCACACCGTTGCTGGGTTGGTTGTTCCGCCTGTGCAAGGCCATTCCGGTGGCGCCCCGCAGCGAAGACCCTGCCGTCTACGAGGCCGCCTTTGCACGCGCCGCGCAGGTGCTGCGCGAAGGGGATCTGCTGGCTATCTTCCCAGAAGGCGGCATCACCCGCGATGGCGAGCTGCAGGCATTCAAGGGCGGCGTGATGAAGATCCTGGAGCAGGCGCGTGCCGATGGGCTGGATGTGCCCGTCGTGCCCATGGCCCTGTCCAACCTCTGGGGCTCGTTCTTCAGCCGTATCGAACCCAAGGGCGCAATGACCCGGCCGTTCCGCCGTGGCTTCTTCAACCGCGTGAGCTTGCGCATCGGTGCCGCCAGCCCGGCCGCCGAATGCTCGGCCGAGCAACTGCGCCAGCGTGTAGGCGAGCTGCTGGAGCAGGAGGGCGGCCATGGCAGCGGTTCGCCCGCTTTGGGATAATGCAGGCTGGACAACGAATGGCTTTGTGATGACCTCTCTAACGATTCTGTACAAAAGCGTGGCAGCCCTGGTGGCCATGTCCGCCCTGGCCGCTTGCACCAGTACGTCGGGCCTGAAGCCGCTGCATGACCCTGAAGAGAAGGAGGCTTTCACACGCGCCACCGTCTATGCCGGGCCGCGCAGCCCCGCATCGGCCTACTGTGTGCAGATGGGCGGCGCCATCCTCAATACGCCCAAGGGCAAGAACACCTTGTGCCGCTTCCCCGACGGCAAGGAAATGGACCCCTGGGACCTGTTCTGGCGCGACAACCCCTCGAACTAAAGCCCACGACGGGCTGCGGTACAACGCAAAAAACCCCTGCCAGCACATACCGCGCTGGCAGGGGTTTTGTCTTGCTGAGCTGCTGACCAGGCTTTAGATCACGCCATGCGTCTTGAACCAGTCCTGCATGCGCTTCCAGCCGTCCTCGGCCGCATCCTTGCGGTAGCTGGGGCGGTAGTCGGCATGGAAGGCGTGGCCCGCGTCAGCATAGACATGGAAGCTGGAGGCCGCCGCAGCGGCATTGCCGGCAGCGCCAGCCTGCTGCAGGCTTTGCTTCATCGCGTCGACCGATTCCAGCGGAATGCCCTGGTCCTTGCCGCCATAGAGGCCCAGCACCGGCGCCTTGAGCGCGCTGCTGAGGTCGATGGGGTGCTTGGGCTGCAGGTCATTGGCAGCGCCTTGCAGGCGGCCGTACCAGGCGACACCGGCCTTGACCTTGCCGGTCGCGGCATACAGCCAGGTGATGCGCCCGCCCCAGCAAAAACCGGTGATGCCGGCGCGGCTGGTGTCGCCACCGTTGTCCTTGGCCCAGGCCAGCGCGGCGTCCAGGTCCTTGATGACCTGGGCATCGGGCACCTTGCTGACCAGCTCGCTTTGCAGCTGGCTGATCTCGGTGTACTTGCGCGGATCGCCCTGGCGCGCGAACAGTTCGGGCGCAATCGCCAGGTAGCCCAGCTGGGCGAGGCGCCGGCAGGTGTCGGCGATGTAGTCGTGCACGCCAAAGATTTCCTGGATCACCAGCACCACCGGCAGGTTGGTCTTGCCGGAGGGCGCTGCGCGGTAGGCGCTGACCTGGAAGCCATCGACCGTGTACTGGATGGTGCCGGCCGTCAGCCCGGCATCGGGGGTCTTGATGGCCGTCTGCGCCATCACCGGCACGGCTGCCGCTGCGTAGCCCACGCCCAGCGCCATTTGCAGGGCACTGCGGCGGGTGCTGCCGGCCAAGGTGGCGCGGCCCGGGAGAAGAGAGTCGAAATCGGCATTGGGAGTCTGGGACATAGGATTTCCTTTTCTACGGATGGCAGGCCCATTATGGGGGACGACAAAATACAGCCTGTGACAAGGCTTCTCGTGCCTTGGGGCCGCCGTGTTCATGCAAGAAAAATGCCTGGCATGGCCAGGCATCGTGGTGGTGGGAACTGGGATCAGATCACTTCCACAGTGCGCACTTGGTTTCTTCCTTGGTCGTGAACACCTCGTCGCCCGGCAGCTTCTTGACGATCTTGTAGTAATCCCAGGTGCCCTTGGATTCCTGCGGCGTCTTGACCTGGACCAAGTACATGTCGTGGATGTAGCTGCCGTCGGCGCGCAGGGTGCCCGAGCCAAAGAAGTCGTCCATCTTCATGCCGCGCCAGGTCTCCATCACCTTGTCGGCATCGGTGGTGCCGGCTGCCTGCACGGCCTTGAGGTAGTTCATCGTGGCCGAGTAGTCGGCGGCCTGGATTTCGGTGGGGCGGCGCTGGGTTTTCTTCATGTAGGCATCGGCAAATTTGCGCGATGCGTCATTCATGTCCCAGTACCAGCTGGTGACGAACTGCATGCCGGCGGTGTTCTTCAGGCCCAGGCTGTGGATGTCGCTGTAGAAGACGAGCAGCGGCGCGATCTTCATCGTCTTGTCGATGCCGAATTCCTTGGCCGCCTTGATGGCGTTGATGGTGTCACCACCGGCATTGGCCAGTGCCAGTACCTGGGCCTTGGAGCTTTGCGCCTGCAGCAGGAAGGACGAGAAGTCGGAGGCATTGAGCGGGTGGCGCACGGCTGCAGCCACCGCGCCGCCCTTGGCCTTGATGACCTTGGTGGCATCGGCTTCCATCGCATGGCCGAAGGCATAGTCGGCCGTCAGAAAGAACCAGTTCTTGCCACCGCCCTCGACAATGGCGCCCGCCGCACCCTTGGACAGCGCCACGGTGTCATAGGCGTAATGGATGGTGTAAGGCGTGCAGGCCTCGTTGGTCAGCGCCGAGGAGCCTGCGCCGTTGTTGATCATCACGCGCTTTTTCTCGTCCGCCACCTTGGCCAGCGCCAGCGCGGTGCCGGAGTTGGTGCCGCTGAAGATCATCGTCAGGTTCTGGGTGTCGATCCATTCGCGGGCCTTGCTGGCAGCGATGTCAGCCTTGTTCTGGTGGTCCACCACCAGCATTTCGATCGGCTTGCCCAGCACCTTGCCGCCAAAGTCGTCAATGGCCATCTGGATGGCGGTGGCGCCGCCCTTGCCTTCGACGTCGGCATAGAGACTGGACATGTCGGAGATGTAGCCGATCTTGACCTTGTCCTGCGCATGGGCGGTACCCATCGCGGCGGTCAGGCCGAGCAGTCCGAGGGTGGCCAGGGCTTGCGCCAGGCGAGTGCGTTGCATAGTTGCTCCTGATGTTTATGGTGTTGTGTCCATGCGGCTGCCGCATGGCTCCGATACTGGCATGCACAGCGCCGGGCGGTATTGGGGCAACCACGCGCTGCCCGGCTGCTGCCCGACGGCAGGGTGGGCATAAAAATAGCTGCTGGAGCCTTGTGAGAAAGACTTGGCAGCTATCAATTCAGGAGCTATACGCCTGTCTGGGCGCTTGTGCACACTGGCTTGGCTTTTTTGCGCACCCCTTTTTAGAACAGGTTCTTGATGAGGCTCAGGCCTGCTGGCTGCGCAGGTAGGTCTGCACGATGGCGGCGGCATCGACTGCAAAATGCTGGCGCAGCGCCGCGCGCGAATCGCTGCGCCCAAAGCCGTCCGTCCCCAAGGTGTAGTAATGCTGGCGCGGCAGGCCACGCTCATCGGTGGGCAGGTAGGCGCGCACCAGTTCGGGCAGCGCACGCACATAGTCGCTGGCGGCAATGATGGGGCCTTGCGAAGCCTCCAGCTGCTGCGCAAACCAGCTGGGTGCGCTGGCCTCACCGGCGCGCCAGCGCTCCAGCCGGGCCTCGCCATCGCGGGCCAGCTCGGCATAGCTGGTGACACTCCAGACATCGGCGGCCACGCCATGCTCGCGCTCCAGAATGGCGGCGGCCTTGAGCACCTCGCCCATGATGGCGCCGCTGCCCAGCAGCTGTACGCGGCGCGTGCTTTGAGCCGGGCCGCTCTGCAGCTGGTACATGCCCCGGATGACACCCTCATGGGCCTCGTGCGGCAGGCTGGGGTTGGCCACGTTTTCGTTGGTGACGGTGATGTAGAAGAACTCGTCGCGCTGCTCTTGCAGCATGCGCTGCATGCCATGGTCGATGATGACGGCCAGCTCGCCGGCAAAGGCGGGGTCGTAGCTTTTGCAGTTGGGCACCGTGGAGGCGCTCAGCAGGCTGCTGCCGTCCTGGTGCTGCAGCCCTTCGCCGCCCAACGTGGTGCGGCCGGAGGTGGCGCCGATCAGGAAGCCGCGTGCGCGCTGGTCGGCGGCCGCCCAGATCAAATCGCCCACGCGCTGGAAACCGAACATGCTGTAGAAAATGAAGAACGGCAGCATGGCCGTGCCATGGGTGCTGTAGCTGGTGGCGGCAGCCGTCCAGGACGACAGCGCGCCCGCTTCGCTGATCCCTTCTTCCAGAATCTGGCCGCTGCTGTCTTCGCGGTAGAGCAGCATCGAGGCATTGTCCTCGGGCTGGTACAGCTGGCCAAACGGCGCGTAGATACCCACCTGGCGGAACAGCCCGGCCATGCCGAAGGTGCGCGCCTCATCGGCCACGATGGGCACGATGCGCGGCCCCAGGGCCGGGTCCTTGAGCAGGTTGCCCAGCTGGCGCACAAAGGCCATCGTGGTGCTCATCGGCTTGCCATCGGCCTGCAGCGCAAAACCTGCGGTGGCCTGCAGGCCGGGCACGGCCACCGGCGAGGCCTGGCCTCTGCGCGCCGGCAAAAAGCCGCCCAGGGCTTGGCGCCGTGCGTGCAGGTAGCGCATTTCGGCGCTGCCATCGGCCGGTTTGAGGAAGGCAGCCGAGGTGGCTTGGTCGTCGCTCAGTGGCAGGTTGAAGCGGTCGCGGAACGCCAGCAGGTCCTCGGCGCCGAGCTTTTTTTGCTGGTGCGATGTCATGCGGCCCTGGCCCATGCTGCCCATGCCGTAGCCCTTCATCGTCTTGGCCAGCACCACCGTGGGCTGGCCGCTGTGCGCAGCGGCGCTGGCAAAGGCGGCATGGATCTTGACCGGGTCGTGCCCGCCCCGGCGCAGGCGGTCGATGTCACTGTCGGACAGGTGCGCCACCAGCGCAGCCAGTTCGGGGCTCTGGTTGAAGAAATGCTCGCGGTTGAAGGCGCCATCGTTGGCCGACAAGGTCTGGAACTCGCCATCGACGGTGCGCGCAAAGGTGCGGGCCAGCACATGGCTGTGGTCGCGGGCCAAGAGCGCATCCCACTCCGATCCCCAGAGGCACTTGACCACGTTCCAGCCCGCCCCACTGAACAGCGCCTCCAGCTCATCGATGATGCGGCCGTTGCCGCGCACCGGGCCGTCGAGCCGCTGCAGGTTGCAGTTGATGACGAAGATGCAGTTGTCCAGCCCTTCGCGCGCAGCCAGGGTCAGTGCCGCAATGGATTCGGGCTCGTCCATTTCGCCATCGCCAAAAAAGCCCCAGACCCTGCGGCCCGCGGTGTCTGCCAGGCCCCGGTCGGCCAGGTAGCGCATGAAGCGCGCCTGGTAGATGGCATTGATCGGGCCGATGCCCATCGAGCCGGTGGGGAACTGCCAGAACTCGGGCATCAGATAGGGATGCGGGTACGAGCACAGGCCCTGGATACCCTGGCTGGCGGCCACCAGCTCTTGCCGGTAGTGCGCCAGGTTCTCTTCGCCCAGGCGCCCTTCCAGAAAAGCGCGCGCATAGACGCCTGGCGACGAGTGCGGCTGGAAGTACACCAGGTCGGCGGCCTGGTGGCCATCATCGGCGCGGAAGAAATGGTTGAAGCCGGTCTCGAACAGATCGGCAGCCGAGGCATAGCTGGCAATATGACCGCCCAGCTCGCCATGGGCGGCATTGGCACGCACGACCATCGCCAGCGCGTTCCAGCGCAGGATGGCCGAGAGCTTTTTCTCCAGTTCCACATCGCCGGGGTAGGGCGGCTGCTCATCGACGGTGATGGTGTTGACGTAGGGCGTGTTGCCCGAAGGCTTCCAGGCCACATGGCGCTTGCGGGCGTGGGCCAGCAGCGCATCGAGCAGTGCAGCCGCCTGTTCCTTGCCCTGCGCGGAGCCATAAGCGGCCAACAGTCCGTCGAAGGCATCGCACCACTCGGCCAGTTCGGCCGGGTCAGCATGCGGGGTGGGGGGCTGGTGGTGGGGCGGCTGGCGCACGGCGGTCTCCTGTCTGGGTCTTGGTTTGAATGCCTGGGATCATGCCACGGAAGCCTTGGCCAGGCCCATGACCCCGGCGACAAGGAGCGGTCGTGAAGTATTGATTTTTGATACCCGTATCTTTTGAAAATGCTACCGGCATTAAATGCGGATGCTGGCGCCGCCGCCTGCCTGCATGATGGCGCCGTGTTCAACCAAAGCGGGGCCCCGTTGCTCCGACCCCCCATGTCTCAATCCTCCCACCCTGTTCAACGTGACACCCGTGCATGGCAATACCAGGTATGGATCTCGTTCGGTATTGCGATCTCGATGTGTGCGATCGGCCTGGCCTGGCTGCCAGGGCAACACCTGGAACAGGCGTTCATGGTGATGGGTTATATGTTCTGCCTCTCGGCTGCGTTCGTGCTGGCCAAGTTCGTGCGGGACAAGCAAGCGGACAGCAGCCAATCGGCCGGTGATACCCCCATGTGGCGCTTCGTGGTCTGGGGCGGTTTTGCGATTGCGATGGGCCTGACCGGCTGGGGCCTGTTGGGCATGGACATCAACCCTACCTACAAGGCCTTTCTGGGCGTCAGCTGGATGTACATGATCACCACCGCCTTCACATTGGCCAAGATGCTGCGCGACAAGCATGAATCGGACCTGGCCATGGCTATCCACCATGCCCGCAGCATGCGCACTGCCCCCCGCGACCAAGAAGTTGGCAACCCCCAGGAGCGCCTGTGAGCGCCCATCGGATGATGCAGCCAACACAGGAGCAGCACATGTTCAGTCTTACGTTCAGCAAATGGCAGCGCCGCGCTGCTGCCACCCTGGCCAGCACCGCCCTGGTGCTGGCATTGGCGGCCGCTCCGGCGGCCCAGGCACAAAGCGATGCGTCGTTGATGCTCTCGGCGCTGCCGATTGCATCGGTGGTTGTCGGCACGGCGGCCTCGGTAGGCGCATCGACCAGCGTGGTGGCCCTTCCAGTCGCACTATCGGTCGATGGTGCCCAGCTCATCGTCAAGGGCGTGCAGGCATCGGCCAAGGGGACGGTCTGGCTGCTCGAGAGCGCATCGGATGGCGCAGCGGCCAGCATTGAGCTGTCGGCTGGCGCATTGGGCGCCAGCGCCGCCGGTGTGGGCACGGCCATCTTCGTCAGTGTGGTGGGTGCCGGCGTGTTGCTGTCAGCCGCTGGCGAGGTGATTGCCTTCATCCCCAATGAGGTGGGTAAGGCGCTGCTCTACAACGAGCGTTTGTGACAACGAGGGAGGCAAGCATGTTGACATCTTTACGCCTGGGCCTGTTGGCCGCTGCATGGCTGGCCGCCACGGCCGCACAGGCCGGCCGCAGCTGTGAGGCGCAAAAGCCCACGCTCGACAGCGTGCGCCAAAGCCTGACTTTGGCCCAGCATGTCGCGCAGGCACTCGATGCCAGTGGCGCGCAGGTGGTGCTGCTGGGCCGCCAGGGCCAGGACCTGCGCAAATACCAGCTGCAGTTCTCGCACATGGGCTGGGCCTACAAATCGGCCACCGGCGATTGGCGTGTGGTGCACAAGCTCAATGACTGTGGCACGGCCGCCTCCCATGTCTACCGCCAGGGCCTGGGCGAGTTCTTTCTGGACGACCTGTGGCGCTACCAGGCCGTGATGGTGGTACCCGCGCCGGCGGTGCAGCAACAACTGCTGCTGGCGCTGTCGGCCAACGCCCAGCCCCTGCAGCTGCATGAGCCGCGCTACAGCATGCTGGCCTATCCGTGGAGCCAGCGTTACCAGCAAAGCAACCAGTGGGCGCTGGAGACCCTGGCCCAGGCCATGGCCCCCCAGACCGTGCAGGACCGGGGCCAGGCGCAGGCCTGGTTGCAGCTGCAAGGCTACCAGCCCAGTGATTTGCGCATAGGTGCCATGACCCGGCTGGGCGGCCGCATCACGCGCGCCAATATCGCCTTTGACGACCACCCGCCCGAGAAGCGCTTTGCCGGCCATATCGAAACCACCACCGTGGATTCGGCCTTGCAGTTCATGCAGCGCAGCGGGCTGGCATCTGCGCCGGTGCTGCTGCGCTGAGCCCGCCAGCCCGCACGGATGCCTAGCGTGGCGCCGTCCAGACCGCGCAATCGCGGCCCCGGGCCTTGGCCTGGTAGAGCGCCAGGTCCGCCTCGCGCAGCAGGTCTTCGAGGCTGTCGCCAGGCTGCAGTGCTGCGCTGTAGGCCAAGCCGATGCTGAGGGTGGCCTGCAGCGGCTCGTGGTGGGCCGTCTGAAAGTGGCCGCTGCGCACGGTCTGGCACAGGCGATCGGCGATCGCGGTGGCATCGTCGAAGCTGATATGGGGCAGCACCACGGCGAATTCCTCACCACCGACGCGGCCCAGCACATCCTGCGGACGCAGGGAATCGGTCAGCACCCGGCTGACATCGCGCAGCAGGCGGTCGCCGCTGGCGTGGCCATGGTTGTCGTTGACGCGCTTGAAGTGGTCCAGGTCCAGCATCAGCACTGCTGCCGAGCTGCCTTCATGGGTCAGCCGCTTGAGCAGCACGTGGCTGGCCTGTACGAAGCCATTGCGGCTGAGCACATCGGTCAGGCTGTCGTGGTGGGCCTGGTAGCGCATGCGGTGCAGCAACTCGGCGCGCGCCGCATGGGAGCCGGCCACCGACAGGGGCCCCAGGATCAGCATCGTGATGCCCAGGCGCAGGCTGGCGACATCAAGCACATTGGCTGGGATGAACCCCACAATGTTCGATATCACGATGACCTTGGTCACAAACACCACCATCGTGATGATGGCCGTGGTCAGGATGCGGTAGGACAGCGCGCACCACAGCAGCGCAGGCAGCGAGAACACCAGAGAGCCGACCTTGTTGCCCACCAGGTAGCTGCTCGTCTCCAGCACCACGACGGCCAGCGCGGGCAGCATTTTCAACGCCCAGACGCGGCGCTCCTGCGCGGCGGCCGCGCTGCGTGCCGATGGCAGCGCCAGCAAAAATGGCAGCAGCACCATGGCATTCATCCATTCGCCTGTCCACCACATCACTACCGCCTGGGTGACCGACAGCTCAAAGGCCCAGGCACTGATCGGCCCACCAATGAGGGCCGATGCCAGCGACGCCATGCCGCTGGCGAAGAACACCAGCAACGCGGAATACTGGCCTTCCATCTGCAGATCGCGTTGCGACTGCCGGCGCAGAAACAGCCATCCACAAATGGCGCCGCAGAGGTTGGCGGTGGTAAAGCCCAGTGAGTGCCACAGCGCGGTGCCGGTGATCAGATCGGCCAGCACGAAGCTGGCGAAAAGCGCCGCTATTGCTACCGGACGCACCAGTTGGGGGTAGCGCAGCAACAGCACCAGCACGATCTGGTTGGCCGGCCAGAACACCGACAGGTAGCCCAGTGGCCGCAGCAGGATGCCCACCATCGCTGCCGCAAACACGGCCATACTGGCGCAGAGCAGCAAGCGACCGCTATAGGGTTGCTCCAAGGGGTGGACGGACGACGCGGTCGGCATGGGAATGAGGGGGATGGGCGAAATATACCCGCTCATTGGCACAGATATCGGTGCGACCTTGTGGGCGAGTCGCGCATTGCCGGGCAGACCGAGGGCCGTTGCGGCGCAAGGCTTTCACGACGTTTTGCCCAGTCAATAACCTAAGTCAATCACTGTTGCTTCCAAATTGGAAGCTACAAGACCATGCCAGCAGGTGCATCACTTGAGAAAACGCAGCTGCCAAGCAGCGCGGTGGCTGCAGGCAGCTGCGGCCTGCAGTCAGGCGCGAAGCGGGTGAGGGTACGGTGTTGTAGGTTACGCAGTGGCTGTCAAGCGCTTCGCATCGCTGTCTCGTGGTTCCCACGCTTTGGGCCGCGCGGCCTTGCTGGCCTCGCGCGGTGAAGCTGCTGCCTAGATACCGCGGGCCCGGTCCGATTTGAACTGCGCACGGAACTGGGCAAAGCTGCCGGCATCGAGCGACTGGCGCACTTCCTGCATCAGGTTCAGGTAGTAGTGCAGGTTGTGGATGGTGGTCAGCATCGGGCCCAGCATCTCACCGCATCGGTCCAGGTGGTGCAGGTAGGCGCGGCTGAAGCCGTCGCGGCCGCCATCGTCCCAGCTCACACCGCTCTTGCCGGCGCAGGCGTGGCAGGTGCACGAGGTGTCGATGGGCTGGTGGTCGGTCTTGTGGCGGGCGTTGCGGATCTTCAGGTCGCCGTAGCGGGTGAAGATGGTGCCGTTGCGCGCATTGCGGGTCGGCATCACGCAGTCGAACATGTCCACGCCGTCGGCCACACCTTGCACCAGGTCCTCGGGCGTGCCCACGCCCATCAGGTAGCGCGGCTTGTTGGCGGGCAGCAGGTGGGGCGTGTGCTGCATGATGTCCAGCATCTCGTCCTTGGGCTCACCCACCGAGACACCGCCCACCGCGTAGCCGGGGAAGTCGATCTCCAGCAGGCCTTGCAACGACTCCTCGCGCAGGTGCTTGAACATGCCGCCCTGCACAATGCCGAACAGCGCGTTGGGATTGCCCAGGCGCTCGAACTCTTCCTTGGAGCGCTTGGCCCAGCGCCGGCTCATCTCCATCGACTTGCGCGCTTCGGCCTCGGTGGTCTTCTTGCCGTTGGTCTCGTACGGCGTGCACTCGTCGAGCTGCATGACGATGTCCGAATTCAGAATCGTCTGGATCTGCATGCTGACCTCGGGCGACATGAACAGCTTGTCGCCATTGACCGGGCTCTGGAAATGCACGCCTTCTTCGGTGATCTTGCGCATCGCGCCCAGCGACCAGACCTGGAAACCGCCCGAGTCGGTCAGGATGGGCTTGTCCCATTTCTCGAAACCATGCAGGCCGCCAAAGCTCTTCATCACATCCAGGCCCGGACGCATCCACAGGTGGAAGGTATTGCCCAGAATGATCTGGGCGCCCATTTCCTCCAGGCTGCGCGGCATCACGCCCTTGACGGTGCCATAGGTGCCTACCGGCATGAAGATGGGGGTCTGCACGACGCCATGGTTGAGCGTGAGCGTGCCACGGCGTGCGTGGCTGGTGGGATCGGTTTTGAGGAGGTCGAACTGCAGCATAACCGGTCATTTTCGCAGATGTGCGGTAGTTGACGGCGCGGCGGGTTTCGCAGGTCCGTCTCTGACACAGGGGGCGCAGGCAGGTCGCTACACTGGGCTGATCTTTCACTGCCAAGGAGAAGCCCATGCTCAACATCATGATCGCCGTCGACGGTTCGCCCAACTCGCTGCAAGCGGTACAGCACGGCGTGCAACTGGTGCAGCAGGGCCTGCGCGCCCATGTCGTGGTCGCCCATGTGCAAAAGGAAGCCAGCTTTCTGGAGCTGGCCACGCAGGATTCGGAGCTGATCGCCAACGCCAGCCTGGAGGCCGGCATGGACCTGGTCGCCCCGGCGCTCGATGTGTTGCGTCTGGCCGGTGTGTCCTATGAGGTGGAGATCCGGTTGGGCGACATCCATGCCACGTTGCTGGATATCGCCGAGGAGAAGGGCTGTGGCCTCATCGTGATCGGCGCCACTGGCGAGAGCACGCTGGGCAGTATCCTGATCGGTTCGGTCTCGCGCGAGGTGGCGCGCCACAGCCGGGTGCCGACCACGATTGTCAAGATGCCCGAGGCGCTGGAGACCGATGAGGCCGATGGCGACCTCAGCCAGGCCGATACCGCGATGTAATTCCCGCTGAGGGAAAGAGAGCCTGCGGACCAGGGCGGTCCGCAGGCTCTCTGTCATTGGGGGGTGGGTTTCAGCCGGCCACCTGTTCCGCGCGCTGGCCCACGATCTGCCGCAGCACGCCCAGCTGGTCATACAGCTCGCGCGCGGCATCCGCGCCCAACGGTGCCAGCAAATGCTCCAGCCACTGTTCGTGCGCCTTGGCCATGGCAGCGAACTGTTTTTTTCCGCTGCGCGTCAGGCGCACCGTCATCGATCGGCGGTCCTCGTCATCGGCCACCCGCTCCACCCAGCCTTCTGCCACCAGCTGGTCCGTCAGGCCGGTGATGTTGCCGCCGGTGACCATCAGGTACTCGGACAAGGTCTTCATGCGCAGGCCCTTGGGGAAGCGGCTGAGCTGGGCCAGGTAGTCAAAGCGCGGCAAGGTGGTGGCGAACTGGGTGCGCAGCTTGCTGCGGATCACCTGCTCGATCTGGGTGCTGCAGGTCATCAGCCGCAGCCACAGGCGCACGGCCTGGTGTCCATCATGGGCGAGACCGGCCTCGCGGCCAGCGACGCCGCCGCCAGTATCGGAGGGGGAATTGCAGAGGGTTTGCATGTCAGCCATGGCGCCCATGGTGCAGTACCGCAGGCGGCTCCAGTGATAGGGTAAGTTCGTATTTTAGTGAATTATTTATGCATCAATAATTTAGTTATAAAGTATTTTTCAGGACGATCCTGGCCATGAAAATTGTCTGCATAGGCGGTGGTCCCGCCGGCTTGTATTTCGCGCTGCTGATGAAGCAGATGGACCCCGCGCATGACGTGACCGTGGTGGAGCGCAACAAGCCCTATGACACCTTTGGCTGGGGGGTGGTGTTCTCCGATGCCACGATGGACAACATGCGCGAGTGGGACCCGGCCACGGCGATGCAGATCGAGCAGGCCTTCAACCACTGGGACGATATCGAGTTGCTGTTCAAGGGCCGCAAGATCCGCTCGGGCGGCCATGGCTTTGTCGGCATCGGCCGCAAGCACCTGCTCAACATCCTGCAGGCGCGCTGCGAGCAGCTCGGCGTCAAGCTGGTGTTCGAGACCGATGTGCAGTCCGACGAAGACTATGCCGATGCCGACCTCATCATTGCCAGCGATGGCGTGAACTCGCGCATCCGCACTAAATACGCCGAGGTGTTCAAGCCCGATATCGTCACCCGCCCCAACCGGTTTATCTGGCTGGGCGCCAACAAGGTCTACGAGGCCTTCACCTTTGACTTCGTGCGCACCGAGCACGGCTGGTTCGAGGCCCATATCTACCAGTTCGACGACAAGACATCGACCTTCATCGTCGAGACCACCGAGGAGACCTGGAAGGCATGCGGCCTGGACACGGCCGACCAGGAGCAATCGATCGCCTTCTGCGAGAAGCTGTTTGCCGACAACCTGCAAGGCGCGCGGCTGATGACCAATGCCCGGCACCTGCGCGGCTCGGCCTGGATCAATTTTCAGCGCGTGGTCTGCGACCAGTGGTGGCTGCAAAACGCCAAGGGCAGCCATGTGGTGCTGATGGGCGACGCCGTGCACACGGCGCATTTCGCGATTGGCTCGGGCACCAAGCTGGCGATCGAGGATGCGATCGAGCTGGCGCGGCAGTTTCAGCAGCTGGGCGATGGCAAGGCGCAGATCCCTGCGGTGCTGGAGGCCTACCAGGCGCTGCGCCGGGTGGAGACCTTGCGCATCCAGAACGCCGCCTGGAATGCGATGGAGTGGTTCGAGGTCTGCGGCAAGCGCTACTGCGACCAGCTGGAGCCCGAGCAGTTCATGTACTCGATGCTGACGCGCAGCCAGCGCATCAGCCACGAGAACCTGCGCCTGCGCGATGCCGCCTGGCTCGGCGGTTATGAGGCCTGGCTGGCTGCGCAAAACGGGCTGGCGGTGCAGGCCAAGGCGCCGCCACCGATGTTCCTGCCCTATACCTTGCGCGGCCTGACCTTGAAGAACCGCATCGTGGTCTCGCCGATGGCGCAGTACTCGGCCGTCGACGGCGTGCCGGGCGACTACCACCTGGTGCACCTGGGTGCGCGGGCGATGGGCGGCGCCGGTCTGGTGTTTGCCGAGATGGCCTGCGTCAGCGCTGAGGGCCGCATCACCCCCGGCTGCCCGGGCACCTACACCGAGGCACAAAAGCAAGCCTGGCAGCGCATCAGCGACTGGATCCACCACCACACCGATGCCAAGTTTGCAATGCAGATCGGCCATGCCGGCGCTAAGGCATCCACCCGCCTGGCTTGGGAGGGTACGGATCTGCCATTGACCGAGGGGAACTGGCCGATCATCTCGGCCTCGCCCCAGCAGTACCTCGAAGGCGTGAGCCAGATCTCGCAGGCGATGACCTTGGCCCAGATGGACGAGGTCAAGCAGCAGTTTGTGCACGCGGCCCAGATGGCCGCCGAGGTGGGTGCCGACTGGCTGGAGCTGCACTGCGCCCACGGCTATCTGCTGTCCAGCTTTATCTCGCCGTTGACCAACCACCGGGACGATGCCTATGGTGGCAGCCTGGAGAACCGCCTCCGCTACCCGCTGGAGGTGTTCCGGGCCGTGCGCGCCGTCTGGCCGCAGGAGCGGCCGATGTCGGTGCGTATCTCCGCCCATGACTGGGTGCCTGGCGGTATCACCCCCGATGATGCGGTAGAGATTGCCAAGGCCTTCAAGGCGGCTGGTGCGGACCTGATCGACTGCTCGTCCGGCCAGGTCAGCAAACAGGAAAAGCCGGTCTATGGCCGCATGTTCCAGACCCCGTTTGCCGACCGCATCCGCCAGGAGGCGGGCATTGCGACGATGGCCGTCGGCGCGATCAGTGAGGCCGACCATGCCAACTCCATCATCGCCGCCGGCCGCGCCGACCTTTGTGCGGTGGCCCGCCCGCACCTGGCCAACCCGGCCTGGACCTTGACCGAGGCGGCCAAGATTGGCTACACCGCCATCGCCTGGCCCAAGCCCTACTTTGCCGGCAAGCGCCAGATGGAGAGCCTGTTCGAGCGCGAGAAGGCCCAGCAAGCGGCCGCCGGCCACTGAGGAGCAGCGCAGATGGCGACGAACAGCTTGCAAGGACAACATGCGCTGGTGACCGGCGCCGGCCAGGGCATTGGCGAGGCGATTGCGCGCCAGTTGCTGGCGCAGGGCGCTCGGGTGACGGTGCTGGGCCGCCGGCCTGAGCCGCTGCAAAAACTGGTGGATGCCTTTCCGGGCAAGTGCCAGCAGGTGCTGGCCGATGTGGCGCAGGAGGCCGAGGTGGTGGTGGCCTTTGCGCAGGCCGTGGCCGCCTTTGGCGCTATCCAGATCCTGGTGAACAACGCCGGTCAGGCGCAGAGCGCGCCCTTCATGAAGACCGACGCCCAGCTCTGGTCGCAGATGCTGGCGGTGAACCTGACCGGCACGATGCTGTGCATGCAGCAGGTGCTGCCGGCGATGCAGGCGGCCGGCTATGGCCGCATCGTCAACGTGGCCAGCACCGCAGGCCTGACCGGCTATGCCTATGTGTCGGCCTATGTGGCGGCCAAGCATGGCGTCGTGGGCCTGACCCGGGCGCTGGCGCTGGAAGTGGCGAGCCGCGGGATCACCGTCAATGCCGTGTGCCCGGGCTATACCGAAACCGATCTGGTCAAGACCAGCCTCGACCGCGTGGTGGCCAAGACCGGCCGTAGCCCCGAGCAGGCCCTGGCCGAATTTGTGCGCAACAACCCCCAGGGCCGCCTGGTGCAGCCGCAGGAGGTGGCCGATGCCGTCGTCTGGCTCTGCGGCAAAGGCGCTGGCGCGATGACCGGACAGGCCATTGCGGTGGCTGGCGGCGAAGTGATGTGAACCCCGAATCTGTGGAGACAGGCATGAGTGACTACCGAATCGACCCCGCGCTGGTGGCGGGCAACCACCAGCAGTTGGCCGGCTACCAGGCGCAGCATTTTCTGTGGCAAGTCCATGCCGGCGTGGCAACGATCACGCTCAACCGGCCAGAGCGCAAGAACCCGCTGACCTTTGATTCCTACGCCGAGCTGCGCGACCTGTTCCACCGCCTCAAGTGGGCGCAGGACGTGAAGGCCGTGGTGCTGGTGGGCGCCGGTGGCAACTTCTGCTCGGGTGGCGATGTGCATGAAATCATCGGCCCGCTGGTGGCCCTGAAGGCGCCCGAGCTGCTGATGTTCACCCGCATGACGGGCGAGCTGATCAAGGCCATGCGCGCCTGCCCGCAACCCATCATTGCCGCCGTCGATGGCATCTGTGCCGGCGCCGGCGCGATCATGGCGATGGCCTCGGACCTGCGGCTGGGCACGGCGCGCAGCAAGACGGCGTTTCTGTTCAACCGCGTGGGCCTGGCCGGCTGCGACATGGGCGCCTGCGCCTTTCTGCCGCGCATCATTGGCCAGGGGCGCGCCAGCGAGCTGCTCTACACCGGCCGCAGCCTGGGCGGCGAAGAGGGCGAGCGCTGGGGCTTTTTCAACCGCCTGGCCGAGCCCGAAGCGCTGCTGGAGCAGGCGCAGAAGATGGCCGCCGACCTGGTCGCTGGCCCCAGCTTTGCCAATGGCATCACCAAGACCATGCTGCACCAGGAGTGGGCGATGACCATTGACCAGGCGATCGAGGCCGAGGCGCAGGCGCAGGCCATCTGCATGCTGACCGAAGACTTCAAGCGCGCCTACGAGGCCTTTGTGGCCAAGCAAAAGCCGCAATTCCAGGGGAACTGACATGGCTGACACCCGATACCTGCAGTGGCCGTTTTTTGAGCCGCACCATTCGGACCTGGCGCAGACGCTGGATGCCTGGGCCGCCCGGCATGTGGCCCATGCGCACAGCGGTGACACCGACGGCGATTGCCGCGCGTTGGTGCAGGCGCTGGGCCAGGCGGGCTGGCTGCGCCATGCAGTGGCTGGCGAGGCGCATGGCGGCGCGGCCGCCCAGATCGACACCCGCGCCATCTGCCTGATCCGCGAAACCCTGGCGCGCCACAACGGCCTGGCCGATTTTGCGTTTGCGATGCAGGGGCTGGGCTCGGGCGCGATCAGCCTGGCGGGCACGGAGGCGCAGAAGGCGCGCTACCTGGGCCGGGTTGCACGGGGCGAGGCCATTGCGGCCTTTGCGCTGTCCGAGCCCGATGCCGGATCGGACGTCGCAGCGATGGCCTGCGCCGCCCGCTTGGACGGCGACCACTATGTCATCGACGGCGAAAAAACCTGGATCTCGAACGGCGGCATTGCCGACTTCTATGTGGTGTTTGTGCGCACCGGTGAGGCACCGGGCGCGCGCGGCATCTCCGCGCTGATCGTGGATGCGGATACGCCCGGCCTGGAGATTGCCGAGCGCATCGATGTGATCGCGCCGCACCCGCTGGCGCGGCTGCGCTTCAACGGCTGCCGCGTGCCGGTGGGCCAGCGCCTTGGCGCGGCGGCCGAGGGCTTCAAGCTGGCGATGCGCACCCTGGATGTGTTCCGCACCTCGGTAGCGGCCGCTGCGCTGGGCTTTGCCCGCCGTGCGCTGGACGAGGCCTTGCAGCGGGCCACCAGCCGCCGCATGTTCCAGGGCGTGCTGGCCGATTTCCAGCTCACCCAGGCCAAGCTGGCGCAGATGGCCACGCAGATCGACAGCGCCGCGCTGCTGACCTACCGCGCCGCCTGGCAGCGCGACCAGGGCCAGAGCGTGACCAGCGAGGCGGCGATGGCCAAGATGACCGCGACCGAGAACGCGCAGCAGGTAATCGATGCGGCGCTGCAGATGTGGGGCGGCCTGGGTGTCGTCAGCGATCAGCCGGTCGAGCGCCTGTACCGCGAGATCCGCGCACTGCGCATCTACGAAGGGGCGACCGAGGTGCAGCAACTGATCATCGCCCGCGAGCTGCTCAAACAAGTGGCGCCCACCGCGCCTTGACCACTGACCAGTACCTGGACTCCGGTCCTGGTTTCCGCCTTCAGCCTGGAGTTTGCGAGATGTCTGCCACGCCCTATACCGCGCATATCGACCGCTTTGCCGCCACGCATCTGCCGCCGCCCGAGCTGCAGCCGGAGTACCACTTTGACCTGCCCGAGCTGCAGTTCCCCGAGCGCCTCAACTGCGCCGCTGAGCTGCTGGACCGCCATGTGGCCGAAGGCCGGGGCGAGCGCCTGTGCCTGCAGGCCCAGGGTGTGCGCTGGACCTATGCCGAGCTGCAGGCCCAGGCCAACCGCATTGCCAACGTGTTGACCGCGCAGATGGGCCTGGTACCCGGCAACCGCGTGCTGCTGTGCGCGCCCAACAACCCGATGATGGTGGCGAGCTGGTTTGCCGTGGTCAAGGCGGGCGGTATTGCAGTGGCGGCCATGCCGCTGCTGCGCGCCAAGGAGCTGGGCACCATCATCGAGATCGCCCAGATCAGCCATGCGCTGTGCGATGCGGCCTTGCAGGCCGAGGTGCAGGCGGCGCAGGCAGCGCAGCCCTGCTTGCAGGCGGTGCGCTATTTCAATGGCAGCGGCCTGCCGGCTGCGCAGGCGCTGGAGCCGCTGATGGCCCAGGCCTCGCCGCATTTCGACACGGTGCAGACAGCGGCGACCGACACCTGCCTGCTGGGCTTTACCTCGGGCACCACCGGGGTGCCCAAGGCGACGATGCACTTTCACCGCGATGTGATGGCCATCTGCGCCTGCTGGCCCCGCCATGTGCTGCGGGCCGAACCCAACGACGTCTTCATCGGCAGCCCGCCGCTGGCCTTTACCTTTGGCCTGGGGGGACAGGTGCTGTTCCCGATGGCGATTGGCGCCTCGATGGCGCTGCTGGAGAAGGCGGGACCGGTGCAGCTGGTCGATGGCATCGAAGAATTTGGCGCCACGGTGGTGTTCACCGCGCCGACCTCGTACCGCGTGATGGCCCAGCAGGGCGAGCGGTTGCGCCAGACCCGGCTGCGCAAATGCGTGTCAGCCGGTGAGGCCTTGAATGCCTCGACCCGTGCGTTGTGGAAAGCCGCCACCGGCATCGAGATCATCGACGGCATTGGCTCGACCGAGATGCTGCACATCTTCATCTCGCACCGCGAGGACGAGGCCCGGCCTGGCGCCACCGGCCGCGCCGTGCCCGGCTACCGTGCCAAGGTGGTCGATGAGCGCGGCCAGGAAGTGCCAGCCGGCACGGTGGGCAAGCTGGCCGTGCAGGGCCCCACCGGCTGCCGCTACCTGAACGACAGCCGCCAGACCCAGTATGTGCATGCAGGCTGGAACCTGACCGGTGACGCCTATGTGATGGATGCGGACGGCTATTTCATTTACCAGGCCCGCACCGATGACATGATCATCTCCTCGGGCTACAACATCGCCGCGCCCGAGGTCGAAGACGCCTTGCTCGCGCATGCGGCGGTGGCCGAATGCGCAGTGATCGGCCTGCCCGACAGCGAGCGCGGCCAGATCGTCAAGGCCTTTGTGGTGCTGCGGCCTGGCTTTGCGGCCGATGCGGACATGGTCAAGACCTTGCAGGATTTCGTCAAAAGCACGGTCGCGCCCTACAAATACCCACGGGCCATGGATTTTGTCGCGCAGCTGCCGCGCACGGCTACGGGAAAACTACAACGGTTTCGGCTGCACAGCCCGGCATAGTAGCGGCTCGTTAGATTTTTTTGGCACACCAACCAGGGAACCAGCATGAAGCGTCATCCTTTGCATCGCAGTCTTGTGAGTCTGTCCATCGCGCTGCTGTGCGCCAGCAGTGCCAGTGCGGCCGACCAGGTCAAGGTGGGATTGCTCAGCACCTTGTCCGGGCCCGGCGCGGGTCTGGGCACCGATATCCGTGACGGCTTCCAGCTGGCCGTCAAGCACATGAACGGCAAGATCGGCAACCTGCCCGCCGAGGTGGTCGTGGTCGACGACCAGCAGAACCCCGAGGTGGCCAAGCAGACGGCCGAGCGCCTGCTCAAGCGCGACAAGGTCGATTTCATGACCGGCACGGTGTTCTCCAACGTGATGCTGGCGGTGGGCCCGGCCGCGTTCCAGAACAAGACCTTCTTCATCAGCCCCAATGCCGGGCCGTCACAGTACGCCGGCGCCCAGTGCAACCCGTATTTCTTCAATGTCTCGCAGCAAAACGATGCGCTGCATGAGGCGGCTGGCCAGACCATGCAGGACAAGGGCTTCAAGCGCGTGGCGCTGATCGCGCCCAACTACCCGGCAGGCAAGGATTCGATCGCCGGCTTCAAGCGCTTCTACAAGGGCGAGATCGGCATGGAGACCTATACCTCGCTGAGCCAGCTGGACTATGGCGCCGAGATCTCCAAGATGCGCGCGGCCCAGGTCGATGGCGTCTACATCTTTCTGCCCGGCGGCCTGGGCGTGAACTTCATCAAGCAGTTTGTCGGTGCCGGCCTGTCCAAGGACATCACCCTGTACGCCCCGGGCTTCTCGGCCGATGAGGACGTGATCCGTGCGGTGGGCGACTCGATGCTGGGCACCTTCAACACCTCGCAGTGGGCGCATGACCTGGACAATGCCGCGAACAAGAAATTCGTCGCCGACTTCCAGAAGGAGTTTGGCCGTACCCCCTCACTCTACGCATCGCATGGCTATGACGCCGCGCGCCTGATGGATGCGGCGGTGCGCGACGTCAAGGGCAAGCTCGATGACAAGGCGGCCTTGCGCAAGGCCATCGAGGCGGCCAAGTTCGAGTCGGTGCGGGGCAGCTTCAAGTTCAACAGCAACCATTTCCCGGTGCAGGACTACTACCTGCGTGTGGTCACCAAGGACAGCCAGGGCAAGCTGACCAACCGCACGGTGGGCACGGTGTTCAAGAACCACCAGGATGCCTACGTCAAAGACTGCAAGATGCCGTCCTGATCGATGAACACCATCCTGATTCTTGAGCAGCTGCTCAACGGCCTGCAGTTCGGTTTGATGCTGTTCCTGCTGGCCGCCGGTCTGACCCTGGTGTTCGGCATCATGGACATGATCAACCTCGCCCATGGCTCGCTCTACATGATCGGCGCCTACTTGGTGGCCAGCTTCAGCCAGGCCATCGGCTCGTTCTGGCTGGGCCTGGGCCTGGGGGTGCTGGCTACCGTGGTGGTGGGCGTGCTGCTGGAGTACACGATCCTGCGCCGCCTCTACCACCGCGACCACCTGTCGCAGGTGATGGGCACCTTTGCGATCCTGCTGATGAGCAACGAGATCGTGCGCATCATCTGGGGCGCGCAGCCGCTGATGCTGAACCCGCCGGCTGCGCTGGCCGGGCCGGTGATGTTGATGGATGGTTTTTCCTACCCCGCCTACCGGCTGCTGATCATCAGTGTGGGCCTGGCCGTGGCCTTGCTGCTGTGGCTGTTGGTGACCCGCACGCGTTTTGGCATGCAGGTACGCGCTGGGGCGGCCAACCGCGAGATGGCCACGGCGATGGGTGCCAATGTGCGCCGGCTGTTCACCCTGGTGTTTGCGCTGGGCGCTGCGCTGTGTGCGGTGGCCGGCGGCATGCTGGGGCCGCTGCTGGCGGTGCAGGTGGGCATGGGGGAGAGCATTCTGATCCTCGCGTTTGTCGTGATCGTGATTGGCGGCATCGGCTCGATCCGCGGCGCGCTGCTGGGCGCCTTGCTGGTGGGCCTGGTCGACACCGCCGGCCGCACCCTGGTGCCCTTGTTGTTTGACAGGGCCTTGGGCCCCGAGGTGGCGGCCAACGCTGGCCCGGCCGTGGCCTCGATCCTGATCTATGTGCTGATGGCTGCCGTGCTGTTCTATAAACCCCAAGGTCTGTTCCCCGCCCATGACTGACACCACCGCCCCCCGGCCCGCTGCGGCCCAGGCCACGCCAGCGGCGCAGCCCAGCGTCTTCGACCACCGGCTGAGGCCCCGGCTGGTGCTGCCTTTGCTCGCGCTGCTGATCGCCTTTCCGCTGATCGCCCAGGCGATGGGCGAGGACTTCTACATCGGTGTGGCCAGCCGGGTGCTGGTGTTTGGCCTGGCGGCCGCCAGCCTCAACTTCATCCTCGGCTTTGGCGGCATGGTGAGTTTTGGTCATGCGGCTTTTGTCGGGCTGGGCGCCTATGCCGTGGGCCTGCTGATGCAGCAGGGCGTGACCTCCGCCTGGCTGGCCTGGCCGCTGGCGATGCTGATGGGCGCGGCGTTTTCGCTGCTGGTGGGCGCGATCAGCCTGCGCACCCAGGGCGTGTACTTCATCATGATCACCCTGGCCTTTGCGCAGATGCTGTACTACCTGATCATGTCGTTCAAATCGCTGGGTGGCGATGACGGCATGTCGCTGCCCGGCCGCTCAGAGATGGGTCTGGGCCTGGATCTGGCGCAGGATGCCACCTTCTACTATGTGGTGCTGGCGCTGGTCAGCACCAGCCTGCTGCTGATGGCGCGGGTGCTCAATGCCCGTTTTGGCCATGTGCTGCAGGCCATCAAGGAGAACGAGACCCGCATGCAGGCCATTGGCTTTCCGGTCTACCGCTACAAGCTCGTGGCCTTCACACTCGCCGGCGCCTTTGCCGGGCTGGCCGGCGCGATGCTGGCCAACCAGGGCAGCTTTGTCGGCCCCGGCATGCTGCAGTGGACCCAGTCCGGCATTCTGCTGATCATGGTCATCCTCGGCGGTGTCGGCCATCTGTATGGCGGGCTGGTGGGCGCAGCAGTGTTCCTGCTGCTGGAAGAAGTGCTGGCTGCCTATACCGTGCACTGGCAGCTGGGGCTGGGCGCCGTGCTGCTGATCGTGGTGCTGGTGGCCCCCAATGGTTTGCTGAGCCTGCGGCGCGGCATGTGGAGCAAGCGATGAGCATGTCCCCTATGCCCAGCCCTTTGTTGCAGGTGCAGAACCTGGTCAAACGTTTTGGCGGCCTCACGGCCACCGACCATGCCAGCTTTGCGGTGCACAGCGGCCATATCCATGCGTTGATCGGGCCTAACGGCGCCGGCAAGACGACCCTGATCCACCAGCTGTCGGGTGCGCTGGCGTCCGATGCGGGCCAGATCCTGTTTGCCGGCGAGGCGGTGGAGCGCAAGCCCATGCCTGCGCGGGTGCAGGCAGGCCTGGTGCGTTCCTACCAGATCACCAGCATCTTCAAGCGCCTGACGGTGCTGGAGAACATTGCACTGGGCGTGCAGGCACGCGATGGATCGAGCTGGCGCTTCTGGCGCCCGGCACGCAGTGAAAGCGCGCGCTATGCGCAGGCGGCCGAAGTGGCCGAGCGCGTAGGCCTGGCTGCCCAGCTGCAGCACACCGCGGGCTTGCTGGCACACGGCGAGCAGCGCCAGCTGGAGGTCGCGCTGGCACTGGCCACACGGCCGCGCATGCTTCTGCTCGATGAGCCGATGGCAGGCATGGGGCCTGACGAATCCGAGCGCATGGTGCAGTTGCTGCTGCAGCTGCGCCAGGACACGACCATTCTGCTGGTGGAGCACGACATGGATGCGGTCTTCCGCCTGGCGGACCGCATCTCGACCCTGGTGTTTGGCAAGGTGATTGCCACCGGCACACCCGACGAGATACGGCGCAACCCGGATGTGCGCCGCGCCTACCTGGGCGACGAGGCTGCAGAGGAGGCCGCCTGATGACTGCATTGCTGGAAGTGGAAGCCTTGGAGACTTGCTACGGCAGCAGCCAGGTGCTGTTTGGCATGCACCTGCACATGGCGGCGGGCGAGGTGGCGACCTTGCTGGGCCGCAATGGCATGGGCAAGACCACCACCGTGCGCAGCCTGCTGGGCATGACCCCCGCGTCGGCCGGCACGGTGCGGTTTCGTGGCGAGCGCATCGAGCACCTGCCTGCGGACCGCATTGCGCGCATGGGCATGGCGGTGGTGCCCGAGGGCCGGCAGATCTTTGCCAACCTGACGGTGCAGGAAAACCTGCAGGCCTTTGCGGCCAACCGCAATGCCTCGGAGAACCCCTGGTCGCTCGACCGCGTCTACCAGCTGTTTCCGCGCCTGGCCGAACGCGCCGGCAACCCCGGCAACCGGCTCTCGGGCGGTGAGCAGCAGATGCTGGCCATTGGCCGGGCGCTGATGACCAACCCGCATCTGCTGATTCTGGACGAGGCCACCGAAGGCCTGGCGCCGCTGATCCGCGAGGAGATCTGGCAATGCCTGGCGGCGTTGCGCGCACAGGGCCAGGCGATTTTGGTGATCGACAAATACGTCAAGCGGCTGATGGCGCTGGCCGACCGGCACACCTTGATCGAGCGCGGCCAGGTAGTGTGGCAGGGCAGCTCGGCCCAGCTGGAAGCGCAGCCCGCACTGTGGCAGCGCTATATCGGGGTCTGACATGGCAGCCTTGACCTGGCCCGAGAACGGCGCCGTTTTCCGCGTGGCCACCGGCATCCGCTTTGCGCAGTGCGACCCGGCAGGCATTGTGTTTTATCCGCAGTACCTGGTGCTGTTCCAGTCCCTGGTGGAGGACTGGTTCAACCAGGCGCTGCACTACCCCTATGCCCAGATGCTGGGGCCCGAGCGTACCGGGCTGCCCATCGTGCACCTGGCCTGTGATTTTCGGGCCGTTGCCCGCATGGGCGACGCGGTGCAACTGGAGCTGGCCGTGCTGCGGCTGGGCAGCCGCTCGCTGCAGCTGGCGCTGCGCTGTGCCGGCGATGATGGCGCGGTGCGGGCGCTAGCCCACCAAGTGCTGGTGTTCACCAGCCTGGACAGCCATGAAGCCATCCGCATTCCCCCGGCCATCCAGGCCCGCATCGCGCGCTGGATGGCGGCGGAATGCACCGTCTGAGATTTGTTCGCTAAAGGAGGCGCAATGCAAGTACTACTTCCCCCAGGTTGGCCCCGGCCCAAGGGCTATGCCAATGGCGTGATGGTCAGCGGCCGGCAGATTTTTGTCGCCGGCATGATTGGCTGGGATGCGCAAGGGGTGTTCCACACCGATGACCTGGCCGGCCAGGTGCGCCAGGCGCTGCAGAACATTGTGGCGGTGCTGGAAGAGGGCGGTGCCAAGCCCGAGCACATTGTGCGCATGACCTGGTACATCACCGACAAGCAGGCGTATATGGCCCAGCAGGCGGAGATCGGCAAGGCCTACCGCGAGCTGATTGGCAGCTTCAACGCCGCGATGACGGCAGTGCAGGTGGTCGCCTTGATCGAGGACCGGGCCAAGGTGGAGATCGAGGTCACCGCCGTGGTGCCCGATGCCGGCTGAGCAGACCATGGCCGCCAGCACGCCACCCAGGCTGTACCGCGATTTTGAATCGCAGGCGCAGATTGATGCGCAGTACGACACCACGCGGCCGGTGGCCGACCCGGCGGCTGCCCGCCAGCATTTTGCCGAGCGCAGCGCCCAGGCGCGTGCGCAACTGCGCTGCGTGCTGGATGTGCCGTTTGGCCCGACCTTGGCAGAGACGCTCGATATCTTCCCTGCAGCGGACGGGGCACCCGCGCCCGTGTTCGTGTTTCTGCATGGCGGCTACTGGCGGGCCAATACCTCCAAAGAGTTCAGCTGCGTGGCCCTGGGGCCGCAGGCGCTGGGTTTTTGCACCGTGGTGGTGAACTATGCGTTGTGCCCGCAGGTCAGCATTGATGAAATCGTGCGCCAGTGCCGCGCCAGCCTGGCCTGGGTGCTGCGCCACATCGCTGCCTATGGCGGCGACCCGGCGCGGGTGGTGGTGGGAGGGCATTCTGCCGGTGGCCAGTTGGGTGCGATGTGCCTGCAAACACGCTGGGCGCGCGACTATGGCCTGCCCGATGACCCGCTGCGCGGCGCGCTGCTGGTCAGTGGCCTCTATGACCTGGCACCGCTGCGTTACAGCTATCTGCAGCCGATGATCCAGCTCGATGAGGGACTGATTGCCCGCAACTCGCCCGCTTTTGCGGCCAGGCGCTGCGCCAGCCCCATGCACCTGGTCTGGGGCGGGCGCGAGCAAACGGAGTTTGAACGCCAGTCAATGCTGATGCACAGCGCCTGGCTGGCAGCGGGCAATGTGGCCGAGCAGGCCGCGCTGTCCGGCTGCGACCATTTCACGGTGCTGCATGGGCTGGAAGATCCGCAGTCGGATCTGTGCCAGCGCTTGCGGCGGCTGTCTACCTAAAGATCCTCTTGGGAAACAGAAAACGTCTGCAGCGCAGACGTTTCCTGTTTAGAAGTCCAGCAGGCTGAAGCCCAGCGAGAACACCGTCCGCTTGTAGTTGTAGTCGATCAGGCTGTCACCATAGCCGTGGAAGACCTGGGCATGCAGGCGCAGGTTGCTCTTGCCGCCCATCCAGCCATCACCCAAGGTATGCATCCATTCCACGCGGCCGGAGCCCTTGCCGTGGCCGTTGAGCGAGCCGCGCGCCGTCACACCCATCCAGTTGCGCTGGTTCACGTTCCAGCCCAGTTTCAGCTCGCTGCGGCCGATGTAGTTCTGGATATTGGGGTTGTTGTCGTCTTCCGCACTTTCGTTGATGCGGTGCCAGATCTTGGCCTGCAGCTGCAGGCGGTTGTCCAGCTCGAAACCGGTCATCAGGTAGGTGCGGTTCCAGCTGCGCGAGAGCGGGTCGCTCTGGCCATTGGACTGGTGCTCCAGGCCAATGCCGCTGTAGCGCCAGCGCCAGCCAAACGGCAGCTGGGCGGTGGTCGGGTAGACGTAGAAGATCTCGGGCTGGTGGTCGGTGGTGCGGAAAGGGCGCGACAGGTCCGAGTTGAACACCTGCCAGTACGACAGGCCCGTGTAGCCAATCCACAGCGAATCACGCAGCTTGCCGTTGGGGTCCGTCAGCAGGTTTTGCGCCAGCTTGGTGCGCACCGACAGCTGGATGCGCATCTCCTGCTTCTGGTAGTCCGTCTCGGTCGTGGCCGAATTGACGGGGTTGAGCGAGCTGGGCTGGCGGTTGACCTTGTCGCCGACGGCAAACGATACCGACAGAGGGCGGTAGCCACGGAAGCTGAAGGTGCCGCAGTCGGTACCGGCCTCGAGTTCCCAGAAGCGCGACATCTCGGTGTAGCCGTCGTTGCGGCAGCCACCGATGGGCGCGGGCGCGGGTGCGTCTGCGGCGGCCAGCGCACTGGCCGGAGGGGTCAGGCCGACCATGGCATTGGCCGAGGCGGCAGGCGTGGTGGCCACGGCCTGCCCTTGCGGGCTGCCCAGGGGCTGCTGCGACTGCTGCTGCGCCCATTGGTCAAAGCAGGCCAGGCGGGCGTTGCCGTCGCTGAGCGCGGTGCACTGCTGCCACACGGTTGCGGCAGGCGACGAGCTGCTGGCAGCGGCCGGGGTTTGCGCGAAGCTGCCCAGCGGCAGACCGGCCATCAGCAGGCTCGCCGCCAGCGGGGCTGGCGAGCGCAGAAATTTTGTTGTTGTCATGGTCGAGGAAGGAGAGGTAGGACGCGTGGCTGGGACGGCTGCGCGGTTATCCATTATTGCGGCGATTAAGGCGTTTTCGATGGCTTGCGCATGACGAATGCGTGGCTGTTGTCGTTGGCATCCAACCATTCGCCCCGGATCTCGCGGCCGCAGCTGCCGTCGACCACTTCGCCCAGCCAGCTGCCCGAGACTTTTTTGCCATCGGCGGACTCTTCCATCGTCAGCTTGCCCTTGTCCACATCACCGACGACGATGGCCGTGCCGCCGGGCCGCTGGATCTGGCCTTTGACGGTGCCGTTCCATTCGGGGTGGGGCGCCAGTTGCAAAGTTACCGGACCGGGCAGGCCGGGCAGTTCGGCCTGCCACAGGCCTAGCAGCTCGGGCTGCTCCATCTGCATCGCAGTGGGGCAGGCGGGGCGGGGGGCAGGGGTGGTCGTACAGGCGCTCGTCAGTGCAGCGCAGAAAGCGGTCAGGATCAGGGTCTTGGTCATGGATACTCAGTTCGAATCAGGGCTGGTGGCGGCGCTGCTCTGGGCCTTGCGCGCGAACTCTTCGCGCAGTTTGCGCAGTTTTTCGCGCGGGTCTTCGCGGGCGGTGCTGCTGTCCAGGCCCATCTCGGCGATGAAGCGGCTGGGCAGCGCAGAGACCAGCTCGCGCCCTTTTTTGCGCCGCTTGGTCCAGCTCACTGCCAGTGAGCGCTGGGCACGCGTGATGCCGACATACATCAGGCGGCGCTCTTCCTGCAGGCGCTGTGCGGTGTCGTCGCTGACCTTTTGCTGGCGGCCATCATCATCGTCGAGCTTGAAGGGCAGCAGCCCTTCGTTGACGCCGATCAGCATCACATGCGGCCATTCCAGGCCCTTGCTGGCATGCAGGGTGGACAGGATCACCATGTCCTGCTCCTTCTCGCGCTCGCTGATGGTCGACAGCAGCGCGATGGTCTGCGAGACTTCGAGCAGGCTCTTGGACTCGCTCACCGTCGTGGTGTCGGCCGCCGTCGTGGTCTGGCCACCGGCGCGCTGGGCCATCCAGTCGCAGAACTCCAACACATTGGTCCAGCGGGCGGCAGCGACCTTCTCGCTGTCTTCGGCGTCATAGAGATGCTGCTCGTAGCCGATCTCCTTGAGCCAGTCGAGCAGAAAGGCCAGTGATTCCTCGGCCCCACGGGTCTGGCGGGCGCGGTATTCGAGGTCGTTGATATAGCGGCCAAACTCCAGCAGGCTCTCGCGCCCCTTGGCGGGCATCGCGTCTTCCAGCATGGCATTGAACAGCGCACCAAACATGCTGCAATGGTGGGCCTTGGAGAACTCGCCCAGCCGGCCCAAGGTGGTGTGGCCGATGCCGCGCTTGGGGTTGGTGATGGCGCGCAGAAAGGCCGGATCGTCGTCGTTGTTGATCCACAGCCTGAACCAGGCGCAGAGGTCGCGGATCTCGGCGCGGTCGAAAAAGCTGGTGCCGCCCGAGACCTTGTAGGGCACATTGGCCTTGCGCAACGCCTTCTCGAAGGGTTTGGCCTGGTGGTTGGCGCGGTAGAGGATGGCGAAATTCTTCCAGTCCGGCGGCGGGTTGGCCGCAGCGCGCAGGCTCAGGATGCGGGCGACGGCGCGCTCGGCCTCATGTTCTTCCGAGTCGCAGTCGACAATGCGCACCGGCTCGCCCTCGCCCAGCTCGGAAAACAAGGTCTTGGGAAACAGCTTGGGATTGGGCTGGATCACATTGTTGGCGGCACGCAGGATGGCGCTGGTCGAGCGGTAGTTCTGCTCGAGCTTGATGACCTTGAGCTGGGGGTAGTCGACCGGCAGCTTCTTGAGGTTGTCGAGGGTCGCGCCGCGCCAGCCGTAGATGCTCTGGTCGTCATCGCCCACGGCGGTGAGGTGGCCGCGCTCACCCACCAGCAGCTTGAGCAGCTCGTACTGGGTGGCATTCGTGTCCTGGTACTCATCGACCAGCACATGGCCCAGGTTGGTCTGCCATTTGGCGCGGACCTCGGGGTGGTCGCGCAGCAGCCGCAGCGGCATGCCGATCAGGTCGTCAAAGTCCACGCTCTGGTAGGCGGTCAGCCGCTCGTCATAGCGCTGCATCAGCACGGCAATGGCGCGCTCGTTGTCATCGGCAGCCTGGGCCAGTGCCTCCTTGTAGTCGAGGCCCATGTTCTTCCACTTGCTGATGGTCCACTGCCACTGGCGTGCGGTGGCCACATCGGCGGTGCCGCCGGCCGCGTCCTTGAGGATGCCGACCACATCGTCGCTGTCGAGAATGCTGAACTGCGGCTTGAGCCCCAGCACATGGCCGTCCTCGCGCACCATCTTCACCCCCAGCGCATGGAAGGTGCAGACCAGCACATCCTTGGCCTGGCGGCCGATGAGGCTCTTGGCGCGCTCGCGCATTTCGGAGGCGGCCTTGTTCGTGAAGGTGATCGCGGCAATCTTGCGGGGCGCCATGCCGGTCTCGATCAGACGGGCGATCTTGTGCGTGATCACCCGGGTCTTGCCCGATCCGGCGCCGGCCAGCACCAGGCAGGGGCCCTGGGTGTAATGCACGGCTTGTAATTGAGCGAGATTGAGACCAGCGGCCATGGTGGCGGAAGAACCTTTGCAGATCAATAAGGAAAGCGCAGAAGAATAGCCGCAACTGCGCGCGGCTGCAGATTCAGGCCTTTGGTTTTCATAGATTTGCTTACATAAAAAACCACAGTCGGCCTGTAATTGTCAATGAATGTAGAGCAGATGGTAAAACCTGCGGAGAAAAGCTTGCGTCTGACGAGCAAGCTTCTAGAATGCCGATAGCATTGCTTCTGCCAAGTGGCAAACCTTCTAAATTAAGACAATAAAAGTGTAAATTAATCGCCATGCAGACCGCCGGTATTTCCGCAGAATTGCTCACTCCCAGCAGCCGCCACCGCTTTGAGCAGCTGTATGGCGTGGCGTCGCGCAAATCGGTGCTCCCATGGAAGGAAGTGCCGCGGGATCGCGCCCAGCTGATTGTGCTGGACCAGGGCATGGCCGATGCGATCTCGTCGCTGGGCAAGGCGCCCTGCGTCGTCTGTATCGGACAGGTCAAGACCGCGATGCTCGACGGTGCCACCTGGGTGGGCCGGCTCGATGCGAACTACACCTTGAGCGATCTGATCGACATGTTCGACCGCGCGGCAGTCTTCCTGCTCGACTGGGATGCGCGCAACAAGGTCATGCGCAAGGAGTCGGAGCAGGCCGCTGCGCAGCCTGCCGCCGCTACCCCAAAGGAGTTCCGCTACCAGCTCAAATCCTGGGTATCCGTAGGCGCGCCTTTCAATACCGGGGCCTGCATCCGTGCGCTGGCCCTGCTGTCGCGCGAACCCGTGTCCATTGCCCAGCTGTGTCTGCACAGCGGGCTCGATACGATGGTGGCGCGAGGCCTGCTGGTGGAGCTGGGCCGCCGCGGCGTACTGCGCGGCGTCGCGCTTCCGGCAATTCCCGCCGCTTCTTCCCCCTCCCATCCCCGTGAGCCGCTACACTCCAAAGGATTGCTCAGCCGTTTAGGGCGATGGATACGAGGGGGAGGTAAGCCGGGATGAACCAAGAAGCAGGCGGAACAGGGCCGCACAAGATGCCGCGCATTGCGCTGTGCGGGCCCATGGGCATTGGCAAGACGACCGCAGTGCGCTCACTGTGCGGTGCGCTGATGTCCAGCTCCGATGTCCGCAACCTGGATCTGGCGGCCCATAGCAAGGAGCTCACCACGGTCGGCACCGAGTTCGGCGAGATCGATCTGGGCGGTGGCGAAGTGGTGCAGATCTGCGGTTGCCCGGGCCAGGAGCGTTTCAGCTTTGTGCGCCAATGGGTGCTGTCCGTGTCGATGGGTGTGTTCATCATGACCGATGTGAACAGCCCCAACAGCCTGGCCGAGACCAACCGCATCCTGGACGAAATCCGGCAGCTGCCGCGCCCACCTGTTGCGCTGGTGCTGAGCGCACGTCCGGCAACAACACAACAAATTGAAACATTCGCCCAAGGCGTGTATTCTGCGGGCCATGGGGTGATTCCCGTTCTGGAAGCCGATCCACGCGACCGTGGGCAGCTGCTGGATGCGATGAGCGTCCTTGTTTCCATGCTGTCTCTGCAAAGCGAGAATTCATGACTGCATCTCAACCTCTGATCCCTGCCCAGGTCGTCAAGGCAGGCCAGCAGGCCCTTGATAGGTATATTGGCCCTGTTGATGGTGTACGCGTGGCACTGCTGAGTACGCCCGATGGATTTGAAATTGCGTCGTTGCGCACGAACAGCGAGCTGCAGCTCAATCGCCTGTCGGCGATGGCGGGATCTCTGATGGCGATGGCTCGTGCCGTGGGCCGGGAGATCAACCACACCGGCTGCAAGCGGCTGACCTTTGAGACCGAGACCGGTGTGGTCGTGTTCCAGTCGGTCACCTCCGAGTTTCCTTGCATCCTGTGCATGGTGCTCGATACCAATGCGATCCTCGGTCGTGTGCTGTGGGCAGCCGCCGAGGTGGGCGCCGAGATGAATAAAGTCTGACAGCGTGGGGCCGTTCCAGGCCCCGGCTGTGGATAACCACTGAGGCGCCGCACTGGCCGCCTGCAGTGGTCACGATAATCCGCCAGTGTGCAAAGGGGGAGTGAGATGGCATCGGTTCAAGAAGCGTTGACGCAACTTTTGACGGTCGATGGCGCGATGTGCGCCGCATTGGTCGACAGTGGCAGCGGCATGCTGCTGGGCAGTGCGGGATCCGGTCTGGATCTGGAGCTGGCAGCGGCTGGCAACACCGAGGTGGTGCGGGCCAAGCTCAAGACGATGAAATCGCTGGGGCTGCAGGACTCCATCGACGACATCCTGATCACGTTGGGCTCGCAATACCACATCATCCGCCCGGTAGCGCAGAAGGAAGGCCTGTTCCTGTACCTGGTGCTGGACAAGCAGCGCAGCAACCTGGCACTGGCCCGGCGCAAATGCGCGGAAGTGGAAAAACTGGTGACGATCTAGGTTTTTAAGATCGTTCCAGGCGCTGATACGGCTTTCTGCCGGATCCGGGCCTGACAAGACCGGCCCTGCGCATGGCCGGTCTTTTCTTTTATGGGGCGCATCGCTGCCGGTCCCTCTCGCTACATCTGCGCTGGCGCATTCTGGGCACAATCGAGCCGTGCTGTCCGTCTTCCTCGTCACCTTTCCATTCTTTGCGCTGGTGCTGTGCGGCTTTGTGGCCACGCGGCGCGGCATCTTCCCGCTGCCAGCGATTGCCGGCGTGAATGCCTTTGTGCTGTACTTTGCGCTGCCTTGCATGCTGTACAAGGCCGGCTCATCGCTGCCCTTTGCGCAGCTGATGAACCTGCCGATTCTGCTGCTGTATGTGCTGTGCCAGTTGCTGCTGGTGGCCGGCTGCGTGGCGGGCGCGCGCCTGCGCGGCATGGACTGGAACAACAGTGCCTTTGGCGCCCTGGTGACGGCCTTTCCCAATACCGGTTTCATGGGCCTGCCGCTCCTGGTGGCGCTGCTGGGCGAAGCGGCAGCCGGCCCGGCGATCGTGACCATGCTGGTGGACATGGTGTTCACCACCTCGCTGTGCCTGGCACTGTCGCGCATGGATGGCGCCGCAGGCAATGCGCGGGCAGCGCTGCTCAAGGCGCTCAAAGGTGTGCTCACCAACCCCATGCCCTGGGCCATCCTGCTGGGAGCGCTGGCCTCGTTCATGGAATGGAAGCTGCCCCAGGCGCTGGACCAGACCGCTGGCCTGCTGGGCAGCGCTGCGACACCGGTGGCGTTGTTTGCCGTGGGCGCGGTGCTGGCCCGCTCCAAGATGGTGGAGGAAGAGTACGCCACGCCCGCCAGCTATGTGCCGCTGGCGCTGGTCAAGCTCTTCGTGCATCCGCTGCTGGTGCTGGGCCTGGGCCACGCCGCCATCGCCGCAGGGCTGCCGATCAACCGTTTTGCTTTGCTGGTCGTGGCGCTGGTGGCGGCGTTGCCGAGCGCCAGCAATGTCACCTTGCTGGCCGGACGCTATGGCGCCCACAATGGGCGCATTGCGCACATCATCCTGGTCAGCACCGCGCTGGCCTTTGTCAGCTTTTCGGCGGCGGTCAGCTGGCTGGTCTGAGGGCTTTGCGCCGCGTTTCAGATGGCCTGAGGGTCGATATCGACCAGCCAGCGCACCAGACCCTTGTGCTCCGGGTGCGCGCGCAACCAGTGCAGGCAGGGCTGCCAGGCACGCAGGAACTGCTGCAAGGCCTTGCGTGACGGACTTTCGATCAGCATCTGGGCCCGCTCCACGTTGGCAACCCGCTGCATGGACAGCGGAATCGGCGGGTAGACAAAGACCTCGCTGCCTTCCAGCAGCTGCTGGCTCTGCGCCAGCTCCGAAGCGGCGCGCAAAAAGGCCTGGGCTTCCTGTTGCGAGCGGGCATCGGCGCGGATGATGGCCTGGTGGGCAAACGGGGGCATGGCTGCATCGCGCCGCTCCTGGAGCTGCTGGGCGGCAAAGCCGCTGTAGTCCCACTGGCGCAGGGCCTGGTAGACGGCATGCTCGGGCTGCTGCGTCTGCAGCCACATCTCCACCGCGCTGCCCTGGGCGGCGACATAGGCGGCATCGCGCCCGGCGCGGCCGGCGGCCTGCAGCAGCAGCGAGAACAGCCGCTCGGGCGCACGAAAGTCGCTGGACATCAGCGCATCATCGGGCTGCACGGCGGCGACCAGGGTCACGCGCCGGAAATCATGGCCCTTGGCGACCATTTGCGTGCCGACCAGCACATCGACATCGCCGGCATGCACATCAGCCATTTTTTCTGCCAGCGCACCTTTTGTCTTGGTGGTGTCGGCATCGATGCGGGCGATGCGGGCCGGCTGGCCGTCGGGGCGCTGCACATTGCGCAGCAGGCGCTCCAGTGCTTCTTCGAGCTGCTCGGTGCCTTTGCCCAGCGGCAGGATGTCCGGGTTGCCGCAGCTGGGGCAGGCCAGTGGCACGCGCTGGCTGTAGCCGCAGTGGTGGCAGCGCAGCGTACGGTCCACCTTGTGGAAGACCTGGTGCGCGCTGCAGTGCGGGCAATCGCTTTTCCAGCCGCAGTCGCCGCAGAACAGCACGGGCGCAAATCCGCGCCGGTTGAGCAGCACCAGCGCTTGCTCGCCGCGCTCCACGCGCTGCGTGATGGCTTGCACAAGCGCGGGTGAGAACAGTGTCTGGCGCGGCTGCTGGCGCATATCGACGAGGCGCAGCCGGGGCATCTGGCCGGCGCCAATGCGACTGGGCATGGCCAGCCGCAGGTAGCGGCCGCCCGCATCCTTGCCGCTGGCAGGGCGGCTGGCCCACCAGCTCTCGAGCGACGGGGTGGCCGAGCCGAGGATCACCTGGGCTTGCAGATCATGGCCACGCCAGATGGCCAGGTCGCGTGCCGAGTAACGCGCCCCTTCCTGCTGCTTGTAGCTGGCGTCATGTTCTTCATCGACGATCAGCAGCTGCAGATGCGGCATGGAGGCAAACACGGCCATGCGCGTGCCCAGCACGATGCGGGCCTGGCCGGTGTGGGCGGCGAGCCAGCTTTTGAGGCGCTGCGCTGCGGTCATCCCGCTGTGCATGCTGACGACCGCGTCGGGGCCCAGCGTCGCTGAAAAGCGGGCCTGGAACCGCGCTTCCAGTTGCGGCGTGAGGTTGATTTCCGGCACCATCACCAGAACCTGGGCGCGGGGATCGCGCTGCAACAAGGCCTGCACCTGGTGCAGATAGACTTCGGTCTTTCCGCTGCCCGTGCTGCCAAAAAGCAGAAAAGGTCCTGTATTTTTATCTATCTGGGCACAAACTTCCATCTGCTCCTGGCTCAAGGCCAGGGCTTGGTCGGCAGCGATATCACCGCTCGGAGCCGTTTTCTTGCGTTTGAGGCGCCGTGCCCATTGCTCCACGGTCAGGTCTCGCAACGCCGGAGGCAGCGTTGCAATCGCCATTTCACCCAAACTGCGTTGGTAATAACGGGCCGCAAAATGCACTAAACGCAGCCAACTTTCAGGCAAGGGGGCGATGGCTTCGAGCACTGCGGTGATAGGCTTGATCTTTTCCGGGTCGCCAGCAAAAGCGGTGTCGATGCCCCAGACGACCCCCATCACTTCCCGCTTGCCCAGGGGCACCCGCACCAGGGTGCCGGGGGGCAGTGGCTGGTCGGCGCAGTAGGTGAGCAGTTCACTGGCCGCGCTGATGGCGCTGTAGGCGGGCGTGTGGACGGCGATGGACAGCAGAATCAAGGCGCAAGGATCGGTGGTGCGGAGGAGCTCCGAGTGTAGCGACTGGCCCGGCATGACAATGCCCCAGTTCACACAGGTGCCCGAGCCTTCCAGTACGGTGTTTATCCTGATTGCGCCCGGGGGTACGGCCACCCGGTAACAAACCAAAGAACTTATACACAAGGCAAATCACAAGAGAAATCAATAGCTGGCTTCGATTTCTGTGGATAACTTTGTTGAAATATCGGCTGTCTGATCTGGATCAGAATTACCACACATTGTCCAATGGCTTGGCATAAGCGCTGACAAAATTTTTTTATATATATCTTTCATTGGGTTATATTTTTTGTTCGCTGCATGCGCCCGATAGCCGCAGGATATTGTGCTAGAGGGCCTGCTTTCCACATTGTGTGTATAAGTGCTTGCTCCGTTTCGGTGCCCGGGCCTGAGCGGGATCCAGACCCCGCTGCGCTTATCCACAATTTCTCGTTAAACAGCTGAGTTATCCACTGCAATTCTTTGATGGCATTGGAAAAAATAGTGCTTCAACGGGAACTTCCGCAAGCATGCGCTGCGCGTCAGCTGCATTTGCAGCGCACGGGGGCTTCGGCTTCCGATATGATTCAGAGCCGTTCTCTGGCGGGCAGGGCCCACCGCTGTCCTGATCCCGCTGATGCACGTGCCAACGCATCGGTCCAGCGCTTGCTGCATGATGCAGCTGCGCCGGTTCCTGGCTTGCAGTTGGGCCTGCCGACGTTGCCAGCCGAAGTCCCGACTTTTTGCGTTCTCCCTGCTTTCCTACTTGATCCATGTCTCTGATCCGATCGATTCTGCACACGCTCTTCATGAGCCTGACGGTGATCCCCTACACCCTGACCATCCTGCTGCTGCGGGTGTGCGGTGCCAGCAGCCGGGCCCGTTATGCGGTGGCGCGTCGCTGGCTCAAGCTGTCGGCAGACAGCGCTGGCTGGTTCTGCGGCATTCGGGTGCGCACCCAGGGCATGGAGAATCTGCCCGTCGCCGGCCAGCCCGGCAGTGACAAGGGTGTGGTGCTGCTGTGCAAGCACCAGTCGACCTTTGAGACCTTTCTGATGCCCGCCATCATGCCGACGCCGCTGGCCTATGTGTTCAAAAAGGAGTTGCTGAAGATTCCTTTCTTTGGCTGGTCCATCGGCAGCCTGGACATGATCCATATCGACCGCAAGGACGGCAGCCGCGCGTTCCACAAGGTGGTGGAGCAGGGCAAGCGCCTGCTGGGCCAGGGCATCTGGGTGATCATGTTCCCCGAAGGCACGCGCATTGCACGCGGTGAAAGCGGCGAGTACAAGACGGGCGCGACACGCCTGGCGATCATGGCCGGTGCCCGGGTGGTGCCCATTGCGGTGACGTCTGCCAAATGCTGGCCGCGCAAGGCTTTTGTCAAGACGCCAGGCATTGTCGATGTGTCGGTCGGCAAGCCTATCGACAGCCAGGGCCGCAAGCATGATGAGTTGATGGCGGAGGTGGAGTACTGGATCGAGTCCGAAATGCGCCGCCTGGACCCGGAGGCCTATGTGGGTAAGCCTGCGCTGCAGGCACCTGCAACGGCGGTGGCGGCGGCACCGTCCGCAGCTGCCGGGCCGGGTGCGGCCGCCCACTAAAGGAAAAAGACTGCTGTGTTCGCCGCTGAGCGCGCCTTGCTGAGGTCCTGCCGCAGAACGGGGTATGGCCATGGTTGATGTGCGTCGCCTGGTGCAGATGGCGCTGGACCTGTGGGAGCGCAGCGAGCCGGCTGCCGCTGCAGCGCCGGTGCCGCCACCGCCTCCAGCGGCTGCGGCGATAGCGGATGCCAGGCCGGTGTCACTGCCCGATTCCGCGCCTGCGGCGCCTCCGCTGCGCCTGCCAGTGCCGCCTCCCGCACCGGTCGCCCGCCCCGCAGCCCCTGCAGCACCGGCCTCCTTGCAGGCACACCCTGCTGCCAATCGCAGCATCCTGTTGCAAGGCCAGCGGGTGGCCTACTTGCTCCAGCGCGCCAAGCGGCGCAGCATTGGCTTTGTGGTGAGCGAAGACGGATTGGTCGTGCGTGCGCCGCGCTGGGTGACGCAACCGGGTATTGACGAAGCGCTGCAGGACAAGGCCGGCTGGATTGTGCGCAAGATCGCCGAAATGCAGCAGCGGCGTGCCAGCAGCCTGAGCGCCAGCATCCAGTGGGAAGACGGCGCCAGCCTGCCGTTTCTAGGGCAGCCACTGCAACTGGTGGTGGACAGTGAGCAGCGCGTGGCGCGCTCCGGGGCGGTCTGGCGGGTCGAGGAAGACGTGCCGGGCTCGCCCTCGCGCCTGTACTTGGCGCTGCCTCCCAGTGCGGGGCGCACGCAGATTCGTGATCTGGTGCAGGCCTGGTTCATCCAGAGTGCACGTCAGCATTTCCTGGCGCGTCTGGCCCATTTTGCGCCGCTGCTGGGGGTGCACTACACCAGCTTGCGCCTGTCGAGTGCCGAGACGCGCTGGGGCAGCGCCAAGTCCGATGGATCGATCCGGCTGAACTGGCGGCTGATGCACTATGCGCCGGCCGTCATCGACTATGTGGTGGCCCATGAGCTGGCCCATTTGCGGGTGATGGACCACAGCCCCCGTTTTTGGGACACCGTGGCCGAGGTGGTGCCTGACCACCGCGCGCTGCGCCAGCAACTGAAGGACATGCCGGCCCCGCCCTGGGACCGGGCAGCGTAGCGGGGCTGGACCTACCCGCACTATTGAAGAGGTGTCTATGAGCTTGACCGCAGAACAGCAGACCATCGCGCCTGCCAATGGCTATGCCGGTGATATTGGTGCCCGGCTGGCCTGGCACTGGGTGCAAAACCAGCAGGCGGTGCTGGTCGATGTGCGCACGGATGCAGAACGTGCCTGGGTCGGGCAGGTGCCCGGCGCCGTCGCCATTGCCTGGAAGCAGTGGCCGGATATGGCGATGAACCCCGATTTCGATGCCCAACTGCTGGCACTGGCCCAGCGGGCGCCGGGCGCCAAGATCGTGCTGCTGTGCCGCAGCGGGGTGCGCTCGGTAGCGGCGGCGCAGCGCGCCAGCCAGTTGGGGCTGGAGGCCTACAACATCCTGCAGGGCTTTGAGGGCGATGCGAATGCCCAGGGTCAACGCGGGCAGCTCGGGGGCTGGCGTTACCAGGGTTTGCCCTGGTCCCAATGAGCGCCGTAATCGTCGCTGCTTGTAACCGGGCTGCTTGCGAGGCAGTCGGAATACGGCTGACCCTGTAAACTTGTCCGCCTCATGATGGATGGAGTGACACATTGACTGTCGGTGTAGGCAGCGCCGCCTCTGCGCGCGCATTGGTGGATAGCGTGCGTGTGCACTGGCCGCTGGTGGTCAAGATGACGCGCCGTGAAGTGAGTGAGCGCTTCAAGGGATCGCTAGGCGGGTGGCTGTGGGCGGTGCTGATACCGCTGTCCATGCTGGTGATCTACACCTTCGTGTTCTCCGTGGTGTTCAAGGCGCGCTGGGGTGAGGGGCCGGAGTCCAAGACCCAGTTCGCGATGGTGCTGTTTGCCGGACTGATCGTCTACGGACTGTTTTCCGATGTGCTCAACCGTGCGCCCCATCTGGTGCTGGCCAATGTGAACTACGTCAAGCGCGTGGTGTTCCCGCTGGAGATTCTGGTGGTGGTGGCCGTCTGCTCGGCCCTGTTCCAGGCGCTGGCCAGCCTGGCGGTATTGCTGGTGGCGCTTTTGGTGCTCAATGGCAAGATCCCGCTGACCGCCGTGCTGCTGCCGGTGGTCTGGATGCCCCTGGTGCTGCTCAGTGTCGGCGTGGGCTGGTTCTTTGCGTCGCTGGGTGTATTTGCCCGCGATCTCAAGCAGATCACCGGTGTGATGACGACCATGCTGATGTTCATCTCGCCGATTTTCTTCCCGGTGCATGCACTGCCTGCCAGCTTTCAAACCGCGATGTGGCTCAATCCGCTGACTTTTTTCATTGAACAGACGCGCGCCGTGCTGATCTGGGGCCGCATGCCGGACTGGACCGGCTGGGCGATCAGCATGCTGGCCTGCAGCCTGGTGGCCTGGCTGGGCTTCGCCTGGTTCCAGAAGACGCGCAAGGGATTTGCCGATGTCCTCTGAATCTCTGGCACTGGACGTACAGGGCCTGGGCAAGTGCTTCCATATCTATGACGCGCCCGGCGACCGCTTGCGGCAGTTTGTGATGCCGCGCCTCTCGCGCCTGCTGGGGCGTGAGGCCATGCCCTACCACCGGGAGTTTTGGGCGCTGCGTGGGTTGGACCTGCAGGTAGCCAGGGGTGAGACCATTGGCATCATCGGCCGCAATGGCTCGGGCAAGTCCACCTTCTTGCAGATGGTCTGCGGCACCTTGGCGCCCAGCTGCGGCGCGGTGACCACCCACGGCCGCATCGCCGCGCTGCTGGAGCTGGGCGCCGGCTTCAACCCCGAGTTCTCGGGCCGGGACAATGTGGTGATGAACGCGGCGCTGCTGGGGCTGAGCGATGCACAGATCGCCGAGCGCTTTGACTCGATTGCCGCCTTTGCCGATATTGGCGAGTTCATCGACCAGCCGGTCAAGACCTATTCCAGCGGCATGTATGTGCGGCTGGCCTTTGCGGTGATTGCGCATGTGGACGCCGATATCCTGGTGGTCGACGAGGCACTGGCTGTGGGCGATGCGGTGTTCACCCAGAAGTGCATGCGTTTTCTGCGCAGCTTCATGGAGCGGGGCACCTTGCTTTTTGTCAGCCACGATACGGCTGCCATCAAGAGCCTGTGCGACCGCGTGGTCTGGATCGACAAGGGCCAGGTGATGCAGATCGGACCGACCAAGGAGGTTTGCGACCGCTACATGCAGGCCTGCTATGAGGCCGAGCAGGGCAGTGGCCCGGCGGCAGCAGCGCCACCAGCGGCACCTGTGTTCGACGCCAGTCTGCCCTGGCATGACCAGCGGCGCGATTTCTTCCGCGCACAGCCGCTGCGCAATGACATCGAGGTGTTTCGCTTCAACCCCGAGGCGCCTTCGTTCGGCCTGGGTGGCGCTCGCATCACTGGCGCCTGGCTTATGGATACGCAGCAGCGACCCTTGCACTGGGTGGTGGGGGGTGAGCCGGTGGTCTTGCGCATTCAGGCGCAGTGCCACCAGCCCCTGGCTTCGCCCATCGTCGGCTTTGTGGTCAAGGACCGCACCGGCCAGGCCGTTTTTGGCGACAACAGCTATTTGAGCTATCTGGGCCAGCCCGTGGCCTGTGCCAGCGGCCAGGTCCTGCAGGCCGAGTTCAGTTTTGACATGCCCCGGATGCCGGTGGGCCATTACGCGATCGACGTCGCGCTGGCTGATGGCTCGCAGCACGACCATGTGCAGCAACACTGGATCCAGGATGCGCTGCACTTCAAGTCCGAATCCACGAACATGGCCACCGGTCTGCTTGGGATTCCGATGCGGTCCATCGTGCTGCAGGCCGGCCAGGCGCAACAGGAAACCTCTTCCCCATGAACCGTATGACAGACTTCCCGGTGCAGGCACGCGCCGACTATGACTGGCTGCTTCCCGCCGCCTTGTTGGAGCCCTACCATCTGACCCACCCCGCGCCTTGGGCGGGGCATATTCCGTTTGCCGCATGGCTGATGGCGGTGGCGCAGCCGCGCAGTCTGGTGGAGTTGGGGGCGTATTCCGGCATCTCCTACCTGGCTTTTTGCCAGGCCATTGCCGAGCAAGGCTTGATGACGCGCACCTATGCGGTCGACACCTGGGAGGGCGATGCGCATGCTGGCGCCTACGGTGAGGGCATTTATGCCAGCCTGCGCCAGGCCCATGACCCGCACTACACCCAGTTCTCGACCTTGATGCGCATGCGCTTTGATGAGGCCCTGCCCAGCTTTGCCGATGGCAGTGTCGATGTGCTGCATATCGATGGCCTGCACACCTACGAGGCGGTGCGCCATGATTTCGAGACCTGGCTGCCCAAGCTGAGCGAGCGCGGCGTGGTGCTGTTTCACGACAGCAATGTGCACCGTGATGACTTTGGCGTGCACCAGCTCTGGGCGGAGCTGGAGGGGCGTTACCCGAGCCTGCACTTTCCGCACAGCAATGGCCTGGGGGTGCTGCTGGTGGGCGCGCAGCAGCCTGCGTTGCTGCGCCGGCTGTGTGACCGCAGTGATGCGGTGTTTCAGCGCGAGGTCTGCCGGGTGTTTGCGACGCTGGGAGCACGGCTGGAGGTCAAGGCCGAGATGATGGCGCTGCAGCATGCGCTGGGTGATCGGCAGCAGCATATCCAGACGCTGGAAACGGCCGGCCAGCAGCGCCACAGCTGGATCGAGAAGCTCGATGGCGATATCCGCAGCCTGGAGCTGGAGCGCGAGCAGCTGCGTGCGCATCTGGAGGGCTCCCAGGCCCAGGCCCAGCACAGCCAGAATGCGCTGGAGCAAGCCCAGGCCCAGGCCCAGTGGCTGACCGCCCGCCAGCAGCAGCAAGACATCAAGCTGCTGGCACTGCAGCAGGACCTTGCCCAGAAGCAGTGGCAGATCGAGCAGCAGACCCAGCAGATGCAGGCGCTGGCGCGCCAGCTGTCGCCGCTGTGGCGGCTCACCGATTTGCTGCGCAAATGCAAGCGTGCCGTGTTCCGCATCAAGCAGAAACTGGCGCCCTATGAGCCCGCCCTGGTTCGGCGTGTGCGCCACGCGCTGCGCCGCAAGATGCGCCAGGCCGGTGGCGCGCCTATAGCCGCGGTAGCGCTGCTGCCCGGCAGCAACCGCCATTACGGCATTTTGGCGACAGCGCACACGCAGTTTGTCGCGCATGCGCTGGCCCGGGTGCTGCGCAAGGCGGGCTTTGAGGTGAGCCTGTTCCAGGATGTGCCCCCCGAAGGCTTTGGGCTGGACATGTACATCGTGGTCTGCCCACAGATGTTCAAGCAGCTGCCCCCGGGGGAGAGGCGCATCGTCTTCCAGATGGAGCAAAGCGTGAGTCCGCGCTGGTTCACTGACGAGTACCTGGCGATTTTGGAAAACTCGCTGTCCGCCTGGGACTATGCGCCAGCCAATCTGGCCTTTCTGGAGACCCAGGGAATTCGTTACCCGCACACCTTCCTGGTGCCGATCGGTGGCGTCGCCGCGTATTCGCAGCTGCTGCAGGACTGCGGCGAGCCGGCTTTGCCGGAGGTGGAACCGGGCTGCGACGTGCTGTTCTATGGCGATGTCAACGCCCCGCGCCGCCAGGAGATGCTGCAGGCGCTGCAGCGCCAGTTCTCGGTGCGGATCGAAGGCAATCTGTTTGGCGATGCCTTGCGCCAGGCGGTGCGCCAGGCGCGGGTGGTCGTCAACATCCACTACTACGAAGGTGCGCTGCTGGAGACCACCCGGGTCTACGAGTGCCTGAGCCTGGGCACGCCGGTGGTGACCGAGAGCAGTGCCGATATCCACCAGCATGCGGCCTTGCTGGACAACCCCGCGCTGCGGGTGACGCCGGTGGGCGATGCCCAGGCGATGGTGCAGGCGGTGCAGGAGATGCTGCAGCTGCAAGCGCAGGCGCCCGGGCAGGTGCAGCGTGGGCTGGCGGACGAGCTTGCCCGCAGCGGCCAGCAGTTCGAATTCATGGTGCTGCGCGCCCTCTATGCGCTGGGACGGATTGACACCGCACAGTGGGAGGCGCTGACCTCGTCGCAACCGTTGCCAGGCCGCTGCATGGTACTGAGCATGCCCGAGACCGTGCGCCGCCGTGCGCATTTCATCGAGCAGACCCTGCCGGGCCTGCAGACGGAGGTGAAAGTGTTTGACGGCGTGCGTTACAGCCCTGGCTGGTTGGGCTGTGCCATGAGCTACCAGTATCTGGCACGCAAGGCTTTGCAGACCGGGGTGGCGCAGCTGGAGATCATGGAAGACGATGTCGAGATGCCGCCCGACTATGCCCAGCGCCGCGCACGCATTGATGGCTGGTTGGACGCGCATCCTGGCGACTGGGATATCTTTGCCGGCCTGATCGCCAAGATCCACCCGGGTACCCAGGTGCTGGAGGTGCAGGAGCAGGACGGCGAGACCTTTGTGGTGCTGGACCGCATGACCAGCATGGTGCACAACATCTACGCGCAGCCTGCATTGGAGGCGCTGGCGCAGTGGGATTCGTCGATGCGCGATCCGCACACCAACACCATCGACAGCTACCTGCAGGGCCGCGCGCAGATGCGGGTCGTCACCACCTTGCCTTTCCTGGTGGCCCACACCACCGATATGGATTCCTCCCTCTGGGGCATCAACAACCACGAATACCTGGCCGTCATCTACAAGGCGGAGCAGGATTTGCGGCAGCTGGTCGATCGTTTCAAGCAGGCGCAGGGCCGCTGACCTGCTAGCCTGGATAAAAAAATCCCGCACCGGCCGAGCCGTGTGCGGGATTTTCGATTCAGGGCTGGGCCTGGATTACAGCGCAGGAATACGCAGCTTCTGGCCGGGGTAGATCTTGTTGGGGTCGCTCAGCATCGGCTTGTTGGCTTCAAAGATGGTCATGTACTTGTTGGCATCGCCGTACATCTTCTTCGAGATGCCCGACAGCGTGTCGCCCGAGACCACATCGTAGTACTTGGCTTCTGGCTCGGGGTTGGTGACGGTCATCTGGTTATCCACGTCGCTGACGCTGGAGACATTGCCGCAGCACAACGTGACCTTTTCCTTGGCAGCCTGGGTGGGTGCCACACCCGTCACGGTGACCTTGCCAGCGTCGAAGGCGACCTTTACATCGGATACGCCCAGGTTCTGGGTGCCGATGTATTTTTCGATGGCCGCGCCTGCCGCCGCGTTCAGGTCTTGCGGTGCGCTCGCAGCAGCAGCTTCTTTGCCGCCAAACAATTTTTCACCGGCTTCCTTGATAAAGCTGAACAGTCCCATGGTGACTCCTAGAGGGTTGGTTACAGGAAGCGTTCAATATATAGGGGAATGGCAAAGGTATGAAGTCGGACAGAACCGCTTGAAAAAAATTCACAGTGCAGAGGCCGTTCATCCTTGGCGCCGCGCGGATGTTGCACGGGCAACAAGGCCGGCGGCTAAAAAGGCCGATAATGCCGCCCATGCATTTTCTGGCCATCGACGTAGGGAACACACGCCTCAAGTGGGCGATGTATGACGCAGCACAACCTGGCGCCGCTGTGCTGGCCCATGGCGTGGAGTTTTTGGACAATATCGAGCGTCTGGCCGAGGGCAGCTGGGCCGAGTTGCCGGAGCCGCAACACATGCTGGGCTGCGTGGTGGCTGGCGATGTGGTGCGCCGCCGCGTGCAGGCGCAGATGGACATCTGGGATCTGGCGCCGAACTGGGTGGTGTCCTCCAACGCCGAGGCGGGCCTGACCAATGGCTACGACCACCCCAGCCGCTTGGGCACGGACCGCTGGGTGGCGATGGTGGGTGCTTGGCACCATGTGCTGGCCCAGGGGCGCCAGCGCCCGGTGGTCGTGGTCATGGTGGGTACGGCGGTCACTGTCGAAGCCATTGATGCCGATGGCAAGTTTCTGGGCGGTTTGATCCTGCCGGGCCACGGCATCATGCTCAAGGCACTGGAGTCGGGCACCGCCGGGCTGCATGTGCCTACCGGCGAGGTGCGGCCGTTCCCCACCAATACCAGCGATGCGCTGACCAGCGGCGGTACCTATGCGATCGCTGGTGCGGTCGAGCGCATGGTGCAGCATGTGACCGCACACTGCGGGCAGGAGCCTGCCTGTGTGATGACAGGCGGTGCGGGCTGGAAGATGATGCCGAGCATGACCCGGCCCTTTGAACTGGTTGAGAACCTGATTTTTGACGGCCTGCTGCATATTGCCCGCAGCCGTTTTGGTTCGGCGGCCTGACACTTATCCACATGCGGGTACAGCGATAGCCCCTGGATGGGCCAAGGCCCGGCGGTGCGGCGGAAGGGCAATGCGATAATGGACGGTTATTTGTTGAACTACCTGTACTGACCATGATTCTCGTCACCGGAGGCGCCGGCTTTATCGGCTCGAATTTTGTGTTGGACTGGCTGGCGGGTTCCGATGAACCGGTGGTCAATCTCGACAAGCTGACCTATGCGGGTAATCTGCATAACCTTGCAAGCCTGCAGGGCGACAGCCGCCACCATTTTGTGCATGGCGACATCGGTGACCGCGCACTGCTCGACCGCCTGCTGGCCGAGCACCAGCCGCGTGCCATCGTGCACTTTGCGGCCGAGAGCCATGTGGACCGCTCGATCCACGGCCCCGAAGATTTCATCCAGACCAATGTGGTCGGTACCCTGCGCCTGCTTGAAGCCGCGCGCGCCTACTGGAGTGGCCTCGAAGGTGAACGCAAGGACGGTTTCCGCTTTCTGCATGTCTCGACCGACGAGGTCTACGGCAGCCTGGAGAAGGACGACCCGGCCTTCACCGAAACCCATAACTTCGAGCCCAACAGCCCCTACAGCGCCAGCAAGGCCGCCAGCGACCACCTGGTGCGCGCCTGGTTCCATACCTACGGCCTGCCGGTGCTGACCACCAACTGCTCGAACAACTACGGCCCCTACCATTTCCCCGAGAAGCTGATCCCGCTGATGATCGTCAATGCGCTGGCCGGCAAGCACCTGCCGGTCTATGGCGACGGCATGCAGATCCGTGACTGGCTCTACGTCAAGGACCACTGCAGTGCCATCCGCCGCGTGCTGGAAGCGGGCCGTCCGGGTGAGACCTACAACGTGGGCGGCTGGAACGAGATGCCCAATATCGACATCGTCAAGCATGTCTGCAGCCTGCTCGATGCGCAGCGCCCACGCGCCGATGGCCAGTCCTACGCCGAGCAGATCAGCTACGTGAAGGACCGCCCCGGCCATGACCGCCGCTATGCGATCGATGCGCGCAAGCTGGAAAAGGAGCTGGGCTGGAAGCCTGCAGAAACCTTTGACAGCGGTATCCGCAAGACCGTGCAGTGGTACCTGGACCACCAGGACTGGGTGGCCCAGGTGCAGTCGGGGGATTACAAGGACTGGGTCAGCAAACAGTACGCCTGACGGCGGGACGCAGGCGTGCCGGGCAGCTGCGTGCCAGGGCGCCTTACAGGACGATGCGATGAAAATTCTGTTGTTGGGCAAGAACGGCCAGGTCGGTTGGGAGCTGCAACGCAGCCTGCTGCCACTGGGCGAAGTGGTGGCGCTGGACCGTGCCAGCACCCCGCTGTGCGGTGACCTGCTGCGTCCCGGGGCACTGGCCGAGACCGTGCGGGCGCTGGCGCCCGATGTGATCGTCAATGCGGCTGCCTATACCGCCGTGGACAAGGCCGAGAGCGAGCCCGAGGCGGCTCGTACCATCAATGCCGAGGCCGTGGGCGTGCTGGCGCGTGAGGCCCAGGCACTGGGCGCCTGGTTGGTGCATTACAGCACCGACTATGTCTTCGATGGCGGTGGCAACCAGCCCTGGCAAGAGGACCAGGCCACCGGCCCGCTGTCGGTCTACGGCCAGACCAAGCTCGAAGGCGAGCAACAGATCGCCGCCAGCGGCGTGAAGCATCTGATCTTTCGCACCAGCTGGGTGTATGCAGCGCGCGGCGGCAACTTTGCCAAGACCATGCTGCGCCTGGCGCAGGAGCGCGACAAGCTGGCCGTCATCGACGACCAGTGGGGAGCGCCTACCGGTGCCGACCTGATCGCTGATGTGACCGCGCATGCGCTGCGCACGGCCATGGCGTCGGGCGAAGACCTGAGCGGCATCTACCACCTGGTGGCGGGTGGCGAAACCACCTGGAACCGCTATGCCCGCTTTGTGCTGGAAACCGCGCGCAAGATCAACCCGGCGCTCAATTTGACCGCGCAGGAGGTGCAGGCGGTCGACACCTCCGCCTTCCCGACCCCCGCGCGCCGCCCCCACAATTCCCGTTTGAACACCCACAAATTGCAGCAGCGCTTTGCGCTGGATTTGCCCGACTGGCAGACCGGCGTGCAACGCATGCTGCAGGAGATTCTCTGAACATGACAGTGCAAGCACGCAAAGGCATCATTTTGGCGGGCGGCTCCGGCACCCGCCTGCACCCGGCCACCCTGGCGGTCAGCAAGCAGCTGCTGCCGGTGTACGACAAGCCGATGATCTACTACCCGCTGACCACCTTGATGCTGGCGGGGATCAAGGAGATCCTGATCATCAGCACGCCGCAGGACACGCCGCGCTTCGAGCAGCTGCTGGGCGATGGCAGCCAGTGGGGCATCCAGCTGAAATACGCCGTGCAGCCCAGCCCTGATGGGCTGGCGCAGGCCTTTCTGATTGGCGAGGACTTCCTGGCCGGTGCGCCGAGCGCGCTGGTGCTGGGTGACAACATCTTCTATGGCCATGATTTCCATAAGCTGCTGGCCAGCGCGATGCAGCGTGATACGGGTGCCAGTGTCTTTGCCTACCATGTGACCGACCCCGAGCGCTATGGCGTGGCCGACTTTGACAAGCAGGGCAAGGTGTTGTCGCTGGAGGAAAAGCCCGCCAAGCCCAAGAGCAACTACGCGGTCACGGGCTTGTATTTCTATGACAGCCAGGTTGTGGATCTGGCCAAAAGCCTCCAGCCATCGCCTCGCGGCGAGCTGGAGATCACCGATCTGAACCGCCTGTACCTGGAGCAAGGGCAGCTGAGTGTGGAGATCATGGGCCGGGGCTATGCCTGGCTGGATACCGGCACACACGACAGCCTGTTGGATGCAGGCCAGTTCATCGCCACGTTGGAAAGCCGCCAAGGCCTGAAGATTGCCTGCCCGGAAGAGATCGCCTGGCGCAGCGGCTATATCGGGGACGAGCAACTGGCGGCCCTGGCCAAACCCTTGGCCAAGAACGGCTACGGCCAGTACCTGCAGCGACTGTTGCAGGAGCCCAAGGAGTAAAGCCATGCAAGCGATTGATACGGCACTGCCGGACGTCAAGATCATCGAGCCCAAGGTGTTTGGCGATGCGCGCGGTTTTTTCTACGAGAGCTTCAACCAGCGGGCTTTTGATGCTGCCGTGGGCCGGCACTATGACTTTGTGCAGGACAACCACAGCAAGAGCAGCCGGGGTGTGTTGCGTGGCCTGCACTACCAGCTGGAGCAAGCGCAGGGCAAGCTGGTGCGGGTGGTGCAAGGCCGAGTGATTGATGTGGCCGTCGATATCCGCAAAAGCTCGGCGACGTTCGGCCACTGGGTGGCCGTCGAGCTGAGCGAAGACAACCAGCGCCAGCTGTGGGTGCCGCCCGGTTTTGCACATGGATTTGTGGTGGTCAGTGATACCGCCGAGTTTCTATACAAAACAACAGATTACTACGCGCCGGCCCACGAACGCTGCATTATCTGGAATGATGCACAGTTGTCGATTGACTGGCAGTTGAACGGCCTGGAGCCACAGCTGTCGGCCAAGGACCAGCAGGGCAAGGCCTTTGCCGAGGCCGATGTTTTTGCCTGAGTTTGCCTTTCCTACCAAATGTCTCCTATGCCTGGCCCCTACACTGGGTGCCCTATAGGCTAAGGGGATGGATACCACGCCTGCCATAGGCTTCAGAGACCATAGACGCATGAGCACCAGCACCATTGACGATTTCAGCGACGCAGCCCTGGCCCTTGGGTCCGGGCGCCGCCCTTTGCTGGGCGAGATGCTGGTGCAGGCCGGCAAGCTGTCGCCGCGGGACCTGGAGCGTGCGCTGCAGGCGCAGCAGGAGATGGGCAGCCTCATCGGCCAGGTGCTGGTCCAGCTGGGTCTGGTCTCCGAGCCGGATTTGATGCAGACGCTGGCCACCCAGCTGCAGATCCCTTTCACCTTGGGTACGGATTTTCCGGCCGAGGCGATCAGCGTTCCGGGCCTGATGCCCGAGTTCCAGCAGTCGCAGCACGTCTTTCCGTTGCAACTGCAAGATGGTGTGCTGGACGTGGCGATGGCTTCGCCCCAGGATCCGTTCGTCATCAAGGCCCTGCAGATGTCGACCGGTCTGCAGATTCGCCCGCATCTGGCACTGCAGGCCGATATTGAAAAAGCGCTGCAGGAGCCTGAGCCGGAAGCCGAAGAGGAAGACGGCGATGACATGTTTGGCGACGGCTCCGATGTCGGCGACTTTGTCGAGCATCTGAAGGACCTGGCCAGCGAGGCGCCGGTGATCCGCCTGGTCAACAGCATCATCGGCAAGGTGACCGACCTGCGTGCGTCTGACATTCACCTGGAGCCTTTTGACGATGGCCTGCATGTGCGCTACCGCGTCGATGGCGTGATCCACCCCGGTGAGCTGGTGCCGCCACGCCTGTCCGCGGCCGTAGGCTCGCGTGTCAAGCTGATGGCGCATCTGGACATTGCCGAGCGCCGGCTGCCGCAAGACGGCCGCATCAAGACCCGCGTCAAGGGCCGTGAGCTCGACCTGCGGGTCTCCACCGTGCCTACCGTGCATGGCGAGAGCATCGTGATGCGTGTGCTGGACCGCGCCAGCGTGCGGTTGCAGCTGGAAACCATGGGCTTTGCGAAGGACACGCTGTCCAAGTTCAACGACCTGCTGGCCCGCCCGCACGGCATTTTGCTGGTGACCGGGCCCACGGGTTCGGGCAAGACCACCACCTTGTATGCGGCGCTGTCCAAGATCGATGCGCTGGAAAACAAGATCATCACCGTGGAGGACCCGGTCGAGTACCAGCTCGAAGGGATCAACCAGATCCAGGTGCATGCCCAGATCAACCTGACCTTTGCCAACGCGCTGCGCTCCATCCTGCGCCAGGACCCGGACATCATCATGATCGGTGAAATGCGCGACGGTGAAACGGCGCAGATTGCCGTGCAGTCCGCGCTGACGGGTCACCTGGTGCTGTCTACCCTGCACACCAACACCGCTGCCGGTGCCATCACTCGTATGCAGGACATGGGCGTGGAGAGCTACCTGATCACCTCCTCTGTCAACGGCGTGCTGGCGCAGCGCCTGGTGCGCACCTTGTGCGGCAATTGCAAGGAGGCCTACGAGCCTGGCGAGGAGGTGCGCAAGCGCTCCGGCTTGGCGCGCTTCAGCGAAGTGGGCCAGCCCATCTACCGTGCGGTGGGCTGCAACGCCTGCCGCCAGACCGGCTACAAGGGCCGTACCGGCATCCATGAGCTTTTCGTGCTCGATGAGCCGATGCGCAATGCCATCAATGCGGGCAAGGATTCGAACGAGCTGTTCAACCTGGCGGCCAAGTCCGGCATGCTGAGTCTGCACGAGGACGGCCTGCGCAAGGTGGCCGCCGGCATGACCACGTTGGACGAAGTCGCCCGCGTCACCCAGGACCAGATCGATGGCTGATTTTGCCTGGCACGCGATCAATGCTGCGGGCGAGCAGGTTCGCGGCACTTTCCAAGCGCCCAATGCGGCGGCCGTGCAAAAGCACCTGCGTGCGCAAAAGCTCACGCCGGTGCGCATTGTCGACGCGGCAGATGCTGCTGCACTGATGCCCGCGGGGGCCAAGGCAGCAGGGGCCAAGCCGGCCGCTGCGGCCAGCGCGATTGGCAAGGCCAAGGCGACCAAGTCACAAAAGGGCCCGGCCAAGGCCGCTGATGTGCTGGCGATGACCTCGGAGCTGTCGATCATGCTCAAAGCCGGCCTCGCGCTGGACAATGCACTGCGCGTGCTGATCGACATGGCCTTCAAGGACAGCATGCGCGAGCTGCTGACCGGCGTATTGGAAGCCGTCAAGGGCGGGGTGCCGCTGTCCAAGGCGCTGATGGTGCACCAGGAGCTGTTTGGCGATTTCTACATCAACATGGTGCGCTCGGGTGAGGCCAGCGGCCAGATGTCGGCCGTGTTGCAGCGGCTGGTCGAGCATCTGGAGCGCCAGCGCGCGCTCAAGGAAAGCGTGGTCTCGGCCACCATCTACCCGATGATTCTGGTGGCGGTCGCGAATCTGTCGCTGATCGCGATGCTGGGCTTTGTGGTGCCGCAGTTCGAGAAACTGTTCACCGACATGGGGGATGCGCTGCCCACGCCGACTAAGATCGTGATGACCATTGGCCAGGTGTTCCGCAAGAACGGCTGGGTGGTGTTGCTCGGTGGCGCGGCGGTGGTCTACCTGCTGCGCAGCTGGCTGCGCTCGCCCAAGGGCCGGTTGTGGTGGCAGGGCGTGTTGCTGCGCATGCCGATTCTGGGGCGCCTGGCGCTCAAGTACCAGCTGACCCTGTATTCGCGCTCGCTGGGCACCTTGCTGGGCAATGGTGTGCCGTTGCTGACGGCACTGCATATTGCGACCGATACGGTCAGCAACCGCCTGATCCAGGCGGAGCTGGCCAAGATTCCGCCCATCGTTAAGGAAGGCGGCAAGATGGTGCAGGCGATGAACACCACGACGGTGTTCGAGCCGCTGGCGGTGAACCTGGTGCGCGTCGGTGAAGAGACCGGGCGCCTGGGCTCGATGATGCTGGAGCTGTCGAATATATTGAACCGCGAGGTGGAAACCGGCATCAAACGCGCCCTGACGATGATCGAGCCTGTGCTGATCCTGGTCCTGGGCATCATGATTGCGTCCATCATTGTGTCGATCCTGATGGGCATTCTGTCCGTCAACGATCTGGCTGCTTAATTTTTATACTGCAAGGAGAGCCCGCCATGAAGGCCTTTTTCACCCAAAAGACGCCACGCAAGAGCCGTGGTTTTACGCTGATCGAACTGCTGGTGGTGCTGGCCATCCTGACCTTGCTGGCCGGTCTGGTCGGCCCCAAGGTGCTGAGCCAGTTGGGCGGCGCCAAGTCCAAGACTGCGGGCGTGCAGATTGCTGACCTGCAAAAGGCACTCGATATCTTCAAGCTGGACACCGGCCGCTACCCGACCACCGAAGAAGGTCTGGATGCGCTGGCCAAGCAGCCGGGCAATGTGCGTGGCTGGAACGGTCCGTATCTGTCGGGCGGCGTTCCCAATGACCCTTGGAACAACCCCTACCGTTATAGCTACAACGGTGGCCGGGTGGAGATCCTGTCGCTGGGCGCCGATGGTCAGCCTGGTGGTGAAGGCGAAGCTGCCGATGTGCGCAACGCGCAGTAACCCGGCCTGCGTTTCTTCTCAGGTTTGACCAGGAACTCCCCGTGCCGACTGCCTTGCCATGGCTGAGCCGACACCCGCGCGCCGCAAAGCGCCCAGCAGCCCATCAAGGCTTTACCTTGATCGAGCTGATGGTGGTGTTCGCCATCATGGCCCTGGTGGTGGCGATGGCGCCGGTCGCCTATGACCGGCTCAAGGACGGGGTGCAGTACCGTGACACCGTGCGCACAATGATCAGCCAACTGCGTTCGGCCCGGTATGTTGCGGTGTCCCAAGGTGAGCCAGTGCGCTTTACCGTCGACCTGCAGACCCGGCACTACGGCTATGCGGGCTCGGTCAAGGACATTCCAGAGACCGTGGATCTGCGCACCACGGTGGCAGATCGCGAGTTTGTGCCCAACAGTTCGGCCTCGATCGTGTTCCTGGCCTCGGGCGGCTCGACGGGCGGCAGTGTGGAGATTCTGCGCAAGAATGGTGCCGGCACGCGCTTGCGGGTGGACTGGTTGTCGGGCCGGGTCACCCAGGAGCCTTTGTTCCAATGAGGCGGCAGTCGTCTCTGTCCCGGTGGACCCGGCGCCAGCGTGGCATGACCCTGCTGGAGATTCTGGTGGCGCTGTCCATCATGGCGATCTCATTGGGCATGATCTACCGGGCCACCGGCAGCAATGCGCGCAGCGTCGGCGATCTCGATCGTTACCAATATGCGGTACAGCTGGCGCAGTCCATCATGGACTCGCGCGATTCGGTCTATGAAAGCGGCTGGAACGAGTCCGGCCAAAGCAATGGCTACCAATGGAGCGTGCAGAGCGCGCCGTTCAAGACCGGGGTGGACGAGAGCCCGAACATCCCCGTGCTGCATGAGGTGCATATCAGCGTGAACTGGGCGGAGGGCGACCGCCCGCGTGTGTTCGAGCTCACCACCTTGCGTGCACAGCGCAGGCCACCCGATCCTGCTGAGAATGTGGTGCCTGCAGGATGAGCCGCATTCGTACTTCTTTATGGACGCAGGGCAATCCATGCCCACGCCGCACGGCCGCCGGCTTCACGCTGGTGGAGATGCTGGTGGCCATGTCCTTGCTGTCGCTGATCGTCTTGGGTCTGGCCGGCGCCATGGGCACGATGGGCCGCACCGAAACCAGTATCGACAACCGGCTCGAACGCATGGACGAGTCGCGTGCCAGCACCGATTTTTTGCGTGCCGTGCTGGGCCGTATCTCTGCCAAACGCGTGCAGGGCTTGCAGCAGCAGGGCATGCTCAGTGCCGCGCCTTCGGCATTTTTCTTTGAAGGCGCTGGCCAGTCGATGACCTGGGTAGGGGTGATGCCTGCGCGCTACGGCGTTGGTGGCCGCTACCATTTCCGGCTGGCAATGGGCAGCTACGATGGCGCACCGGCCATTGTGCTGAGTTATTTGCCCTGGACCGATGCGCAGACGCTGCCCGACTGGGGTGCGGCGCAGACGTATCCGCTGCTGACGCATGCGACCGGTTTGTCTTTTCAGTACCTGGATGGCGCGATCGATCCGCCGCAATGGGGCAGCGACTGGGGGGCGGTCGACCGGCTTCCCCAGGCGGTGCAGGTGGTGATGACTACCGAAACCTCGGTGCTGCCACCGGTGGTGGTGCAGTTGCGCGTGATGCCTGCTGGCGACCCACGCGGCGGTGGTGGTGGTGCGAGCCTGGGAGGTTCCTTGGGATGATGCGAGCACCTCTTCAATACCGCACGCAGGCCGGACCTCAGCAACAAGGCATGGCTTTGATCGCCGTGCTCTGGTTGGTGGCTGCGCTCAGCCTGATGGTGACCGGCGTCAGCGGCGTCGTGCGCCAGGAAGCCAAGATGATTGGCGTGGCCAAGGACAAGGTGACCGCGCAGGCCGTGGGCGATGCGGCTGTGGTCATGGTACTGCAGCAGCTGGCGGCCGATCGCACCATTTTGCAGGAGACCACCGAGACCTCGGTCAATTACCAGGGCACCCAGGTAGCGGTCAGTGTGATGCCGCTCAATGGCCTGATCAATATCAATGGCGCATCGTTGCCGCTGCTGACGGCGCTGATGAGCGTGGGCGGGGGTTTGCCGGAAGGCGCCGCCCAGGAGCTTGCGGTAGCGGTCCTCGATCGCCGTGAACGCTCTTCGCTCGACGGCCGCCGGCCGGAGCGTTTTGAGGCGATAGAAGACCTGATGCAGGTGCCCGGAATCGATTACGACCTCTATGCTAGACTCGCGCCCTTGATCACGGCGGCGACCGCCGGCTCAGGAGGCGCCACGGTCAATCCGTTGGCGTCGCCTCCGGATGTGCTGCGGGTGCTGGCTAACGGAGATGAGGGCATCGCAGCCCGTATCGCTGCATCGCGTGGTCAGCCAGGGCTGGACACCACTGGCCTGGACGCCAACTTGGCGCGCCCTGGCGGCGCACAGCGCCGCTACCGCATAACGGCCCAGGTGCCGATGGCGGACGGACGGATTTTTCTTGTAGATCGCAGTGTGTACTTCGGGGCCAGAACGAGAGACGGCCTGCCCTGGTATACGTTTGAAGCGCGCCAGATGCTGAAGCCAGCATCCTGATCGAAGCAAAGCACCCTTATGGCAATTTCTACTGAATCGCGCTTTTTTGGGCTGGACCTGAACCAGCTCAAGGCCGATATTTTAAAAACCTGGCGCAGGGCGCCGCAGTGGCCGCCGCTGTCATGGCTGCGGCCCGTGCAAATGCTGCGGCTGGTACCTGCAGAGGGCGCCCCTACCGTGGTGTGGGAAAGCGGCGAGCCGGTGCTTAAACCTGGGCGTGAGCCTGTGTTTTGGGCGTTGGAACTGCCCGAGCACATGGTGCTGCGCAAGACGGTGGCCCTGCCTGCGCTGGATCCTCAGGATTGCGCCAGCGCTGCTGAATTGGAAGTGCAGGCGATCAGCCCTTTTGCTGCCGATGATCTTCTCTGGGGCTATACCGAGTTGAGCCGCAGCAGCAAGGGGGTCAAATTGCTCGTGGTCCTGGCTTCCCGAGCGCAGACCGAGCCCTATCTGCAGGCGCAGGTGGCCCAGCAGCTGCATCTGCAGACGCTCAAGGGCCAATCCAAGGCAGAGTCGTTGGAGCAGCCCGAAGTCTGGGTGTTTGCACCGGAACGCAGGCCGGTGGTGTTCCAGGGCTTTGGTGAGCAAGCCCGTTATGCACTGGGTCGCAAGCGGCTGTGGTGGAATGTCGCTGGGGTGGCGCTTGCTGTGCTGCTGCTCGCTGCGATTGCCGCGACTCCTACTGCACAGTTGCGAATGCGTGCGATTGAGGCCACCCATGCCTATGAGGGTATGGCCGCCAAGACCGCCGATGTAGTCGCCAAACGCGATACGCTGATTCAGAGTGCCGACAAGGTCGCTGGTCTGTCGGAGCTGTTGGCCGAGCGCATTGATGGGGTCCAGGTGCTCAGCATGCTGACCAATGTGTTGCCTGACGATACGGCCTTGCAATCAGCGCGTATCCAGGGCAGCAAGGTGACGATCTCCGGCTTGACTGAGAATGCCTCGGCCCTGATGCAAAAGCTCAGCAACCAAGAGGGCGTCAAGGACGTGCGTGCGCCCAGCGCTGCCACCCGCATGGGTGGCAGTAATAAAGAGAGTTTCACCATCGAGCTGGGGTTGGATGCCAAGGTTTTTGGCCCTAAGACGGTAGTGGAAGCCGCTGCTAAACCGCAGCCTGTAGAGCCTGCTGCTGGTGCGCCCGTTGGCGCGGATGCACCTCCAGCCCCCGTTGCCCCTGCGTCTGTCCCTGCAGCCGCCGATGCCCCGGCAGCAGGTGCCGTCCCGGATTCTGCCCCACGCCCTGCGTCCCGAGCCACATTGGGTGGCAGTACGAAGCCGAGAGCCAGTTTGGGAGGATCCGTAACCCCTCCCGCTGAAGCTGGAGGGAAACAGCCATGATCGTGACCCGTCCCAACCGCAAAGAACTGCTGATCCTGGTTGCCACTGCATTGCTGGTGCTGCTGCCTTTGATCGGTCTTGGCACTTATGTCGCCAGCAAGCACCTTTGGGCGCAGGCCCGCCTATCGGAGTTTGAACCCCGTTATGCGCGACTGCGTGGCCTGGATCTGCAGCGCGAGGAGATCGACCAGTCGCTGGAACGTGCCCTGCAGATCCGCGCCGAGTATATTTACCCCGCGAACCAGGATGTGGCCCAGACGGGCAACGCGGTGCAACAGAAGGTGCGTAGCCTTCTGACCACGGCAGGGTTGACTGTGGTGAGCAGCCAGGTGCTGCCTGCCAAAGAAGAAAAAGGTTTTGACCGCATTCCGTTGTCGGTACGGGCCGAAGGGGATCTGCTTGCAGTGGACAGCGCCCTGGCTGTCTTGAATGAGCAACTGCCAGTGATGCTACTGGCCGACGTGGAAGTCAGAAACCAGGGCACTTTGCAAGTGATGAATGACAAGATGGCGCCTCGCCTGAGTCTCCAGATGACCTTGAGCGTGTTGAGGGAGCGTCCATGAAGCGCTATATAAGTGTCATTCTGATAGCTGCCAATATGGTGTTGGCCCTGGCTTTGGTCTGGATGTGGCTCAGTCCAAGTGGCGGGTTGAAAAATACCCATTGGGCGATGCCCCGAGGCCAGAAGTCCAACCTGGATGGTATCGTGCCCCATTTGGGCAAGGCGCAGCCGATGGATCACAGCCAGTTTCTGGCGATGCTGGACCGCCCCTTGTTCTCCCCCACCCGCCGCCCGCCGCCTCCGCCTCCGGTAGCGGCCGCAGAAGCACCGCCCCCGCCTCCCGACTATCTGGCGGACGCGGTGCTGAGTGGTGTCTATCTCAGCGAGGATGGCAAGACCGGCGGGATCATTATCAAGTTCCAGGGCAAGGACAAATCCTTGCCATTGCAGGGCTTGCTCGATGGCTGGACCCTGAGTTCGGTAGCGGAAAACCGGGTGTATTTCACCCGCGCTGGCGTGACCAAGGAAATTGCCTTGCAAAAAGGCAAGCTGCAGCAAGGCTACGGTCCCGCGACAGAGACCAATGTGCCGCAAAGAGCTATGCCCGCCCAAATCGGGCAGCCGCCTGCAGGCACCGATACCCCACCACCGCGTCGCCGTGCAAGCCTCGGCGGCTCTACCGCTGCCCAGCGCCCCTGAGCGTGGCAATCTCTATAAATAGATAGATCCTAGGGTTAGAACCATGAAGTCTCCCGTATTTTTCAACACGGCGCTGGTAGTTGCACTGGGCCAGATCGGCATGCTGCTGCCGGCCCAGGCGCAAACTGCAGCACCGCTGCCTGCGGCACAGCCTGCAGCCCAAGTGGCTGGTCAGCCGCCTGTGCTGCAGGCGCCCAATATCCTGATCTCCCCCAAGATGGGTAGTGACGAGGAAGAGCAATCGACCGAGCCGCGGGTGATGCGCGGCACCGATAAGCTGCTGAACATTGACCCGTCCGCACCGGTCACCGGTGGCGCGCCGGTCAGCTTCCGTTTCGAGGAAGCGCCAGTCGCCGAGGTGGTTCGCACGGTGATGGGCGATATTCTGAAGATCGACTATGTGATGCACCCGCCGCTGCAGGGCACGGTGACTTTGACGACGCCCAAGCCGATCGATCCGGACAAGGCCGTCTTTCTGCTGGAAGCGGCCCTGCAGGCCAATGGACTGGCGATGGTGCGCGATGCCCGCGGCACCTACCAGGTCGGCAAGCCAGAGGTGCTGCGCAGCCTGGTCGGCAATGTGCGCATCGCTGGTGCGCCGGGCAGCATGGCACCCGGCTACGGTGTGATCGTGGTGCCGCTGCAATACATTGGCGCCACCGAGATGTCCAACATCCTCAAGCCCATCATTCCGGCCGAAGCGTTGATCAAGGTCGACACCGTGCGCAACGTGCTGATCATGCAGGGTACGCGCACCCAGTCTGAAGGCTGGATGGAGATGGTCAAGACTTTTGACGTGGACCTGCTCAAGGGGATGTCGGTAGGCATCTACCCGCTGAAGCACGCCTCGATCGAAGAAGTCAGTGCGGCGCTGCAAATGGTCAATGGTGGCGGCGGCCAGGCTGCGCAAGGGCAGGGCGCTGCAGCGTCGGCGGGTATTGCGGGTGGAGCGGCCAGCGCTGCCGCGCAACGCCGTCCCGGCCAGGCAACCGGTGCTGCTGCCAGCGGTAGCGGCAATAACCAACTCAGCGGCAATGCGGCAGCGGCAGCTGCGCTGCTGACCTCGCTGGGCGATTCCAATCCCCTGTTCGGTGCTTTGCGGGTGCTGCCGATCCCGCGCCTCAATGCGCTGATGGTGATCACGCCACGCGCCTCCTACCTGGATGAGGCAGAGCGCTGGATTCGCCGCCTCGATGTGCCCGGCTACGGGGGCAGCGAGCCTGAACTGTATGTCTACCGCGTACAGAACGGCAATGCCAAGTACCTGGCCCAGGTGCTCAATGGCATCTTTGGTGGCCAGCAAGGTGCCGCCGGCAACATGACTTCCGGCGTAGCGCCCGGGCTGAACGGCGTCAACAACAATAACAACCGTTTGGGTGGTGGCTTCAACAACTTTGGCGGTACGACGGGCTTTGCATCTGGTTTTGGCAATAACAACGCCAACCGCTTTGGCAACACCGGCAATGCCCAGCAGCAAGGGGGCACGCCCACCATCACCGCTACCGCTATCGGTGATATCCGCGTCGTAGCTGATGAGTTCAACAACACGATCCTGGTTTGGTCCACGGGTTCGCAGTTCCGCAAGATCGAGGCGTCGCTCAAGCGCCTGGACGTCGCGCCTATCCAGGTGCTGATCGAGGCCAGCATCATTGAAGTGACTCTCAATGACAACCTGGAGTATGGGGTGGAGTGGTTATTCCGTAACAGTGGCATCGGAGGGCGCAATTTCTCGGGCACCGGCAGCCTTGGGTCGTTGAATAACACGACTCCCGGCACCATTGCTGCGGCAGCTGGCAACTTTACCTATTCGCTGTTTAACAGCGGGGGGGATATCGCCGCTCGCTTGAGTGCCGTTGCGGGGCAGGGACAGGTAAAGATGCTCTCCAGCCCCTCGGTGATGGTGATGGACAACCACCCCGCCTCCATTTCGGTGGGCGAGCAAATTCCGGTCAAGGTCAGCAGCACCATCACGTCGACCAGCTTTCTGTCAGACAACTACCAGCTCAAGGACACGGGGGTGATCTTGAACGTCACGCCTTCCGTCAATTCCGGCAATATGGTCAGTCTGCAGATTGACCAGTCGGTCATCGACAGTGCCGGCCTCGATTCCGCATCGCAACAGACCAAATTCTCTAACCGCCAGCTAACCAGTAAGCTGGCCGTGCGCTCGGGTGAATCCATCGTCATGGGTGGTTTGATCAGAGACCGCAACGAAGACTCCGACTCGGGCATCCCTTTGCTGAAAGACATCCCGATCATTGGCAAGGCCTTCAGCAGCACTGTTAGAAAAACTGCGCGCACGGAACTTTTGCTCGTTATGACGCCTCGTGTCGTACGTACTGATGTGGATGTGCGGGAAGTCAGTGAAGAGTTGCGTGACCGCCTGCGTGGGTTGAACGATGATGATCTGCTCATCCGCGCCAACAATGCCCCCGCCCCTGCATCCCGTGTTGTTCCGGTGCAACCGGTGCAGACGCAGTAAAGAACCATGTTGTAGAGATACTGAGAAATGACTTCTAACCTGATGATCCAATCCGCGAAAGCTTTGTTTGCAATCGGTGCTGCCGCCTCGATGGTGGCCTGCGCCAGCTTTCAGCCAGATACCCCCGAACAAGCTGTATTGAAGCGCTCGCAAGGCTATTGGGATGCTCGCCTCAAAGGTGATGCAGAAAAGACACGCAGCTATATGAATGAGGCCTTTCGCCTGGCTGTAGATGAAAAGCTCTTTGCTAAAAACTACATGGCGACCTTTGCTGTCGCTGCTGAAGCACAGAAGGCCACTTGCGAGCCTGAAAAGTGCGAGGTCGGCGTGAATTTGAAGGTGAATCCTCCGATTCCCGGCCGAAAAATGGGTACCATTGACATGTATTCGAAGCAAACTTGGTTGCTCGAAGACGGTCGGTGGAACCTCTACCAAGCGCCTTGATGCTGACAGGGATGCGCGCGAGCCACTGTGCATGGTTGGTTGTTGTAAATTCTCAACAATCGACTAAAAAAAACAGGCTGCTAGCTTTGCATACCCCGTGAGCGCTATGCTATTATTTCTTAGCGTAAACAATCGTGGTAGTTGCGCTGACTAACTTTTTTTAACTGGAGTGTGTTTATGAAGAAAAATGTTCTGGCACTGAGCATTGCTGCCATGATTGGTGGTTTTGCAGGCGCCGCTTCTGCTCAAGTGTTCCCTAACACCGGCATGACCCCCGCTACCGCTGCCACTCTGGAGCAGAGCGAAGGTGGCGCTGGCCACATCCTGGTGGTGCCTTACTTCACCTCGCAAAACGACAACATGTCCGTGTTCCACGTGGTGAACACCGACACCGTCAACGGCAAGGCTCTGAAGGTTCGTTTCCGTGGCGCTGCCAACTCTGACGATATCTTGGACTTCACCGTGTTCCTGTCGCCTGGCGACGTGTGGACTGGTTCGGTGCAAGGCAACGAGAACGGTTCTACCTTCCTGACCAACGACAAGAGCTGCACTTTGCCTGACATCCGTGGTCAGCAAGTTCAATTCGTGACCGACCGTCTGCCATCTGATGCAACTGCTGCACAGACCAAGGAAGGCTACGTTGAAATCCTGAACATGGCTGACATCGTGCCTAGCTCGAACAGCCAGTCGATTTACTTTGCTACCAAGCACGTGAACGGCGTTGCACCTTGCACGGCAGCTACGCTGGACAAGACCCTGGAAATCAACCCACTGAGCACCACCAGCGTTGCCAATGCTGCAGCTCTGGGCTTCGATACCCCATCGGGCAAGCTGACTGCTGACTGGTACATCCTGAACGTGAACCAAACCACCACGTTCTCCGGTGCTGCTACCGCTATCGCTGCTACCGGCGGCAATGGCCGTGGTAACTTCGTGCTGTTCCCACAGGACGAAACCAACTCCGCCGCTACTTCGGGCAACGCAGCTTCGCTGACCGCTGACCCACTGCTGAAGGGCAACATCGTCAAGCCAGTGAACTTCGACTTCCCTGACCTGTCGACCCCTTACCTGGCTACCACGGCTAGCCCAGAAGCCCAAGCTTCGCGTCTGACGCAAGCTGTGGCTAACAACGGTGTGTCGAACCAGTTCGCGCTGGACACGCTGATTGCTGCGAAGACCGACTGGGTGCTGTCGATGCCTACCCGCCGTTACAGCGTGGGTGCTGACTACACGAAGAAGCCTACCGAGGCAACGTACCGCGTGTTCAACGCCGGTGTGGTCGATCTGTCCAATGCTCGTTACTTCACCGAGGCTAACACCTACGTGAACACCGCCAACGGCCTGATCTGCGCTAACACCAGCGGCTACACCTTCTGGGATCGCGAAGAGACCTCCAAGCGCAACGGCGCTGTGATCTCTCCAAGCACCCTGAAGGGTCTGGACTTCTGCGGCGAAGTGAACGTGCTGTCGTTCAACGACGCAGCTGGTACCTCGGTGCTGGGTGCTTCCGTTGCTCGTACCAACGTGCAAGTTGGTTACGAAAACGGTTGGGGCGCTATCAGCTACACCAAGGCTCTGCCAGTGGTGGGTTCTTCGTTCATCAAGCTGATGAACAGCGGTGGCGCAGCTAACGGCTTCAGCGGTACCTACGGTATCACCTGGCCTCACCGTTTCGCCAAGCCAGTGGCTGCTCAGTAAATTTAGCGATAAGCTAAAGTTCTAGCCTAGACCGAAGGACAGAGAGTGATCTCTGTCCTTTTTTTCTTTTTGGATGATGCCGGATGCCCGTGCTTTTCGCTGGGGTTCATCCATGAATGATTCGCATAGCTTTGCTATGCTGCTTCTTTTGAGCTGAGGAATGCTAGATGCGTAGTTGGTTGACATCTCTTGGAGCGGCAGCGGTACTCGGAGCCAGCAGTGTGGCCGTCATGGCACAGGCGGCAGATCCAGTGCTGATCGAAGGCCATGGTGTTGCAGTTCGTGAGAGTGACATCTTGAGCGATGCCAAGCGTATGCCGGAAGAAATGCGAGCCTCGTTCTTGGCCCGCAAGGAAAGCGTGGCCCAGATGGCTGATGCGATCTATGTTCGCCGGGTGTTGGCCTTGCGAGCGAGCCAGGAGCAGATGGACAAGCAGCCCGAGACAGCGGCGGCTGTCAGAATTGCGACGGACAAGGTGCTGTCAGACGCATACCTGGTGAAATTCGACAAGGACCATACACCTGATCAGAAGGTGGTCGATGCGCAAGTGAGCGCAGCTTACCTGGTCAACAAAGATAAGTACCAAGCGCCTGAGCAGGCGCATGTAGCGCATATCTTGATTGCCAACCAGGACGATGCAAAGGCCAAGGCACAGATCGAGAAGCTGCGCCAAGAAGCGGCCTCCGGTGCCGATTTCGCCCAACTCGCCAAGACCAATTCCTCGGATGCAGGCTCGGCGCTCAAAGGCGGTGATCTGGGCTTGATACCCCGGGGTCAAACCGCTCCTGAATTCGAAACCGCTGCGTTTGCACTCAGCAAGCCGGGCGAACTGAGCCCCGTAATCAAGACGCAGTTCGGCTACCACATCATCAAGCTGATCGAGAAGAAGCCTGCGCGTACGATGTCGTTGGAAGAGGTGAAGCCGCAACTGGAGAAGCAATTTGTCCAGCAGGCGATCCAGCAGGCGCGCAAGGCTGAGATTGAAAAGATCAACGAGAAGACCAAGGCCGACTCCGCCAATCTGGAGGCATTCTCTGCCAAGTTCGCGGCGCAAAAATAATAGCCTTTGTTAAGGCAAGCAACAAAAGAGGAGGCCATGCCTCCTCGACTTGTTTATGTCATGCTGATAGGCTCGGCTCGCTCACAGATAGGCTCTCCCCGTCCATGCTGGATTCCTTGATAAAAAATACCCGCGAACTGGTCGCCAGTCGCGCCCTGGTCGGCGTGATGACCCGCCGAGAGGTAGCCGCACGCCATGCGGGCACTGCGCTGGGCGTCATCTGGCCCTATCTCCAGCCGCTGCTGTCCGTTGCGGCTTATTACCTCGTGTTCGACATCGTGTTCGCGATGCGCCTGGGGGAGGGTGCATCCAGCCATGCGGTGGGTACCTTTCTGATTGTGGGGGCGCTGCCCTGGATGGCGTTTTGCGATGCGGTCTCGCGCGGCATGGGCAGCCTGCTGGAGGCAGGATCCATCTTGCAGAAGAACCCGCTGCCACCGGTGCTGTTCCCGGTGCGATCGGTGTTGGCCAGCTCCTGGATCTTTGGTCCGCTGATGCTGCTGCTGGCGTTGTGCTACATCCCTGTGCACCATATGCAGTGGGGGGTATTGGCCTTGCTGCCGCTGATGGCCATGCAGCTGCTGATGACCTTGCTGCTGTCGTACGCGCTGGCAATCTTTGCGGCGGCCTTGCGCGATACCGTGCAGCTGGTGGGCTTTATGCTGTCGGTGGGTATCTACCTGACGCCGATCCTGTTTCCGATCACGATGTTTCCGCAGGGCTGGCGCTGGCTGCTGTGGTTGAATCCGATGGCTTCCTATGTCATGGGCTACCAGTCTGCGCTGCTGCAGGGCCAGTGGCCGGAGCTGCAAGTCTGGGTGGTGAGCGCTGTGTGGATTGCAGTGCTTGCCGTGGTGGTGAATGTGCTGGTGCGGCGCAGCCGCGATCAGCTGGTGGACTGGCTATGACGGGCGTGCAGATGGCGAAGACGCAAGAGACCGCGGCCGTGCTGGTGGTCAAGAAACTGGGCAAGGAATACAAGCTGTATGACTCCCCGCGCCAGCGTGTGAAAGCGCTGCTGACGGGGCGGGCCATGCACCGCAGCCACTGGGCGCTGCGTGAGGTCAGCTTCAGCCTGGCGCGCGGCCAGTGCATCGGTGTGGTGGGTGACAACGGTGCCGGCAAGAGCTCGTTGCTCAAATTGCTGGCAGGCACGATGCAACCCTCGACCGGCTCCATTGAGCGCTCCGGCCGCATCACCGCCATTTTGGAGCTGGGCGCGGGTTTCCACCCTGATTTCAGCGGCCGCGACAACCTGTATTTTGCCGGCAGCCTGATTGGCATCAGCCATGAGGAGATGCGCAAGCTGGAGCCGGAGATCATTGCCTTTTCCGAGCTGCAGGACGCGATCGACCGGCCGGTCAAAACCTATTCCTCGGGCATGAATGTGCGCCTGGCCTTTGCGCTGGTCACCGCCGTGCAGCCCGATGTGCTGATCGTCGACGAAGCGCTGGCCGTCGGTGACCAGAGCTTTCAGAAGAAATGCATCGAGCGCATTCTGGACTTTCGCCAGAAGGGCTGCACCATCCTCTTTTGTTCGCACAGTCCCTACCATATTCGCCACCTCTGCGATGCCGCGTTGTGGCTGGAGCAGGGCCAGGTGCAGATGTTTGGCGAGACCGAGGCGGTGCTGGCGGCCTACGATGTGCGCACGCGCCAAAAGCAGGATGAGAAGGACCGGCAACAGTGGGGTGATGATGCGGCAAGTGCCGCGCGGTCTGTGCTGGCCGATGCGGCTGCAGCAGCGGTGGCTACAGAACCGGCCGATCCACTGGCTACGCCCTATGCCGTGGAGCCCCCCAACCTGCCTCCAGCCAAAGAGGCTGGCAACGCCTGCATCCTGTCGGTGGATATTGCCAACCTGAGCCCGGGCGACCCGCCGGTGTTGCAAGGCCAGGACCTGGTGATCACGATCAAGGCACGCGGCAACGGGGCCGAGCGGCCCAATATCGGCTTCATGATCGAGCAGAACAAAGGGGTAGGCATTGCCTGCCTGGCCACGCACGAAGAAGGGGCTGTGCCCCTGCCATTGCCCGATGGCAGCTGGCAATCCGTGCTGCGCTTTCCCGATCTGCCGTTGCACAGCGGTGACTATGTGGTCAGCGCCTTCTTGTTCGATGGCTCGGGTCTGGCGGTCTACGACCAATGGTTCCAGTACACCGTCTTCCGCTTTATCTACCCCAAGCCGCTGCCTGGACTGGTACGATTGCCCCACCATTGGAGCTGAGGCTGCGCGCAAGCGCGTGCGCCGCTTGAACCCCAGGAAACGAGCGCGCCAGCGTCTGCGCTGGCGTGCCCACCGCCCCCAGATTTATGACCACGAATTCTCCCTCTGCGACCAGCCAGGGCCAGCAGTTGCTGGCCGAAGCCCAGCTGATGCTGGCCAATGGCAATTTTGAAGCGGCCTCGGGCCTGCTGCTGCGTGCCCGTGCCGAAAAGGACGTGATGCTGGCAGCGCATGCGCTGATCGAGCAGCATGGGCTGACCGGCTCGTTCCGCAACATCATGGGCCTGGACTGCACGATTTCCACAGCCGATGATATTTTTGGCTTCTTTGCCCGCCACCCCAGCAGCAACAACCCGCTGCGCGACTACCTGGCCGATGGCTGGCGCACCCTGGCCGAGCTGATGACGGTGATGGAGCGTGTCGGTCAGCCGCTGGTGCAGAGCCAGCATTTTCTGGAGTTTGCCAGTGGCCATGGCCGTTTTACCCGCCACCTGGCCCATCTGCTGGGCCCCGGCAAGGTGACGGTATCGGATGTGGTGCCCGATGCGGTGGACTTCGCGCAGCGTACCTTTGGCGTACAGGGCTTTGTCTCTGCCAGCGTGCCTGAGCAACTGGTGGCCCCGCGCCAGTACGACACGGTCTTTGTGCTGTCGCTGTTCAGCCATCTGCCGCGTAGCACCTGGGGCCGCTGGCTGCAGGTGTTGTACAACCTGGTGTCGCCGGGTGGCATTCTGGTGTTCAGCACGCACGGCATCAAGGCGGCCCGGTTTGACAGCGTTCCGCTCGATGATGAGGGCTTTTTCTTTGCGCCGTCGAGCGAATCGAACGCCATCGATCCGAACGAGTACGGCACGGCCTTTACGACGGAAGCGTTTGTGCGCGCGCGCATTTCCGAGACCGTGGGCGCCGACAAGCTCGAATATTTCTCCCCCGTGCAGTTCTGGAACCACCAGGACGTGTACGTGCTGCGAAAGCCCTCATGAACCGCGGAAACCGTATGCGCCGCCTGGCGCAATTGCGTGAAAAGCTGCTGGGCCTGCCCGCGTTTGACGACAGCAGGATCACCGATGAGTGGTTCCGCTCCCACTTCCACTACGCATCCGATGTGGTGGCGCAGTGGCTCAGCCCAGTGATGGATGTGAGTACCGCCCGCCTGCTGCAGTTTGGCTGCGGCGATGGCATCACCGATCTGGCCCTGGTGCTGCGCCATGGCGCTGCGGCCATCCACGGCGTTGATGTGCGGCAGGAATACGCCAAGCTGACGCGCATTGCGCAGGAGCAGTTGGGCCTGCAGCGCATTCCGGCCGCGCTGAGTTTTCAGACGATCACGCCCAGCGCGCCGCTGGCGGGCCAGGCGCCGCTCTATGACGGCATCATGAGCTGGTCGACCTTTGAGCATGTGCAGCGCGACCAGTTGCTGCCCATCCTGAAAGACCTGCTGGCATGCCTGAAGCCGGGCGGGCATTTCTTCTTGCAGATCGAGCCGCTGTTCTACTCCGCCTTCGGCTCCCACCTGCGCCGCTATGACAGCGTTGCCTGGCACCACCTGCTGGTGGACGAGGATGCGCTCTGGAAGGTGATAGCAGCCTATGACGGTGAACTCAGCCCCGATGAGGTGGACTTTGGCTTTGCCGATTTTGGGCCGGAGGGCTACAAGCGCTTTGTGTTCAAGGAGTACCAGGAGCTCAACCGCCTGACCGCCGACGAGCTAGTGGCGCTGGCCAAGGAAGCGGGGTTTACGGTGGCACGCGAAGAGCGCCGCCACTATGAGCCCGAGCCGGTGCCCGAGGTCTTGTTGGCGCAGTACCCGCGCGAGGTACTGACCAACAACGAGATCTTTTTGCTGCTGCAGCGTCCCGTTTGATCATGGGCCGGCAGCCCGTAGAGGGCGCCGGCCCGTTTTTCGTCAGGCGGCGGGCTGGGTGCCTGCCGCAGCCACTGCCTGCTGCAGCGGTTCGGAGACACTGGCGCTGTAGCTCAAGCGCTGCATGCGCTGGCCCAGGCCGCTGCGGCTGAAGAGGCGGCGGTTGATCGAGGGCTGGCAGTGCAAAGGTGTGCGCACCAGCCAGCAGGTGTGGCGCACTTCAAAAGCGGGGTGAAAGTAGGGGTCGCCCTGGTCCAGGAAATCGCGCCAGCGGCTGGCGAACAATGCCGAATCCTCGGGGTGCGGGTCATAGCCTTCGGCCTTGCCCCGGGTGATGGATTCATGGTGGATCAATGTGGCTTGCGGGCAGTACAGCACACGCCAGCCCAGCTGCAGGGTGCGCAGGCACAGGTCCACATCGCCAAAGCCTACGGACAGCTTCTCGTCATAGCCGTCGATGGCATCAAACGCATCCTTGCGCATCAGCAGGCAGGCGGCGGTCACGGCCGATACTTCATGCGTACTGACCAGGCGGCCCATGAAGGCGATGTCGACGCGGTCGGGAGGCAGCTTCAAGAACTTGCCGTAGTGCTCGGCAATGCCGAAGGCGCCTACGCAGACACCGGCGTGCTGGATCGATGTGCGGTCGGGGTAGAGCAGCTGAGCGCCCACCATGCCGACGCTCGGGTCCTGGCACTGCGACAGCATGTGCTCCAGCCAGCCGCTCTCCAGCGCCTCGATGTCGTTGTTGCAGAACAGGTAGTGGCTGTAGGGGCGGGTCAACTGGCGCACGGCCCAGTTGTTGATGGCTGAGAAGTTGAAGGGCCCTTGGTAGCGCAGCACGGTGGCAGTGCCGTCTTGCTGCAACTGGGCAAAATAGTCCAGGCTGGCCTGCTCGGTCGAGTCATGGTCGATCACGATCAGGTCGTAGGCGGCATGCTGCACGGTGGCGCGGATGCTGTCCACGCACTGGCGCACCAGGCTGCCGTAGTTCTTGGTCGGGATGATGATGGCCACACGCTGGCCATCGGCGATCTGGTGCTGCGTCTCAAAGAAGTTGAAGGACACGCCGGCGGCCGAGCGCGCGGCGATCCCGCTGCGATCCAGATGGCGTTGCAGCACCGCAGTCGAGGTGGCCATCACCTGGGCCATCTTGTCGTGGCCTGCCGAGCCGGTGTGGGTGCGCCATTGGTAGAGGAGTTCAGGCAGGTGCACGATGCGGCTGGCCGCCTCGCTGACCCTCAGGATCAGATCGTAGTCCTGCGAAATGCCCAGGGCTTCGTCAAAGCCGCCCAGGCTGCGCAGCAACGCCGTGCGAAAGCCCACCATGTGCACGATATAGGGGTGGCTGCGCAGGTATTCGGGCGAGAAGGCCGGGCGGTGGAAGTACTGCAGCACCTGCTTGCCATCGGGGCTGACCAGCACTTCGTCCGAGTACAGCATGTCCGGGTCATCGGCCATGACGCTTTGGGCGACGCGGTAGATGGCCTGGGGCTGGAGCAGGTCGTCATGGTCCAGCAGCACCACAAAGGGAGAGGTGGCCAGCGCCAGCGCCCGGTTGCTGGCGTGCGATACGCCATGGTTGCGCTCGCCCAGGTGCAGCTTGATACGGGGCTCCTGCGCGGCCAGTTCTTGCAGCATGCTGCGCACATGGGGCTGGGTGGAGGCATCGTCGGCGATGCACAGCTCCCAGTGCGGGTAGATCTGGGCGCGCACCGAATCGACCATCGCGGTCAACATGGCCGGGTCGGTGTTGTAGGTGGGCACCAGGATCGAGATGCTGACCGGCTGCGTCAAGCTTGCAATCTCGGCGCGCAGCACCGGCAGCACCTCGCTGGCCAAGCGCTGCTGGTAGTCCTGCCAGGCATCGGTGGGGGCGACCGGTACAGTCGGGGCATCAGGGTGGCCCAAGGACAGCAGCTGGTGCTTGAGCATTGGGGTGCCACCGGTGCGCCAGGCGCGCCAGAGCCGGCGGCTGTTGCTGCCCAGTTGGCGGGGATCGGCGGCCAGCAGGTACATGCTGCGGGCCAGCTGGCGCAGCTTGTGGGGCAGCTTGCGCAAGGTAGAGAGAGTGGATGACAAGGAGCGGCTCTTGGTTTTTGTAGCAGGGGTGCTTGATTTGCAAGCACTATCGGGCCATTTTATTTAATGGGGGGATTGGCGCAGGCCCGTCAGGTAATCGTGTCCGTAGCTCCAGGGCTGCAGGTACTGGGCCTTCAGGTCGACCGCAGCCGCCGGTGCCGGCAGCGGTGGCTGGCCTTCGATGTACTGGCGCTGGCGAATGTCGAGCATCAGTGCCAGCCATTCGTCGGCCGACGTGCTCCAGGGACGCAGCCAGGTCCAGGGGCGGCCAGCCAGGCGCTCGGGGAAGGCGCCGATATCGGGCGCGATCACCGGCACGCCGGCCTGAAGGCAGGCGCTCAAGGTGTAGCTATAGGTCTCGGGCCACAGCGCGGGGAACCAGACCACATCGGGCTGCAGGCGCGCCATCAGTGCGGGCAGGTCGGCATCGTCGTAGGGTCCGTGTATGGTCAGGCTGGCATGGGGCTGGGTGCGCATGCGGCGGTGCGGGTAGCCCAGCAGGTGCAGCTCGACGGGCGCCTGGCTCTTGGCAGCAGCCAGTGCCACCGCTTCCATCACATCGCCTCCCTTGGCCAGGCTGACGCCGCCGAGGATGAAAACGCGCAGATGCGCATGGGGCGCCAGCGGTTGTCCCTTGGGCACGGGCAGCGTCGCTGCATCGGGGATGTCATGGTGGGTGACATAGCGCACCGGCGCATCGGGGAAGTAATGGTGCATGCGCAGCGCGGCATCCTTGCTCGGGGCCAGCACATAGCGCGCCTGGTTCAGGAACAGGCGGTGCCGCATGCGCCAGGCATCGATGTACTCGCCAGTGGGCGCGGGCTCGGCCCCCGAACATTGTGGGCACTGGGCCACACCCAGCGCCGCATAGTGCGCATTGTGCGTGGGCTCCATCAGGTTGATCTGCGGGCAGATGGCGTAGTAGTCGTGCGCGGTGAAGTCATAGCGCACGCCCAGCAGCTCGGGCAGGCGCATCACTTCCAGGTTCAGGCCCATCAGGTGGTGGAAGTGGATATGGCTCACGCCCAGCTCGCGCAGCAGCGCTACCAGCGCTTCCGATTGCGTAGGCCAGTGGAACTCCTCGTCATAGCCCTCGGCCGCATCCAGCCACTGCAGGCGGATGTAGTTGTCTTCCAGCGGCGTCAGGGCCAGCGATACCGCGCGGTCACGCAGGCTGTGGGCCAGCTCCTTGACATGGCGCAGGGTGCCGCCGCCGGCGTTGTGCAACACCATCAGAATGCGCGGCAACGGGTGCTGGCGCAGGCGGGCCTTGTCGATGGCATTGCGCGCGGCCTGGGCCGGGTTGGCTTTCAAGTGGGCTTGCACCAGGCTGTCGTAAGCGGGGTGCAGCTGCAGCAGGGTCTGGTAGGCGGCCTGCTCGCGCGGCGTCTTGCTGTCGCCGAAGCTGACGCCGCCGGTGTGCAGCACCACGCTGTCCAGCGCCAGCAGATGGCGCCAGCCCAGGTCATGGGCGCGCATGCAGAAGTCGTTTTCTTCGCCGTAGCCCTTGCCGAAATGCTCCACATCAAACAGGCCGGTCTGCGCCAGGCAGTCGCGGCGGATGTACATGCAAAAGCCGACGCCGGTGGGCACCTCGACCGTCTGCCCGGCATTGGCGCTGGCGGCCAGATGGTTTAGGCGCAGCAGGTCGGCATCTGCGGGCAGCGCATTCTTTTCGCAAAAGCGCGGGTAGCTGCAGATCGTCGCGTTGTTGGACAGCGGCGTGACGCTGCCCACATCTTCTGCGCTGTAGGCCGCCCGGTACAGGCGGTCCAGCCATTCGTGGGACACCTCCGTGTCGCTGTTGAGCAGCAGCACATCGTGGCTGGGGTTCAGCGCCATGCCCCGGTTGACGGTGGCTACAAAGCCCAGGTTGCTGTCGTTTTCCAGCAGATGCACGCGGCTGTCCTGCTGGGCCAGTTCGCGCAGCCAGGCGGTCAGCTCCGGCTCTGGGCTGGCGTCATTGATCACCACCAACTGGCTGTTGGTTTGCGTCGCCGCCTGCAGCACCGACTGCAGACAGCGCTGCGTATCGCCCAGGCCCCGGTACACCGGGACGATGATGTCAACCATGGTCGCGGGCTGGGCTGCTGCCAGCGGGCGCACGGGTTCGGCCAGCGTTTCAGATCGATTGGCTTCCTCGACCACGACGGCGGGCACCGCCTCATCCTGCGTCTCAGCGCTCACCTCTGCGGCATCGAATGCCTCCACTGCTTGCACAGGCTCGGGCTCGGGCACATGCACGACGGCCGGGGCGGGCGCAGGCCGGCCGCGCAGCCGGGCCTTGGCGCTGGCCAGCTTCTGGCCGACGCGGTAGGCCTCCGAGGCCTCGATATTGCTCAGATGGGTTTGCAGATTGTTGATATGAGTCTGCTGGCCCTGGATGTGCTCCTGCTGCTGGGCAATGGCTTCTTCCAGGTTTTGGCGCTGGTCCTGCATATGGGCCTGCAACTGGCGCAGCTGCGTGTGGGCATCGGCCTGGGCCTGCTGCGCGCGCAACACCTCGGTGTCCGCATGGCGGATGCGGGCCTGCAGTTCCTGGGCGCTATCGGCCAGCGCCGCATAGTCGGCGGACATGGGCCAGCCCAGGCTGACTTCGAGCACCGCACCTTCCGTCTGCAAGCAGTCCTGCAGCAGCGCCGGCGCAATCGGCAGGTGCAGGTGCGGGTCGTCGCCGGTCAGCAACAGCAAGGTGCTGCCCGGCGCGGTGGCGGGGGCCGGCTGCCAGCTGATCTGGCTGTGCGGCACTTGAGCCAGCGCTTCGGGCTGTTCTGCCTGCCAGCGCCAGCGCAGCGCGCCGCTCGCGTCATACAGGCGCATTGCGTGCAGGTGCAAAAAGCCGGGGCGGTCGGCCGGGTCCCAGCGCAAGCTGGGCTGGGCGCCTTCAAAGCGAGGCAGCGCAAAGCGAATGTTCTGCTGCAGCGCGCCGATCTGGCCCTTGGCAATCAGCTTGTGCGACTCGCTGAACTGGCCGGCATCGGCCCAGTACAGGTTGGTGGTGAAGCTGGCATGTGCGGTGTTGGCCTCGCTCTCGATCGCCAGCAGTGCATGGGCCTGGGCGGCGGCGGCATCGCTGCTGGGGCGGATGCTGCAGATGAACTGGTAGGCCAGCGCATCGGGCTGGGCCAGCAGGTAGCGCATTACCGCGGGTGGCAGGCTGTCGGCGGTGGTGCGGGCAAACTCGGATTCGTCGAGCGGGCGATCGACGGTCTCCAGCGATTGCACGCTCCACTGGCCCTCTTTCATCAGCCGCAGCAGCGACTGGCGCGTGAAAAAGCGCAGATGCGTGCGGTCGAGCAGGCCTTCCTCGCGGTAGCGCAGTTCGCCCTGCATCAGCTCCATGACCAAGCCGCAATAACCGGCATTGGGGATGGAGACCAGGATTTCACCGTTTTCTGCCAGCAGATCACGGCAGTCGGCCAGCAATTGCTCTGGTTGGCGCAGATGCTCAAGGACATCCGCGCAAACGATATAGTCATACTGACGCCGCGTAAAAGCCTCGGCCAGGTTGATCTGTTCCAGATCCGCCACAGCGAGATCGCGATAATACGGCCTGGCGAGCGCGGCCTCTTCGGCACTGAACGTCACCCCATCCAGGATGCAGGCCTTGTGCTGCTGCAGGTACTGGCCCAGCACACCTGGGCCGCAGCCCAGATCGAGCACACGGGCGCCCGGCTGTATCTTGTTCGCCAGCACGGACAGCGAGCTGCGTTGCTGGAGATCGATGTGGCGGGTGTAGACGTGGTGTTCGCGGGTCATGGATATGGGAATGGATAGGTATTCTGCCGGGATAGGCCTGCACAGGCAGGTGAACAATGAATGACTGACAAGCAAAATCGTGTGGCAATTCTATTGTCTACATTCAATGGCGAACGGTTTCTGCCTGCGCAGCTTGATTCCCTGCTGGCGCAGAGCCATGCAGGTTGCGATATCTGGGTGCGCGACGATGGCTCAAGCGACCAGAGCCTGGCCATTGTCCGGCGCTATGCCAGCATCCATCCGAACATCCATTGCCAGGCAGGGCCAAACCTTGGTTTTGTAGCTAGTTTTTACGAATTATTGCAAAACGTGGGCGCGGGCTATGATTTCTATTTTTTCTGCGACCAGGACGATGTCTGGCTGCCCAGCAAGGTGAGCCGCGCATTGGCACTGCTGAACGCCGAGCAGGGCGCGGCACTGTACTGCTCGCGCACCCAGTATGTGGACCGTGAGCTGCAGCCCATCGGACCCTCGCCCGATTATGACCGCAGCGCCATAGGCTGGGGCAATGCGCTGGTGCAGAACATTGCGACCGGTTGCACGATTGCCCTCAACAGTGCGGCGCGCGAGCGCCTGCTGTCGCAGCGCCCGGGCTTTTGCCTGGCGCACGACTGGTGGGCCTACCTGGTGGTATCGGCCTTTGGCCGGGTGGTGTTCGATAGCGAGAGCCACATCCTCTACCGCCAGCATGGCAGCAACACCATCGGCATGCAAAAGCAGGGCCTGGCCGGCCAATGGGCGCGCGTGCAGCGCTTTTGGCGCCGGCTGCGTCAGGCAGGGCCCGGCTGGATCGACCAGCTGAGCGAGTTTGACCGGCTGCATGGCTCCAGCCTGCCCGATGCCCAACGGCACCAGCTGCGCATGCTGATTCGCTCGCGCAGCAGCTGGATCACTGCGCTGCGCGCCTCCGTCCAGCACTATTACTGGCGCATGAGTGCAGTCGACACGCTGATCCTGCGCGTGCTGCTGGCGCTGCGTCTGTACTGAGGCGCGCTGTTACACGTGGACGGCGGGCAGATTTCTGGGCTGACCGCTGATGGATAATGCCCGCTGATGTCCGCCAGCCCCACCTCTCCACTCCCGCCCATCGCCTTGTCCGTGGTCAGCCATGGCCATGGCACGATGGTGCAGCAGCTGCTCGATGCCTTGGCTGTGCATGGCGCGGGCGGCGCCGGTGTCAGCCGTGTGGTGCTGACCTTGAACCTGCCCGAGCCTGCGCCCGTGGCGCCTGCCGGCGGTTGGCCCTTTGTGCTGGAGCTGCGCCACAACACGGTGCCGCAAGGTTTTTCCGCCAACCACAATGCCGCTTTGGCTGGCGCGGCCGAGCCAATGGTCTGCGTGCTCAACCCCGATGTGGACCTGCGCGGCGGCAATCCCTTTCCGGCCCTGGTGCGCGCGCTGCAGCGCCAAGGCGTGGGCCTGGCCTACCCGATGCAGGTGGATGAACATGGCCAGCTGCAGGACAGCGAGCGGGAGTTGCCCACCCCCTGGTCCTTGCTGCGCCGCTATGCTGTTAAACGGCGGGAGACCCGTGCCGAGTGGGTCAATGGCGCGATGTGGCTGCTGCCCACCGCAGTGTGGCAGGGCATTGGCGGGCTCAATACCGCGTACTTCATGTACTGCGAGGATGTGGAGCTCTGCCTGCGCCTGCGCCTGGCCGGCTGGACCTTGGCGCGTGCCAATTGTGTGGTGGGCCATGCCGGGCAGCGCGCCAGCCACCGCCGGGCCCGCCATGCTTTGTGGCATATTCGCAGCTTGCTGCGGCTGTGGGCCTCGGCAGTTTTCTGGCGCGCCCGGGCCTTGCTCCGGCGCACCCCCACCGCAGCACTCACAATGACCGAATAATGATTTTCCTGGCAGTGGTCGCTTTTCTCTGTACGCTGATTGGCGCGGGTTTCATCGTGCGCCGCATGCGCGGCCACGCCAAACGCTATGGCAAGGATTTGCCCCAGCGCTTCCACGTCGGCCATATTCCGCGTCTGGGCGGCCTGGCCATGTTCAGCAGCCTGGTGCTGACGGTCGGCGTCGCCGGGGTGCAGAACTGGTGGGGCTACTACGGCAATGCATTGCACTGGAACCAGTGGGTGCTCTACTTCTTCATGGCCATGCTGCCCGCCGTGGCGGGCGGCATTGCCGAGGACATGACCCAGCGCATGACCGTGCGCTACCGCCTGATCCTGACCTTGCTAACCGGCTTGCTGGCCGTCTACCTGCTGGGCATGACGGTGCCGCGCATGGGCCTGGTCTGGATGGACGCGGCACTGAGTGCCGCGCCTTGGCTGGGCATGGCACTGGCCGTGCTGGCGATTGCGGGCCTGCCGCATGCCTTCAACATCATCGATGGCTACAACGGGCTGGCCGGCATGGTGGCGGTCATCATCTGCGCGGCGCTCACCCATGTGGCGCTGCAGCTGGGCGACCGGGAGCTGGCCGCCATCCTGGTGATCACCGCAGCGGCCACCCTGGGTTTCATGTTCTGGAACTACCCCATGGGCCAGCTGTTTGCCGGTGATGGCGGCGCCTATGTCTGGGGCATCGTGATCGCCTTTTGCAGCATCACCCTGGTGCAGCGCCACCCCATCGTCTCACCCTGGTTCCCGATGCTGCTGCTCATCTATCCGGTCTGGGAGACGATGTTCTCCATCTACCGCAAGCTCGCGCGGGGGGACTCGCCGGGCATGGCCGATGCGCTGCACCTGCACCAGCTGATCTACCGCCGTATCGTGCGCAGCGTGCTCGATGAAAATGCCGCACGCCGCATGCTGCGGCGCAATAACCGGACGGCTCCGTATTTGTGGGCGTTCACTTTGCTCACCGTGGTGCCGGCGGTTCTGTTCTGGCGCAACACCTATATCCTGATTGGTTTCTGCGCGCTGTTCTGTGTCTCCTACGTCGCTGCCTATCTGGTGATCGTGCGCTTCAAGCTGCCGGGCTGGATTCGCTGATCAGCAGGCAGGCGGCACTTTGGGGCACAATGCGCGTTTTGCATCTTCTCCGCTGCTGTAAAGGCCTGCAACCATGACGACTCCTTCTCTCTCCATTGCCCCGCGCGACAAGGCTGAAATTCTGGCGCAGGCGCTGCCCTACATCCGCAAGTTCCATGGCAAGACCATGGTCATCAAGTACGGCGGCAATGCGATGACCGACCCCGAACTGCAGGCCGACTTTGCCGAAGACGTGGTGCTGCTCAAGCTCGTGGGCATCAACCCTGTGGTGGTGCATGGTGGCGGCCCGCAGATCGAAAATGCGTTGAAGCGCCTGGGCAAGGAAGGCAAGTTCGTGCAGGGCATGCGCGTGACTGACTCCGAGACCATGGAAGTGGTGGAGTGGGTGCTGGCCGGCGAAGTGCAGCAGGACATCGTGGGCCTGATCAACCAGGCCGGCGGCAAGGCCGTCGGTCTGACCGGCCGGGATGGCGGCCTGATCCGCGCCCAGAAGCTCAAGCTCAAGGACAACAAGGATCCATCGGTCGAACACGATGTGGGCCAGGTCGGCGATATCCTGTCCATTGACCCCAGCGTGGTCAAGGCACTGCAGGACGACGCCTTCATCCCGGTGGTCAGCCCGATCGGTTTTGGCGAGAACAACGAAAGCTACAACATCAATGCCGATGTTGTGGCCAGCAAGCTGGCCACGGTGCTGCAGGCGGAAAAGCTGATGCTGCTGACCAACATTCCCGGTGTGCTCGACAAGCAAGGCCAGTTGCTGACCGAGTTGACCTCGCGCCAGATCGATGAGCTGATCGATGACGGCACCATTTCCGGCGGCATGCTGCCCAAACTGGCCGGCGCCATTGATGCCGCCAAGAGCGGTGTCAATGCCGTGCATATTGTCGATGGCCGCGTTCCACACGCGATGCTGCTTGAAATTCTGACCGATACGGCCTACGGAACAATGATTCGTAGTTATTGATACATTTGATTGCGTAATTGAGTTGCGCATCTGGCAATGCACATGATTTTTATCATTTTTCTGCAGTTCTTTTGCAGTAAGATGTTACAGAGGGCCCAGGGTTGCGCTTGCAACCTGTGAGGCGAGTGCCTTACTTTTATCAATAAAAAATACCTGGCGGTGTTGGGAGACTGCGTCGGGTGCAGCCTCATATTCAACGCATGTCTGATCAAGAATCTTCTTTCGCCGCCGACCTTGTCGATGCGTCGCTAGAAGCCGCTAACCCGGCACCTACCCGTAAACGTCCGAAACCCGGAGAGCGTCGAATCCAGATTCTGCAGACGCTGGCAGCCATGCTGGAGCAGCCCGGCGCAGACCGGATCACCACGGCAGCGCTGGCCGCACAAATGTCGATCAGCGAAGCGGCTCTGTACCGCCACTTCGCCAGCAAGGCCCAGATGTATGAGGGCCTGATCGAGTTCATCGAGCAGTCCGTCTACAGCCTGGCCGTGCAGATCACCGGCCGCGATGTGCCCGACCCCGCCAAGACGGTGGAGCAGGGCATTGCCCAGGCCCACCGCGTGGTGGCCATGGTCCTGCAGTTTGGCGAGCGCAACCCTGGCATGGTGCGTGTGATGCTCGGCGATGCGCTGCAGTCCGAAAACCCCCGCCTGCAGCAGCGCATGCAGCAGTTCTTCGAGCGCATCGAGACCACCTTGCGCCAATGCCTGCGCGTGGTACCCGGCGCTGACGCCTCGGCCACGCCGACGGTGGATGCCAATGTGCGCTCCAGCGTGCTGATGTCGTTCCTGATTGGCCGCCTGCAGCGTTTTGCGCGTTCTGATTTCCGGCGCCTGCCCACCGAGCAGCTCGACAGCTGCCTGTCGTTGATGGCGCACTGACGCCGCCTGACTCCATCGCAAAAGCTGCTGTGCCTGCCCGGGCCAGCAGCTTTTTTCATGGCGGGTCTGCGCATGCCGTGGTTTACCCTTGCTTTGCACGGCAGCGGTTGGCAGCACACTGGGTTTGTGCAAGAATCAAAAAAAGAACGATCGTGCTATTTTTGATTTATGACCAAATCCCTTGCCTCTACACCGGCTCCCGCCGAGATGGCCAAGCTGGCCAAAGGCGCCCAGACGCGTGCTGCGATTGTGGACGCCGCCTTGTCCCTGGCCGCGCAAGAGGGGCTCGATGGCCTGTCGCTGGGCATGGTGGCGCTGGCGATGGGTATGAGCAAGTCCGGCGTGTTTGCCCATTTTGGCTCGCGTGAGGAATTGCAGTGCTCGGTGGTGCGCGAATACCACGAGCGCTTTGAGCGCGAAATCTTTGTGCCGGCGCTGCAGGTGCCGCGCGGGCTGGCCCGTTTGCTGCACATGGCCACCGGCTGGATGGGCAGCACCGCCCAGCCCAATGACGCCAGCCGCCTCTACGGCAGCCTCTACATCAGCGGCGCGGTCGAGTTCGACGACCGGCCTGGCGATGTGCGCGATGCGCTGTCCGAATCGGTGCGCATCTGGATGGATGCGATGCGCCGGGCGATCGTGCAGTCGCAGACCGAAGGCCAGCTGCGCAGCGATGTGGCACCCGACCAGGTGCTGTTCGAGCTGCACGGCGTCATCTTGTCGCTGCACTACGAAACCCGTTTTCTACGCGGCCCGCTGGCGCTAAAGCATGCCGCCACCGCGTTGCGTAGCGTATTGCTGCGCTATGCAGTCCATCCCGAGCGCGAAGCCGCGCTGATCGATGCCGCGCTCGCCCCATGCCTGGCGGCGCAGCCCGATGCGGCTGCGCCCGCTTCCGTTTCTGTTTGACCTCGTCATTTTTCCAAAGGACTTTCCATGCCTCAGTACACCCCGCCGCTGCGCGACATGCAGTTCCTCATGCAAGAAGTGCTGGGCCTGCCCGCCCGTTTTGCGCAGCTGCCCGCCTATGCCGACGTCGACAGCGGCACCATGGATGCGATCTTGGAAGAGGCCGGCAAGTTCGCGGTCGAAGTGGTGCAGCCGCTCAACCTGTCTGGCGATGCCGAAGGCTGCACGCGCAACCCGGCCGATTCGAGCGTGACCACGCCCAAGGGTTTCAAAGAGGCCTATGCCAAGTATGTGGAAGGCGGCTGGGCGGCCTTGTCCTGTGACAGCGCCTATGGTGGCCAGGGCCTGCCCTTTGTGCTGAACCAGTGCCTGTATGAAATGCTCAACAGCGCCAACCAGGCCTGGGCCATGTACCCCGGTCTATCGCACGGCGCCTATGAGGCGCTCCATGTATATGGCTCGGACGAGCAGAAAAAGCTCTACCTGCCCAAGCTCACCAGCGGCGAGTGGACTGGCACCATGTGCCTGACCGAGCCCCATTGCGGCACCGACCTGGGTCTGCTGCGCACCAAGGCCGAGCCCCAGCCCGATGGCAGCTACAAGATCACTGGCAACAAGATCTTCATCAGCGCCGGTGAGCACGACATGACCGACAACATCGTGCACCTGGTGCTGGCACGCCTGCCCGATGCGCCCAAGGGCAGCAAGGGCATCAGCCTGTTCTTGGTACCCAAGTTCCTCGTCAACGCCGATGGCTCGCTGGGGGCGCGCAACCCCATCAGCTGCTCGGGCCTGGAGCACAAGATGGGCATCCATGGCAATGCCACCGCACAGATCGCCATCGACGGCGCCGTGGGCACCTTGGTGGGCCAGGCCAACAAGGGCCTGCAGGCGATGTTTGTGATGATGAATGCGGCGCGCCTGGGCGTTGCCAACCAGTCGCTGGGCCTGATGGCCGTGGCCTACGAGAATGCACTGGCCTATGCCAAGGACCGGCTGCAGATGCGCAGCCTCTCGGGCACCAAGGCCAAGGACCTGCCGGCCGACCCCATCATCGTGCACCCCGATGTGCGCCGCATGCTGCTGACCGCCAAGGCCTACAGCGAAGGCGGCCGGGCAATGATGATCGCCACCTCGGCACTGGTCGACGAAGAGCTGAACCACCCCGATGAAGCCTTGCGCAAGGCCCATGCCGCGCAGGTCGCCTTGCTCACCCCCATCCTCAAGGCCTTTCTGACCGACAAGGGGTTTGAGGTGACCGTGCTGTGCCAGCAGGTGTTTGGCGGCCATGGCTACATCCACGAAACCGGCATGGAGCAGTTGGTGCGCGATGCGCGCATCAACATGATCTACGAAGGCACGAATGGCATCCAGGCGCTGGACCTGCTGGGCCGCAAGGTGCTGGGCGACCAGGGTGCGGCGCTCAAGGCGCTGGGCAAGCTGGTGCAGGGCCTCGTGGAGGAAGAGGGCGTCAACGAGCGCATGGCCGACTTCATCAACCCGCTGGCGCAGCTGGCTGGCCAGATGACAGGCATCACCACCGAGCTGGGCCTCAAGGCGCTGCAGAACCCTGACGAAGTGGGTGCTGCGGCCACCGACTACCTCTGCGTGATGGGCCATCTGGTGATGGGCTACTGGTGGGCACGCATGGCCCAGACCGCGCTGCGCGCACTGGCCGAAGGCGATGTGGCCGACAAGACCTTCTATGAAGGCAAGCTGCAGACCGCGCGCTTTTACTTTGCGCGCCTGTTCCCCGAGGCGGGCCTGCGCGTGCGCACCATGCGCACCGGCAGCAAGCTCTTGATGAACACCGACGCTGCGCTGGCTTGACACCTGCAGTGCTGCCGAAAAAGACCCGAGGAGACCGTGATGCAAACCTTGCTGAAACCTGTGCTGATGCTGGCTGGCAGCTTGGCGGTGGCACTGCCAGCGCTGGCTGCGGACATGTCGCCGGTGGGCCTGTGGCGCACCTTTGACGAGAAAAGTGGTGAACCCAAGTCCGAGGTGCGCATCAGCGACAGCGGCGGGGTGCTCAGCGGCAAGGTGGAAAAGCTGCTGCGCAAGGGCGCCGATCCGCAGGCCGTCTGCGACCGCTGCACCGACGACCGCAAGGGCCAGCCGCTGGTGGGGCTGGAGATCATCCGGGGCGCCAAGCAGGCACAAGGCAAGGCGGTCTGGGAGGACGGCAAGATCCTCGACCCCGAAAACGGCAGCACCTACAGCCTCAAGCTCACGCCTGCCGACAACGGCAACAAGCTCGATGTGCGCGGATCGATCGGCCCCTTTGGCCGCACGCAGACCTGGTCGCGCGTCGAATAGGTTTGACTGAAACTGGCTGCCAGCCTGTAATTTAGAAGCGCTGGCGGCTCTCAAAAGTGGAGTAACCATGTCCCGATTTGTGGTGAAAAAAGTGGCGGTGCTCGGCGCCGGGGTGATGGGGGCGCAGATTGCGGCCCACCTCGTCAATGTGCGCGTGCCGGTGGTGCTGTTTGACCTGCCGGCCAAGGAAGGCCCTAAAAGCGCGATTGCCCAGAAGGCGATTGCCAACCTGAAAAAGCTCAAGCCCTCGCCGCTCGGTTTGGCGGCAGAAGCCGATCTGATCACGCCGGCCAACTACGAAGAACACTTGGCGCAGCTCAAGGACTGCGACCTGGTGATCGAGGCGATTGCCGAGCGCATGGACTGGAAGCGCGACCTCTACCACCAGATCGCGCCCTTTGTCGCGCCCCATGCGATCCTGGCCTCCAACACCTCGGGACTGTCGATCACGGCGCTGTCCGAGGCACTGCCCGAACAGCTGCGCCACCGCTTCTGCGGCATCCACTTCTTCAACCCACCGCGCTATATGCAGCTGGTGGAGCTGATCCCGACCGCAGCGACCGAGCCCCAGGTGCTCGACCAGCTCGAAAGCTTTGCTACCAGCCAGCTGGGCAAGGGCGTGGTTCGCGCCAAGGACACGCCCAATTTCGTTGCCAACCGTGTCGGCGTGGCCGGCATGCTGTCCACCATGGCCGAGGCCGAGCGCTTTGGCCTGAGCTACGACGTCGTCGACGACCTGACCGGCAAGAAGCTCGGCCGTGCCAGTTCGGGCACCTTCCGCACTGCCGATGTGGTGGGCCTGGACACCCTGGCCCATGTCATCGCTACGATGCAGACCCAGCTGACGGCGCAGAGCGACTCGTTCTACGCCAGCTACAGCACGCCGGCGGTGTTGACCAAGCTGATCGCCGATGGCGCGCTGGGCCAGAAGACCAAAGCGGGTTTTTACCGCAAGACCAAGATGGGTATCGAGCGCTTTGACCCCGAGCACCAGGCCTATGTGCCCTCGGGCGAAAAGGGCAATGATGTCTATACCCGCATGCTCAAAAAGCCCGCCGGTGAGCGCCTGCAGCTGCTGCGCAACAGTGAAGGCGCGCAAGGCCAGTTCCTCTGGGCCATTTTGCGCAACAGCTTCCACTACGCCGCGGTGCACCTGAAGGACATTGCAGACAATGCCCGCGATGTGGATCTGGCGATGCGCTGGGGCTTTGGCATGCAGCAAGGCCCCTTCGAGCTGTGGCAAGAGGCCGGCTGGCTGCAGGTGGCCAAGATGGTGCAGGAAGACATTGACGCGGGCAAGGCGCTCAGCACCGAGCCGCTGCCGCAGTGGGTGTTTGAAGGCCCCGTCGCGCAGGCTGGCGGCGTGCATACCGCGCAGGGCTCCTGGAGCGCGGCCGAGAACCGCTTTGTGCCGCGCCGCGATCTGCCGGTGTATGCGCGCCAGCTCTTCCCCGAACGCGTGCTCGGCGAGGCGAGCGAACCCGTGCAGGACTGGCGCACGGCAGGCCGTACCCTGGCCGAGAGCAAGGCCTCGCGCAGCTGGACCCTGGATGACCAGGTGCTGGTCTTCAGCATCAAGACCAAGATGCACGCCATCAGCCCCGATGTGATGGAAGACCTGCAGGCCGCGCTGGCGCTGGCCGAGAAGGAATTTGACGCCATGGTCATCTGGTCGGGTGATGCGCCATTCAGCGTGGGCGCCGATCTGCAGGCGATGATGCCGGCCTTTGCGCTGCAAGGGCCGATGGCCATCGACCAGATCGAGCAGGTGATGCAACAGCTCTTCCTGTCGGTGCGCTATGCGCAGATCCCCGTGGTGGGCGCTGTGCATGGCATGGCATTGGGCGGCGGCTGCGAGCTGCTGCTGCACTGCGCACGCCGCGTGGCCCATATGGAAAGCTATATCGGCCTGGTCGAAATGGGCGTGGGCCTGGTGCCCGGCGCCGGCGGCCTCACCAATGTGGCCTACCAGGCCGCGCGCCATGCGCAGTACTCCACCGGCACGGATCTGCTGCCCTTCCTGGCGAACGGCTTTACCGCAGCGGCCAAGGCCACCGTGGGCACCAGCGCGCTGGAGTCGCAGGCCATTGGCTACTTGCAGGCCGATGACGTCATCGTGCCGCATCGCGACGAGCTGCTGTTTGTGGCGCTGACGCAGGCCAAGGCCATGGCACAGTCGGGCTGGCGCCCACCGCAGCGCAAGCCTTTCCCGGTGGCCGGCCGCAGTGGCGCAGCCACCTTGCGCAGCACCCTGGTCAACATGCGCGAAGGCGGCTTCATCAGCGAGCACGACATGCTGATTGCCAGCCACATGGCGGATGTGGTCTGCGGCGGCGACGTGGATGCCGGCACCCTCGTGAACGAGGAATACCTGATGGCGCTGGAGCGCAAGGCCTTTACCGACCTGATCGTGAAGGAAAAAACCCAGGAGCGCATTCTGGGCATGCTGAACACCGGCAAGCCCGTCCGCAATTAAGGCCCAGCATGCATAACAACGCCCTGCTCTCCAACCCCCCCTCCCGCAAGCGGGAGAGGGTAGGGGTGAGGGCGGATGTCAGGCTGCAGCAGGCCCGCGCCCTGCGCCAATCCCCCACCACGGCAGAACAGGTGCTGTGGCGCCACCTGCGCAACCGCCAGCTGGCGGGCACCAAGTTCCGCAGACAGCATCCTCTGTGTCCTTACATCCTGGATTTTGTTTGTCTGGCGCAGGGGCTGGTGGTTGAGGTGGATGGCGGCCAGCATGCGGATCTGCAGGCGCAAGCCTATGACCGGCAGCGCGCGGTGTGGTTGCGGCAGCAAGGCTTGCGGGTTCTGCGGTTTTGGAACCATGAGGTTGTTCAACAAACGAATGAGGTGCTTGCGCATGTGCTGCAGGCCCTCACCCCGGCCCTCTCCCGCACGCGGGAGAGGGAGGTGAATACAGAGGACGAGTGACCATGAGTAAACAAGTTCAAGACGCCTACATCGTTGCGGCGACGCGCACACCGATTGGCAAGTCGCACAAAGGCTATCTGCGCAATATGCGCCCCGATGACCTGCTGGCCACCACGATGAAGGCCGTGCTGGCGCAGGCGCCGGGGCTGGATCCGCAGGCGATCGAGGATGTGGTCTGCGGCTGCGCGATCCCCGAAGCCCAGCAGGGCCTGAACGTGGCGCGCATCAGCGCGGTGCTGGCAGGGCTGCCGGTGGGGGTGGGCGGGGTGACGGTCAACCGCTTTTGCGCATCGGGCCTGACCGCTTTGCAGATGGCCGCCGACCGCATCCGCGTGGGCGAGGCCGATGTGATGATCGCCGCAGGCGTCGAGAGCATGAGCATGGTGCCGATGATGGGCAACTCGCCATCGCTGTCGCCGTCCATCTTTGAGCGCGAAGGCGATGTCGGCATTGCCTACGGCATGGGCCTGACGGCAGAAAAAGTCGCGCAGCGCTGGAAGGTCGGCCGCGATGCCCAGGATGCCTTTGCACTGCAGTCGCACCAGCGCGCGCTGGCGGCGCAGCAGGCGGGCGATTTTGCCGCAGAGATCACGCCGATCACCGTGACCGACCGGGGCGTGGACATCGCCAAGGGCGAGGCGGTGAGCCGCTCTCGCACCATCAGCCTGGATGAAGGACCGCGCCCGGACACGTCGATCGAAGGCCTGGCCAAGCTGCGTACCGTGTTTGCGGCGCGCGGCTCCGTCACTGCCGGCAACAGCTCGCAGACCAGCGATGGCGCAGGTGCGCTGCTGGTGGTGAGCGAGGCGGCGCTCAAGCGCTTCAACCTGACGCCGATGGCGCGCTTTGTCAGCTATGCCAGCAAGGGCGTGCCGCCCGAGATCATGGGCATTGGCCCGATTGAGGCGATCCCGGTGGCGCTGCGCCATGCGGGCCTGTCCTTGCAGGACATGGACTGGATCGAGCTGAACGAGGCCTTTGCTGCGCAGTCGCTGGCGGTCATCGAGCAATTGGGCATGGACCCGGCCAAGGTCAACCCCATGGGCGGCGCGATTGCGCTGGGCCACCCGCTGGGCGCTACAGGCGCCATCCGTGCCGCCACCGTCGTGCATGCGTTGCAGCGCAACAAGCTCAAATACGGCATGGTGACCATGTGCGTGGGCATGGGGCAGGGCGCGGCCGGCATTCTGGAGCGCGTGTAAACCGCCGCAGGCCACGGCATCTGTCGCCCACAAGGCTGCGGCAGATGCCGCTGGCTGCTACTGTCGGGTGGCAGAAAATGCAACTGCATTACCAGCCTTGCAAGGCTTGGTACGGGCACAAGGCGTTTTCAGCGGAGTCAAAAATTTCTGCGAAAGATGTCCGAATGAGTGAACTCTCCACCAACAGCGAACGCCATGCCTTCGACCGTGCCATGGCGATGGAAGCAACCGGCCAGAACCAGTACGCGGCGCAGGCCAGCAAGGACTACTGGAACATGGTCGGGCCCTATGGCGGCATCACAGCTGCCCAAGTGGCCCAGGCGGTGTTGCAGCACCCGCAGCGCCTGGGGGATTTGGTGGCAATCACCGTGAACTACGCTGGTGCGGTGGGCGAGCGGCCGTATGTGATCGAGGCCATCCCCGCCCGCACCAACCGCAGCACCCAGCACTGGATCATCACCCTGCGCGAGCAGGATGCGCAGGGCCAGTGGTCCACCACGACCACCGCGACGGCGATGACGGCGCTGGCGCGCGAAACCTGGTCGGACGACGAATACGCGATGCCCGAGGTGCCGCCGGCCAGCGCGGTGGAGCGCTACACCACCGATTTCCGTGTGGAATGGCTGAACCGCTACAACATCCGCCCGCTGCTGGGCGGCTACCCGACCGAGTGGGATGGCGCGGCCAGCCCGAGTCTCACCCGCATGTGGGTGGGCGACGAGCCTCCGCGCCCGCTGGATGTTCCGGCGCTGACCTCGCTGTGCGATGTGTTTTTTCCCCGCATCTGGCTGCGCCGCGCCAAGCGCGTGCCGGTGGGCACCGTGTCCTTGACGGTCTATGTGCATGCCAGTGCCGAGCAATTGACCGCCGTGGGTACCCAGCCGGTGCTGGCCCAGGCGCAGGGCCAGGGCTTTCGGGATGGCTTTTTTGACCAGACCGCGCAGATCTGGTCGCCCCAGGGCGTTTTGCTGGCCACCAGCCACCAGCTGGTCTATTACAAGGAATAAGGCGTGCCAAATCCGGTTAGCATGCCAGCGTCTTCGGTGTGCGCCCTGGCAGTGGCCCGGGCCCGGCACCGAACCTTTTTTGAGAGACTGTTATGACGATCCAATCCTCCTGCGACGATATCCGGGTGCTGGCCGAAGCGGGCATCTGCACCATCACCTTCAACCGGGTGGCCAAGAAGAACTCGCTGACCGGCGCCATGTACCTGGCGTTGGCGGACATCCTGCAGCAGGCCGCCAGCAGCACCGAAGTACGCGTAGTGCTGTTCCAGGGCGATGCCTCGGTGTTTACCGCCGGCAACGACCTGGGCGATTTCCTCCACGGTCCCAAGCCCGATGACAACGCGCCGCCATTCCAGTTCCTGCAGGCGCTGGCGGCCTTCCCCAAGCCCATCGTCGCAGCCGTCTGCGGCCCGGCTGTGGGCATTGGCACCACAATGCTGCTGCACTGCGACCTGGTCTATGCCGGTGACAACGCGATGTTCTCGCTGCCCTTCGTCAACCTGGGCTTCTGCCCCGAAGGGGCATCCAGCCTGCTGCTGCCGCAGCTGATGGGCCACCAGCGCGCCTGCGAGGCCTTGCTGCTGGGCGACCCCTTCATGGCCGAGGCGGCACTGGAGGTGGGCCTGGTCAACCGCGTGGTGCCGCCGACCGAATGCAACACCATCGCGCAGGCACAAGCGGCCAAGCTGGCCGCCAAGCCGCTGGCCTCGCTGATGGCCAGCAAGCGCCTGCTCAAGAGCGACCAGATGGCGGCGGTTCAGTCGCGCATCGCTGAAGAAGGCCGTGTGTTTGCCGATCTGCTGCAGCAGCCCGCCGCCAAGGAGGCGATGCAGGCCTTTATGGAAAAGCGCAAGCCCAACTTCAGCGGTCTGTGATCGCTGCTGAGGCTGGCTTGGCAGGCGCCAGCTTGCCAATGCGGCAGCCCTGCGCTGCCAGCAGCTCGCCAAACGCCGGCGAGCGCAGATAGGCCCACTCCACCGGCCGCTGCTGGCCAATGGCGTCCTCCGGCATCGGCGTCTGCGCCGGGTGGCACATCAAGAGGCTGCCGTCCTGGCATTCGGCCAGCCATTGCGCCATCAGGCCGCCATAGGCGTCTTGCGTCGGCGCATCAAAACCATAGACCCCCGCAAAGCCCTGGTTGGTGGCCCAGTGCTGGCGCTGCAGCTGGTGGCTGAGGCGGTAGCCGCCCAACAGCGCAATCGTGGCCGATTTGGCCTGCCAACGCAAAGCGCCTGCAGGGGTCGTGGATCGGATCCATATCTGCCGGGCCGCGGCGCCATAGCGCGCGCTGAGCTCGGCCAGCATCGCTTTGCGGACACCGGGTAGCTGGTGCACATGCTGGTGGCCATCCACGTAGACGGGCGGCATGCCCAGCGCATCCTCAAACGCATCGAGCTGGCGGCGCCAGGCGTCGCGCAGCGCAGCGGCAGACAACCGGGCGGTATAGGCCTGGCTGAGAATGCGCGTGATGGGGGTATCGGGCGCTATGCCATGGCCTTCGGTCAGGTTGAAATGCAGGCCCAGGTCCAGCTGGCTGCGCACCGCAGGCAAGGCGCGTGCAGCAGCACGCCAGCCCGTGGCCGTGGTCATGCAGCTGGTAGCAGAGAGGCGGCCCAGCGCCGCGAGCTCCAGCACCGCTGCATCAACAGCCGGGTGCAGCGCAAAATCATCGGCGCAGAGGGTGATGTTCTTCATGGTGCTCCGTGCGGTGCAGCGTGAGTAAAGGCCCAGCACTTGGCTGCAACAAAGGTGAATACCGCCACGACGATCAGCACCGCCACCAGGCTCCAGGCATAGTGCCAGTGCAGCTGGTGCAGCGCCAGGTAGTACAGCAGTTCATTGAGGGCGAAGGAGCTGCAGGCGACCAGAAAAAACCGCGGCAGCGCCTGCGCGTGGGGCGCCTTTTGATCGGCAAAGGTCAGCCAGGCGTGGCCGCTGTAGCTGAACCCAAAGGCGACCAGAAAAGCCAGCACATTGGCCAGCAGCGGCGCCATGCCCGCGCCGCCCACCAGGAGCAGCACCACCAGCAAATGCGTGGCCGCCGCCGAGCCACCCACGGCAATGAACTGCAGGCCTTGCGGCAGTCTGCGCAGGCGCTCGGCCAAGGCGGCGACCCGCAAGCTCAGGACTCCGGCGGCATCGGCGCAACCGGTGCCGGCGCCGTGGCGGATGCCGGTACATACGGGGGTGCCACGGGCTCGCTGCTCACGGGGCTGCGGTCATCGTTGTTCGCCACGATGTACAAAGGCCTGCGCTTGACCTCGTCATAAATGCGGCCGATGTACTCGCCCAGCATGCCGATGGACATCAGTTGCACGCCTGAGAACAGCATCAGGCCGGCGGCCAAGGTCGGCCAGCCGTCGATGGGGTTGTCCAGCACGATGGTCTCGACAGTGATGTAGATGCCGTAGAGGATGGCCATCACCGAGATGCAAAAGCCCACCAGGCTCCAGATGCGCAGCGGCAAGGTGGTGAACGAGGTCAACCCCTGAAACGCCAGCGCAAACAGCCGGTGAAAATTGAAGCTGGACTGCCCGCTGCGCCGGCTATCGGGCACAAAGGGCAGCGCCACGCTCTTGAAGCCGACCCAGGCGTACAGGCCCTTCATGAAGCGGTTGCGCTCGGGCAGCTGGCGCAGCGCATCGACCACCTTGCGGTCCATGAGCCGGAAATCGCCCGCGTTCTCGGGGATGTGCACGGCGTTGTCGCGGTTCATCAGGTAGTAGAACAGCCAGGTGCCCCAGCGCTTGGCCTTGGCCTCGCCAGCGCGGTCGGCGATGACGCCGTAGACCATGTCATAGCCGCCCTGCCACAGCTGCACCATCTCGGCAATCAGGGGCAGGGGGTGCTGAAAGTCGGCATCGATCAACAGCACCGCATTGCCGCGTGCATAGTCCAGCCCGGCGGTCATCGCCGCTTCCTTGCCAAAATTGCGCGCCAGCTGGATGTAGTGCAGCGGCAGCTGTTGGCCCAGGCGCTGGGCCACTTCATCGGTGGTGTCCTTGCTGCCGTCATTGACCAGCACGATCTCGCACTCTATAGAGAGTGCTCGCACGGTCTCGTACAAGGCCGGCAGAAAGGCTTCCAGGTTGCTGGCTTCGTTATAGGCAGGCACCACGCAGCTCAAGCGCAACGGCGGCCGGGGCGCCGTGCGGGTGGAGGGCGGAGCGGGAGGCAGGGTGTCAGGCATAGTTGTGCTGTATTTGCGCGCAGTCTAGCGCATGGCGCAGCGGCATCCCAGCAGAATCTGCGATTGCCGTGCCGGGCGCTTGACTGCATACTGCGATGGATGAGCACCGTCACATTGCCTACGCCGCACCTCGAAGCATCCGCCTATGTCTCTATGCAGGGTCTGGATAACGCCTATATCGAAGGCCTGCGCGACATTTTCGAAGAGCGCATCGTTTTCAACAAGCTGCTGGGCCTCAAGCTGCAGGCGGTGCAGGACGATGCGGTCTGGGCCAGCCTGGAGATGCGCAACGAGCTGATCGGCCATTTTGGCCTGCAGCGGGTGCATGGCGGCGTCATCAGCGCCAGCCTGGATGCGCTGGGCGGCATCGCGGTGATGGCGGCCTCTGGCGCCAAACATGCCGGTGAGCCCGTGATGCAGCGCCTGATGCGTTTTGCCAAGCTGGGCACCATTGATTTGCGGGTCGACTACCTGCGCCCAGGCACCCATGGCCCCTTTGCGCTGCAGGCCAGGGTGCTGCGGCTGGGCTCGCGGGTGGCGACCACGCGCTCGGATTTTTGCGACAGCAGCGGCCAGGTGCTGGCCACCGCCACGGCAGCCTATATCGTGTCCTGATGCGGGCCAGCGGCGCGCAGGGATGTTGGGAAATGTGAGATTTGTCCGACGTATGAAAGTATTGATAGGAAAGGCCGCCATAGTTGCCTGCTGTTACGACTAGTGTCAAATTTTGTGAACACCCTAGCTATAAATTGAATAGCATGTAGAAGCTTTTCACAAGGAGAACCGATGGCTGTACAAAACCCTTTTTTCGGCGGGCGCCGTGACAACGACTCTTCCGCCTCCAAGTTCATGGGAGGCAATGCCTCCAGTTCATCGGGCAGCACCTTGCCCAGCACCGCTGCCGGCTCTGCCAGTTCCGTGCTCGGCGGCAACCTGAGCGGCCACAAGGCCGATGAGCCCAGCAACCCTTCTCCTACCTCTTCCTATACCAGCACCGTGACCTCTGACACCACGCCCGGCACCGGCAGCAAACTGACTGTTGGCCCCAATATCAAACTCAAGGGCGTCGAGATCACCGATTGCGACACCTTGGTGGTGGAAGGCACGGTCGAGGCCACGATGGATTCGCGCGTGATCCAGATCGCTGCCGAAGGCGCGTTCCGTGGCTCGGCCGAGATCGACATCGCCGAGATCCATGGCGAGTTCGAAGGCAATTTGACCGTGCGCGACAAGCTGGTGATTTTTGGCAGCGGCCGGGTGCACGGCAAGATCCGCTACGGCAAGGTCATCATCGAAGAAGGTGGCCAGCTGACCGGCGAGATCGAGTGCTCCAACAGCACGCGCAAGCCCGTGGCCGCCAGCGCCACGGCCACCAAGACGGAAAAGCCGGCCGAAAGCCTGGCCTGATCGCTGAGGCCCCGGCCTCCCGCTTGTGAAAAAGCCGCTGCAGCGCAGGATTGCGTTGCAGCGGCTTTGGTGTTTCTGGGCCATTAGCCCGTGGCAATCAGACTGGCAGCGGCGGCACGGTGCGGGGATGGCCTTCGTCATCGATGGCGACATAGGTCAGGGTCGCCTCGGTCACCTTGAAGAACTGGCCCTGCTTGGACAGGCGCTCGGCAAATACCTCGACCTGGACCGTCATCGACGTGGTGCCCACGCGTACCAGCTTGGCGTAGAACGACAGGATGTCGCCGACACGCACCGGCTGCTTGAAGATGAACTCATTGACCGCCACGGTGACGGTGCGGCCGCGCGAATGGCGCAGCGGCAGCACCGAGCCGCCCAGATCCACCTGCGACATGACCCAGCCACCAAAGATATCGCCGTTGGCATTGCAGTCAGCAGGCATGGGAACAACGCGCAAAACCAGCTCTTTGTCCTGGGGAAGCTCGTTGGATGCAGTGCGTGGGGTATTCATGGTCACAATGGAGGTCTATAACAAACCCACCATTGTCTCCGATGCGACGTTATGCCGAGGCGCCCGCCGCCACAAGCCCTACCCCCCATGATGGGAAAACTCTGACCGCTGGCGACGGCCGCACCTTGAAGCGCCTGTTGCCATATCTATGGACCTACAAGTGGCGCGTGCTGGCCGCCCTGGTGCTGATGGTGGGGGCCAAGGTCGCTAATGTCGGGGTGCCGGTGCTGCTCAAGCATGTGGTGGATGCGCTCGACATCCGCCCTGGCAACCCGCAGGCCTTGCTGGTGGTGCCGGTGGGCTTGCTGCTGGCCTATGGGGGGCTGCGGCTGCTGACCTCGGTGTTTGGCGAGCTGCGCGAGCTGGTGTTCTCCAAGGCCACGCAGGGCGCCGCACGGGCGATTGCGCTGCAGACCTTCGAACATCTGCATGCGATGAGCCTGCGCTTTCATCTGGAGCGCCAGACCGGCGGCATGACCCGCGACATCGAGCGCGGGGTCAAAGGCGTCGAGTCGCTCATCTCGTACTCGCTCTACAGCATCGTGCCCACGTTGATCGAGCTGGCGCTGGTGCTGGGCATTCTGGCCGTGCAGTTCGACATCTGGTTCGCCATCATCACCATCGTGGCGCTCACGGTCTACATCACGTTCACCGTCGTGGTCACCCAGTGGCGCACGCATTTTCGGCGCGAGGCCAACCTGATCGATTCCGCGGCGCACAGCAAGGCCATCGACTCGCTGCTGAACTACGAGACGGTGAAGTACTTCAACAACGAGGCCTTTGAAGCCCAGCGCTACGACGGGGATCTGGAGAAGCTGCGCCGCTCGCGCCTCAAAAGCCAAAGCAGCCTGAGCCTGCTCAACAGCGGCCAGCAGCTGATCATTGCGGTGGCCTTGGTAGCCATGCTCTGGCGCGCCACCCAGGGCGTTGTCGATGGCCGGTTGAGCCTGGGCGATCTGGTGATGATCAATGCCTTCATGATCCAGCTCTACATTCCGCTCAATTTTCTGGGCACCCTGTACCGCGAGATCAAGCAAAGCCTGACCGACCTGGACCGCATGTTTGTGCTGATGGACCAGCAGCGCGAAGTGGCCGATGCCCCGGCCGCCCAACCACTGGCGCTGCAGGCCGAGCCCGAGCTGCGCTTTGACGATGTGCATTTTGCCTACCACCCGGACCGACCCATTCTGCAGGGCCTGAGCTTTGTCGTGCCTGCGGGCAAGACCGTTGCCGTGGTGGGCCCCTCGGGCGCCGGCAAATCCACGTTGGCGCGGCTGATCTTCCGCTTCTACGATGTGCAGTCGGGCGCCATCCGCATTGCCGGCCAGGACATCCGCGATCTGACCCAGGACAGCCTGCGCCGCGCCATCGGCATCGTGCCGCCGGACACCGTGCTGTTCAACGACACCGTCGCCTACAACATCGCCTATGGCCGCCCGGGTGCCTCACAAGAGGAGATCGTGCAGGCCGCGCAGGCGGCGCGCATCCACGCGATGATTGCCGCCTCGCCAGAAGGCTATGCCACCCGTGTGGGCGAGCGGGGGCTCAAACTGTCGGGCGGCGAAAAGCAGCGCGTGGCCATTGCCCGCACCCTGCTGAAAAACCCGCCCATCCTCATCTTTGACGAGGCGACCTCGGCGCTGGACTCGGCCAACGAGCGCGCCATTCAGCAGGAACTGCAAAAGGCCGCGCAGGGCAAGACCACCTTGGTGATCGCCCACCGCCTGTCCACCGTGGTGGACGCGCATGAAATCCTGGTGATGGAAGCGGGCCGCATTGTGGAGCGCGGCACCCATGCGCAGCTGCTGGCGCTGGGCGCGCGCTATGCAAGCATGTGGGCCCTGCAGCGCACGGATAAGCAAACACCATAATTGGTAGCTGCCTGCGGTAGTTGAATGCCACGGCTTTCGTACCTGGATCGGAGTCGATTCAAGCGTAGACAGCTATCAGGACAAAGGAGTCTCCATGGACATATCCGCCTTGCAAGAACGTTTGCGCTGCTTTGCTGCCGCCCGTGACTGGCAGCCCTACCATGCGCCCAAGAACCTAGCGATGGCGCTGATGGTGGAGACGGCGGAGTTGATGGAACTGTTCCAGTGGAGCACTTTGACCGAGTCCCGTGGCCTCACACGCGACCCTGTTCAGAAAGAACGGGTGGCCGATGAGATCGCCGACGTGCTGCTGTACTTGCTGCAGTTGGCAGACCACACACAGGTGAATATTGAGGAGGCGGTGGAAGCCAAGCTGCAAAAAAATGCCGAAAAACATCCAGCCAAGCACCCGGATAAGGAGAAGCAACCAGTGGGCAAGCGCGTGCATTTGCTGGTTGACTGGGAGAACGTGCAGCGCGAAGGCCAAGCACTGAAAGCCTTGGTGCCTGAGGCCCGCCATGTCTGGTTGCTGCACGGCCCTTCGCAGAAGGTCGATACCAGCAGTCATATTGAGTGCTTTGATGAGGCGCGGGTCGTGACGGTTCCGCGCTCCGGATCCGGCAAGAATGCGCTGGATTTTCAGCTTTGTTTCTATGCCGGATATCTCTCGTCGAGCCGAAAGGGCGATGAGTTCGTGATCGTCTCCAATGACAAGGGCTATGACGCGATGGTGGAGCATGCGAGGCTGCTGAAGTTCGCAGTGCGGCGCATTGAGTACCGCAAGGCGGCAGTTGTGGCGCCGATGAAAACGGGGCCGGTAAAAAAGTTGCCAGCAGCCCTCAACCCTTTGCCTCCTAGCGCTGCGCAGATAGCTTGGCGTCTTATCACGCACCGCAGAATTAGTGGAGCATGGGGCCAGCCGTGGTCCGCTGAAGACATGTATGCCACCGCTGTCAGCTTAATCAGAGAGCCTATTCCCGCGAAAGCCCAGCTCGCCCAACGCGCGTGCGCTTTGGCGCATCTGCGAATCAAATTACAGGGTTCAGAGCGTATGGCGAGCCCAGGGTTGGGACGTACAGCCGTTGTCGCGCCCTGCAGTGATGGCAGTGAACGGGTTGCCAGTGCAGTTGGTAAAGGAATGGCTCAAGGGTATGCCCCGCCACTAGCACCCGCTCCCGTCGAGGCTGCTTCACTCTCACAGAAATCGGTGCCAGCGCTGGTTACAGCTGGCGCCAAACGGGTCGCCAGCTCCTTGCAAAAGATGCATGCAAACCTGCCAAGTACACAAGCCGCCTTGCTACAGACGATTCGGACGGTCACTGCACAGCTTGAACATGTGCCCGACCTGACAGAGCAGGTCTTAGCAGCGCTAGTTCGGCGTCAGGATGTGCAATGTCTGCCCGACGGCAAGCGAGTGCGATTTCCCCGGCTGGAAGCGGCTAGAAAGAAAGCACTCCCGACGCAGGCAACAGGCCAGCCAAAGCAGGTGCCACGAAAGCCGGCGCTGAAGAAGGTGGCGGCTAAAAAGGCGGTTGCTAAACCAGTCGTTAAAAAGGCGCCCGCAAAATCTGCTACCAAAAAAGTGACGCAAAAAAGCAGCGCTAAAAAATCACCGGTTTCAGCATTAACGCCGCCAGCGAAGCAGCGCAACCAGGCGCAGCAGTAATGGGCAGAGGGATTAACGCTTGCTGCGCGACAGCCGCTTGGCATTGCGCACGGCCTTGGCATGCACTGGCGTCAGGCCGGCGTCGAGCACATCGGTGACCGCCTGCACCTGCTGCGTCACCATGCGCGAGGTGGCCTTGCCCACGCCAAAGGCGGCGAGCGGGTTGCTGCTGCTGGGTGCCAGCATCGGTGTGGTGCACAGGCTGGCGGCGGTTTGCCAGTAGGAGGTACAGGCCTGGGTCCACATGCCCATCCAGGACTCGTAGAAGGCCACCACCTTTTCGCTGCCCATGCGGTAGAACTCCTGCTGGTCGCGGGCAGATGGATGGGTGCCGGCGAGCATCATCCGGCCCACGCGCTGTGCGACCACCTGCGGCGCAGCCAGACTGAGCTCCAGGCTTTTGTGGGCCAGATTCTGGACCTTGGCTTGGGTTTTGTGTTGGGCGTTCATGGTATCCACAGCGGAGTTGGTACTGGGGAAATTGTAGAAAGTAATGAAGAATGCTGCATTGCAACAATTTCACCCGCCTGTGCCCATGGTTTTTATGCAAGTCTTTGAATTAATGCGTTTATCTCTTGTTTTGCACCAAAGTTGTGCGGTAGGTCTGCGGCTTGCCAAGGCCTAGGACGGCGCATTGTTTGCAATGCGCTGCGCATCCTGTTGCGCCAGCGCTGCCAACTCGGCCTCGTTAAACACCCGCGAGCGGGTATGGAAGGCCTTGCCCTCGGGTCCTTCGAGCGAGAAGGTGCCGCCGCCGTGGGTGTCGATCACATCGATGATGAGCTGGGTGTGCTTCCAGTACGCGTACTGGGAGGTGCTCATGTAAAACGGGCAGCCACCAATATCGCCCAGGTAGACATCGCCCTGGCCGATGGTCAGCTCGCCCAGCAGGTAGCAGTTGGCTGCGCTGTTGTCGCAGCAGCCGCCCGATTGGTGAAACATCAGGCCAGGGCCATGCTTGTCTTTGAGCAGGGCAATCAGTGCTTGCGCGGCCGGGGTGGCCACCACTTTCTCCACAACCATCATGCTGTCTCCGGTGATGGCAGGCGAGGCTGGGCCGGGCCTGCGGTGAAGGGATTGCCCAGGCGGCGTGCGTGGCCCCGGCCCCTGCTGCGGATGCAGTGGAGGCCGGGCACACCGCCCAGCACACCGATTATTAGAAGAAGCCCAGCTTGTTTTCAGAGTAGGACACCAACAGATTCTTGGTCTGCTGGTAGTGGTCCAGCATCATCTTGTGGTTCTCACGGCCGATGCCCGATTCCTTGTAACCGCCAAAGGCGGCGTGGGCGGGGTAGTGGTGGTAGCAGTTGGTCCACACGCGGCCCGCCTTGATCGCGCGGCCCATGCGGTAGGCCAGATTGCCATTGCGCGTCCAGACGCCAGCGCCCAGACCGTACAAGGTATCGTTGGCCAGCTCCAGCGCTTCTTCTTCGGTCTTGAAGGTGGTGACGGCCAGCACCGGGCCAAAGATCTCTTCTTGGAAGATGCGCATCTTGTTGTGGCCCTTGAACACGGTGGGCTGCACGTAGTAGCCGCCTTCCAGATCGCCGCCCAGCTTGGCTTCGGCGCCGCCGATCAGCACCTCGGCGCCTTCCTGGCGGCCCAGGTCCAGGTAGCTGCTGATCTTGATCAGCTGCTCCTTGCTGGCCTGCGCACCCATCATGCTGTCGGTGTCCAGTGGGTTGCCGTGTTTGATGGCGGCAATGCGCTTGAGCACCTTTTCCATGAAGCGGTCATAGATGGATTCATGGATCAGTGCGCGGCTGGGGCAGGTGCAGACCTCGCCCTGGTTGAAGGCAAACAGCACCAGCCCTTCGATCGCCTTGTCCAGGAAGGCGTCGTCATGGTCCATCACATCGGCGAAGAACACATTGGGCGACTTGCCGCCCAGCTCCAGGGTAGCGGGGATCAGGTTGTTGGCGGCGGCCTGGGCGATGACGCGGCCCGTGCTGGTCGATCCGGTAAAGGCGATCTTGGCGATGCGCTTGCTGTTGGCCAGCGGCATGCCCGCCTCCCGGCCGTAGCCGTTGACCACATTGAGCACGCCGGCGGGCAGCAGGTCCTCGATGAGCTCGATGAGAATCAGCAAGCCGATGGGCGTGGATTCGGCCGGCTTGAGCACCACGCAGTTGCCTGCGGCAAGGGCGGGGGCCAGCTTCCAGGCGGCCATCAGGATGGGGAAGTTCCAGGGAATGATCTGGCCGACGACGCCCAATGGCTCATGGTAGTGGTAGGCCACGGTGGTGTTGTCGATCTCGCTGATGCCGCCTTCCTGCGCCCGCAGCGCGCCGGCAAAGTAGCGGAAGTGGTCGGCCGCCAGCGGAATATCGGCATTGAGCGTCTCGCGGATCGCCTTGCCGTTGTCCACGGTTTCGGCATAGGCCAGCAGTTCGGTGTTGGCGTCGATGCGGTCGGCAATCTGCAGCAGCACATTGGAGCGCTCGGCGGCCGATTTCTTGCCCCAGGCGTCTGCCGCTGCATGCGCGGCATCCAGTGCCAGCTCCACGTCTTCAGCCGTCGAGCGTGCGGCCTGCGTGTAGACCTGGCCATTGATCGGCGAGACCACGTCAAAGTACTGGCCCTTGACGGGCGCCTTCCACTGGCCGCCGATGAAGTTGTTGTACTGCTTCTTGTAGCTGATCTTGGCGCCCGATTGGCCGGGAAATACGTATTGCATGGTTTGTCTCCTTGGAAATTGGATGTCTCAAGCTGATTCGCGCCGCTGGCAAAGCCGCTGAAGGCACGAGTCACCAGGGACATATCAAGATGCATGCCAGCGTGAAAAGCGCGGCAAGTGCTTGATTTGTCTCAGTCTGATAGCGCGCAATGGCAGCCGCTGGTACAGCGCCGGACAGTGCAGGTGTTCCAATCTGGAACAGTCGGACAGCGTCATGGCTATTCGCGGCTTCCCCGAGCGGCTGCTTTCCTATACTGTCCCCATGGGCCTGCGCAGACAGGCTTGCAAGGAGACGACATGGATCCCCAGATCACCTCCCAGGTGCTGCGTCAGGCACGGGTGCATTTGTTGGCACATGGTGAATGCCCGCCCGGGGCCGTGCAGGCGCGCATTGCCAGCTCCTGGGAACGCAGTCTGCGCGCAGGGGTGCAACCCGTTGGCCGTGTCTCTGGCGGCGATCCGCTGACGGGGACCGAAATGCGCCAGGTGCTCACCCGCAGCGAAGATCTGCTCGCCATTGCCCGGCCGGTGATGGACTATGTGTTCGAGCAGATCCAGGACAGCCACAGCATGGTCATCCTGGCCAATGCCCAGAGCACCTTGCTGCACACCTTGGGCGATGCCCCGTTTCTGAACAAGGCCGAGCGGGTGGCGCTGCGCAGTGGTGCGATCTGGACCGAAGAGGCGCGCGGCACCAACGCGATCGGCACGGCACTGGTGGAGGCCACACCGCTGCGCGTCGAAGGCGCGGAGCACTTTCTGGAAGCCAACAGCTTTTTGAACTGCGCGGCCTCGCCCATCTTCAGCGCCCAGGGCCAACTGCTGGGCGTGCTCGATATCTCCGGCGACCAGCGGCTGGCCCAGGCCCATACCCTGGGGCTGGCCACCACTGCGGCCCGCATGATCGAAAACCGCTGGCTGCTGGCGCGCCACCAGCGCGACTGGCGCATGCATTTCCACACCCAGGCCGAAGGGGTGGGCACCGCCGCCGAAGGCATTCTGGCGCTGGCGCCGGATGGCTTGCTGTTGGGCGGCAACCGCGCGGCCATGCAAAGCCTCAAGATCGCCCCCGCCGACTGGGGCCATCTGCACTGGGATGACATCAGCGCCATGCCGTTGCGCGACTGGCTGGCCCGGGGCCACAGCCACACCGAACGCCTGCACCTGGCGGCCCTGCACACCGGCCGCAGCGTGTTTGCGCGCCTGGTGCTGCCCCTGCAAGCCACAGCGGCAGCCGCTACGCCAGCTGTGCTGAGCAGCGATCGCGCTGTCCGTGCGCCGCTGGCGGCGGCGCCTCTGCGGCCTGCGCCCGATGCGCTGGCCCAGCTCGACACCGGCGACCCGACCTGGCGCGCTGCCGCAGAGCGTGGCCGGCGCACCTTGGGCAAGGGCATTGCCTTACTGGTGCAGGGCGAATCGGGCGTCGGCAAGGAGCTGTTTGCCCGCGCCTTGCATGACAGCAGCGCGCGCCATGCCGGGCCTTTTGTGGCCATCAACTGTGCGGCCATTCCAGAGCATTTGATCGAGGCCGAACTGTTTGGCTACGAGTCAGGAGCTTTTACCGGTGCCCGGCGCGATGGCCAACTGGGCCGTCTGCGCGAGGCCCAGGGCGGCACCTTGTTCCTTGACGAAATCGGCGATATGCCGCTGGCGCTGCAAACCCGCTTGCTGCGCGTGCTGCAGGAGCGCAGCATCACGCCGCTGGGGGGCGGCAAGGCCCAGCAGCTGGACTTTGCTTTGGTCTGCGCCACCCACCACCAGCTGCGCGAGGCCGTGGCGCAAGGGCGCTTTCGGGCCGATCTGTTCTACCGCATCCATGGCCTGGCCTTGCAGTTGCCCGCGCTGCGCGAGCGCAGCGACCGCGAGGCCATCACCCGCCGCTTGCTGGACCAGTTCAACCCCGGCCAGTCGGTCAGGCTGCACCCCGATCTGGCCTTTGCGATGGCGCACTACCCCTGGCCCGGCAACCTGCGCGAATATGCCAACGCGCTGCAGACCGCATCGGCGCTGCTGCTGCCCGGTGAGGACACGATTGGCTGGTCCCAGCTCTCGGACGATCTGGCGCAGGAGCTGCTGCGCTACCGCGAAGGCGCGCCGATGGCGGTAGCTGCTTTGGCGGCGCAAGCGCAGCCGCCCAGCCTGCCGGCCACCGATCTGAAAACCCTCTCCCATGCTGCCATTGCCCAGATGCTGCAGCAGTGCCGGGGCAATGTGTCGCAGGCGGCCAAGCTGCTGGGCATCAGCCGGCAGACCCTGTACCGCCGGCTCAAGGCGGCTTAGCATGGCCTAAGATAGCGCTTCGCCGGCACATGGTGTGCCGCCTGTTTGTTGGAATACCCATGCCCGCCTCTGAAAACGCTGCTGTCGCCCCCTGGTCTTCCCGATTCTGGGCCGATATCAGCACGCGCGAATTTGCCCAGGCGCAGACCAGCGGCCTCGCAGCCAGCACGGTGGCAGTGCTGCCGGTGGGCGCGGTGGAGCAGCATGGCCCGCATTTGCCGGTCTCCGTCGATGCCACCTTGCTGCAAGGCATTGTGGTGGCGGCGCTGCCCCTGCTGCCGGCCGATGTGCCGGTGCTGGTGCTGCCGGCGCAGAACATCGGTCTGAGTACCGAGCACCTGAACTTTCCCGGCACCCTGAGCCTGCCGCCCAAGCTCATCATCGATCTCTGGACGGCGCTGGGTCAGGCGGTAGCGCGGGCCGGCATCCGCAAGCTGCTGATGTTCAACACCCATGGCGGGCAGGTGGCGGTGATGGATATCGTCGCGCGCGAGCTGCGCATGGCCCATGGCATGCTGGTCTACAGCAGCAGCTGGGGCGGGCTGCCGTTGCCGGCCGAAGTGACGGGCTTGTTCAGCGCCGAGGAGCACCGCTTTGGCATCCATGGCGGCGAGGTGGAAACCTCGATGATGCTGCACCTCGCACCTGCGCAGGTGGACATGGCGCAGGCGGACTGTTTCCATTCCACGTCGCAGGACCGGGCGCGGAGCTTTGCGATTGTGGGCAACGGCAAGAGCGCCAAGATGGGCTGGGCGATGGAAGACTACAACCCCTGCGGCGCCGTCGGCAATGCCGCTGGCGCCACGGCAGACAAGGGCCGCGCGGTGGTCGAGGCAGCGGCCCATCAACTGGCCTTGCTGCTGCAGGAGATCCACCAGCTGGAGTGGACAGTAGCTCCCCGCTGAAGTCTTACACGCGCAGAATCAGCCGCCCAGCACCTGGCTGAACAGGGCCGCATCCACATTGCCGCCGGTCAGCGCCAGACCCATGGTCTGGCCGGCGATCAGCTCGCGCTCCTGCAGCGCGGCGGCCAGCGCAGCGGCACCTGCGCCTTCGGCGACATTGTGGGTATCGGTGAACAGGCAGCGCATGGCTTCGCGCACTTCGTCGTCGCTGACGGCCACCAGGTGGTCAAGGTGCTGGCGCAGCACGGGCAGGGCCATCGGGTCGGCGCGGCGCACGGCCATGCCGTCGGCAATCTCGGTGCTGACCACCGCCTCGACCACCTCACCGGCGGCGATGGAATCGCGGTAGGTGGTGGCGCCGGTGCTGATCACCCCGACAATGCGCACCGGATGCTGCAAGGCCAGCTTGGCAGCCACGGCCGCACAGGCGCCCGAGCCCAGGCCAATCGGCACATAGACGGTCTGCAAATGCGGCACGGCGCGCAAAAACTCCCACCAGTAGGTGCTGACGCCGCTGACCAGGTCCGGGTGGTAGCTGGGCACCATATGGGCGCCGTTCTGCTCAGCCAATGCAATCGCGTGCTCGCGGGCGGACTGGAAGTCGTCGCCGTGCTCGATCAGCTCCGCACCCAGCGAACGCATCGCCATGTTCTTCTCGACCGAGTTGCCATGGGGCACGACGATGGTGCAGCGCACGCCATGGCTGCGCGCGGCCCAGGCGATGCTCTGGCCGTGGTTGCCGCGCGTGGCGCTGATTACCTGGGCGGGCAGGTTGCCGCGCGCGGCCATCTGCGCGAAATAGGCCAGGCCGCCCCGGATCTTGAATGCGCCCACCGGCGTGTGGTTCTCATGCTTGAGCCAGCACTCGGCCCCCAGGCGTTCGCCCAGCAGCTGCCAGCGGTACTGCGGCGTGGCCTGGAACTCCCGGTAGACGATGCGGGAGGCGGCTTCAATCTCGGCGAGGCTGGGAAGGGAGATGGCTTGCATAGATCAGAAAAGAGAGTGCGTTGAAGAGCGGATCAGAGAGGGCTGCGCAGCTGCACCGGCCCCTTGGGCGTGTGCAAATCGGCGACCAGCGCCGGCGTGGGGGCATGCGCTACCTGCAAGGCGGGGTGGCTGCCCAGGCCCAGGGCCTGCAGCGCGGTGTGCAGGGCTGCGGCATCGGGGTGCAGCAGTTGCAGCTGCTGCAGTGCGACGCCCTTGTCCGCCAAGTTGGCTTCCGGGTGCTGGTTCCCCCATTCAATCAATGTGGGCAGCAGGCCTTGGAGCAGGCGCTGGCCATCGGGGCGCAAGCCAATCTGCCAGGCCAGCAGGCCCCGGGGCGTTTGCCGGCTGGCGGCCTGGGGCGTGCCGGCCGCATGGCCGAGCGCGCGCAAGGCTTTGGTGGCCTGGGTGATGCCGTTGACGCGTGCGACCCAGTGGGTCAGCTGCGGCCCCTGGCTGCGCACCTGCGCCTGCAGCGCGCTGTCGTCCATGTCAAACCAGCGGCGGTGGCTGCTGGGCGCCTGGCCTTGCGGGTCGACCGCGATGATCTCCAGGTAGCTGGCCGCAAAGGCGGGGCTGCTGATGCGCAGCAGGCGGTTGTGGGTGCCCATGAAGGCATGCTGGCCGCCTGCGTCAGGCGTCACGCCCAAAGTCGCCTCGCACCAGGCCAGGCCTTCATCCAGGCTGGCCGCCATGACGACGAGGTGGTCCAGGGTGGCATGGCTCACAGCAGCACCTCGCCCCGGATGCCGGCGGACACATGGCCGCCGACCCAGACCTGGCCGGCCGCATCTTGCGCGATGTTGACGATGCCGCTGCGGTCCAGGTTGATGCCCTGGCTGGCCACATAGGGGGCCTGCAGATGGCCATCGGCCAGCAGCCACTGCGCCAGGCTGGCGTTGAGGCTGCCGGTGATCGGGTCTTCGCTGAGGCTGGTGCCGGCGTTGAACCAGACGCGCACCTCCACGTCGGCCTCCGCTGCACGCGGCGCCTGGCCCGAGGCGCTGTCAAAGGCACGCGCCTCGCGGCTGGCGCGGCCGATCAGCGTCTTGCCCGCTTGCGGGTACAGCGCCGCCACGGCCAATTCCATGCCCAGGCCATGCAGCGCCGTCAGATCGGGCTGCATCGCGAGGATGGTGTCAGGGTCGTCCAGCAGCAGGGCCCAGAACTCGGGTCCGTTGTTGAGCTTTTGGCGGGCCAGCACCTGGCCTGCCTGTAGACCGGTAGCCTGCAGCACCGGGGCCAGTTCTGCATCTGCAATCTCGCTGCGGCTGAGCGACGGGGCGGCAAAGGCCAGGCGACCGCTGCGCGCGTCCTGCTGCAAGGGCACCAGGCCCTTGGCGCATTCCTGCACCACGCGGCCGGCTTGCTGCGGCTGGCCACCGGCTGCCAGCCAGGCGTGGCAACTGCCCAAGGTGGGGTGGCCGGCAAAAGGCAGCTCGCCGCCGGGGGTGAAGATGCGCACCCGGTAGTCCGCACCCTGGGCACGGCCCTCGGGTGTGGGTGGCAGCAAAAAGGTGGTTTCGGACAGGTTGGTCCAGCGGGCAAAGGCCTGCATGGCCTCATCGCCCAGGCCTTCGCTGTCCAGCACCACGGCCAGCGGGTTGCCACGGTAGGCGGTTTCGGAAAACACATCGACCTGCATAAAGGCGCGTGTACGCATGGGAACTTCCTTTCTTCAGTATTCACAGAATGACCTGGCCTGTCAGCACGCTGTGCACCTGGCCCTGTACCCAGATCTGGCCTTGCGCATCGGCCACCAGGCGCATGCGGCCCGCGCGGCCGATGGCTGCCCCTTGTTGCACGCGGTACGGCAAGGCGATATGGCCGGCAGCGCCGAGCCACTGGGCCAGGCTGGCATTGAGGCTGCCGGTGGCTGGGTCTTCGGCGATGCCATGGGCGGTCAAGGTGATGCCGCGCACTTCCAGCACTGGCTCTGCCGCCATCGCCCCGCTGCTGGGTGTGTGGATGGCGCAGAGGCCGGCTTTGACGCCCAGTGTCCGCAGCGCCACCGCGTTGGGCTGGGCGCGTGGCAGCATATCGGTGCTGCGCATCAGCAAACCCATCCAGCGCGATCCGTTGTCCAGCCACTGCGCGGCGAGCAGGTCATCGGCCTGCAAGGCCAATGCGGCCAACACCTGTGCCTGCAGACCGGCAGGCACCTCGCTGCGCTGCAGCGGTGGCGCGGCAAAGGCCAGGCCTGCGTGGTCCATGCCGCTCGCAGAGGAAGAGCGTTGGATGCTGACCAGGCCCTTGGCACATTCCTGCACCACCGCCTGCGCCTGGCGCGGCGTACCGCCCGCGTTGAGCCAGGCCTGGCAACTGCCCAAGGTCGGGTGGCCGGCAAAGGCCAGCTCGCCTGCCGGGGTGAAGATGCGCAGCCGGTAGTCAGCGCCACATGCGGCCCCCTCGGGCGTGGGCGGCAGCACAAAGGTGGTTTCGGACAGGTTGGTCCAGCGGGCAAAGTCCAGCATGGCCGCGTCGCCAATGCCTTCGCCATCGAGCACCACGGCAAGCGCATTGCCTTGCAGCGCATGGTGGGCAAATACATCGAGCTGGGCAAAGCGGCGTGGCTGCATGGTAGGGGGGTGGAGGGAAAAAAAGCAGGGCGCGCCGTGGTGGCGCGCTGCGGGGCGCGGGTTGGGCGGCGCTTACTCGATCGTGATGTCCAGCACGCCCCGGCTGGCCGGGCGGGCCAGCATCGCGGCAAACCAGCGTTCCACATGCGGGTAGTGGGGCCGCTGGTAGGCGGCGGCGGGCAGGTTCCACCAGCGGTGCACCTCGCAGGCCACGGGGATGTCGGCCATGCCGAACTGCGCGCCTTGCAGATAAGGGCGGCTGGCCAGATGGCGGTCCAGCAGTTGCAGCAAGGGCTCCATCGCGGCGATGGACGCGGCGATCTTTTGCGCATCGCGCTGCTCGGGTGCGGTGCGGATAAGCTGGATAAAGGCATCGCGCCCGGCGGGGTTCATCGTCGTTTGCTGCCAATCCATCCAGCGCTCGGCATCAAAGCGCTGGGCCAGCGCTGCCGGGTAGAGCACACCGGGCGAGTAGCGGGCGCAGAGGTAGCGCACGATCACGTTGGATTCGAACAGGGTCAGCTGCATGGCGCCTTCGCCGTCTTCGATCACCGGCACCATCGCATTGGGGTTGCGGGCCAGGTACTCGGGCGTCTGCGTGCCGCCGAACTTGCCGCCGGTGTCTATGCGCTCAAACGCAATGCCCACTTCCTGCGCGGCCCAGACGGCCTTGCGCACATTGATCGAGCTGATGCGGCCCCAGATTTTCAGCATGTGTCTTCCTTAGTGTGTGCTGCGTGGTGGTGTGGTGGCCAGAGAGCCTGCCTTGCGGGCCTGCTCTCTGGCGATGTGGCCTGCTGGCTTACCGGGCGGCCAACGTGGCCCGCACCGTATCGGCCAGTGCCTTGATGGCGATATGGATCTGCTCTTCCGAGGCCGTCACATAGGACAGGCGCATCGTGCGGTTGTCAGGCTGGCTGGCATAGAAGGCGCTGCCGGGCACATAGGCCACATTGCGCTCGACGGCAGCTGGCAGCATGGCAACGGTGTCAATGCCTTCAGGCATGCGCACCCAGAGGAACATGCCGCCCGTGGGCGTGGTCCACTGCACATCCAGGTCGGCGAAATGCGTGCGCAGTGCGGCCAGCATTGCATCGCGCTGCTTTTTGTAGAGCGCGCGGATGGTGGGCACATGCTGGTCCAGAAAGCCGCTTTGCACCACCTCGGCCACCATGCGCTGGTTGAAGGTGGGCGTGTGCAGATCGGCCGCCTGTTTGGCCTGCAGCAGCTTGCTATAGACCGCCTTGGGTGCCACCACATAGCCCAGGCGCAGGCCCGGTGCCAGCACTTTGGAGAAGGAGCCCAGGTACACGCCGCCTTCCGGGTTGCGGGCCGTCAGTGGGGCGGGCGGCGCCTGGTCGTACCAGAGGTCGCCGTAGGGGTTGTCCTCCAGAAATGGGATGCCCAAGGTGGCCAGGCGGTCCACCACAGCCTGGCGGCGGGCCTCGTCCATGCTGCGGCCGGTGGGGTTCTGAAAGTTGGGCAGCAGGTAGACCATGCGTGCCTTGTCCGCGCCCTCGCCCGCCTTGCGCGCCAGGTCGTCGGGGATCACGCCATGGTCATCGCTGTCCACGCCCACCACCCGGGGCTGCTGGGGCGAGAAGGCCTGCAGGGCTCCCAGATAGGTCGGCGTCTCCACCAGAAGGCGGCTGCCCTCGTCGAGCAGGATCTTGCCCATCAAATCCAGGCCCTGCTGGGAGCCGGTGGTGATCAGCACCTGGTCGGGGCTGACGTCCCAGGGCAGTTGCTTGGCCACAAACTCGCGCAATGGCGCATAGCCTTCGCTGGCGGCGTATTGCAGTGCAGACGCACCGTCCTGCAGCAGTACCTTGTCGGCTGCTTCCTTGAAGGCAGCGATCGGGAAGGTCTTGGGGGAGGGCAAGCCACCGGCCAGGCTGATGATGCCGGGCTTCTCGGTCACTTTCAGGATCTCGCGGATCACCGAGGGGTTCATGCTGGCGGCGCGTTTGGCCAAGGTCCAGTTCGTCATCATTTCCTCATCTCTTTGACAGGCAGCCGGGGCGACAGCGCCCTGGCCGGGGTGGGGGTGGATGCAGCGCAGAGCCACCGCAGGTTGGAATGGTGGCAGTGGCCGGGCGTCTGGGGTTGGGCACGGCGGGCGGACACTGCCGGCAGGCTTTTGGCCTGCATGGTTCTTTGCAGGGGCAGGCCAGCGCACAGGCCTGCCGGTGGGACTTTGATTGTCCAATTAGTAGAGGGCTAGTGGGCAGCGGCACAGACTTTATTACCTGCAGGCTCAGGCCTTGACCATCCATACCGCCGTCAGCACCAGGATCAGCGCCATCGCCCGGTTGAACCAGAGCAGACGCTGGCCCTGGGCCAGCCAGCTGCGCAGCAGCGCGCCGACCGAGGCATACAGAAAGTTGCTGGCAAAGGCGTAAAACAGCATCACCGGCAGCACAATCGCCAGACGCGCCAACGCATCCTGAAAGCCGACAATCCAGCCCGCGACAATGGCCAGCGCCAACAGCCAGGCCTTGACGTTGACAAACTGCAAGCCGACGGCCTGCCAAAAACCGAGCAGGTGGCCGTTCTTGGTCTCGGCCAGTTGGCCGCTGCGGCTGAGTTTGTAGGCCAGCCAGACCAGGTACACAATGCCGACGGCCTTGATGGCGCCTTTGAGGGCGGGCGCTGCCATCACCAACGCACCCACGCCGCTGGCGCACAGCAGCAGCAACGCGCCCCAGCCCATGGGCACGCCCCAGACAAAGCGCATGGCGGACTTGAGACCCCAGTTCGCGCCCATCGCAGCGGCCATCGTCGTGTTGGGCCCGGGGGTAAAGCTCATGGCCGTGGCCAGAACCAGAAATGCGCTGAACTCTACGGCGGTCATTGTCGTTGTCATGGTGATCGTGTCCACTGCCTTCGGGGAGGCCCATCATGCACCGGCGCTGCCAGCTTTCGGCGGAGCGAAGGCGCAGGCCAGTTGCAGCGGAGACAGCCGGGACCTTGGGGGCAGGCTTGCCTCAAATAATGTAGCTTTGATAGCAATACAGTTACAGTACAGACAGAAAATCAATACCATGAACTGTATTGGTGCCAAAACCGGTACATCTCCCCTCTATTGCCATGCTGACCCGCGACACCACCCATACCCTGACCGAGCAACTGGCGGCGCGCTTTGCAGAACGCATCCGATCGCGCCTGTTACCAGCCGGTGCACGCCTGCCATCGGTGCGGGCCTGTGCCGCCCAGCAAAGCGTCAGCCCCTATACCGTGGTCGCCGCCTATGATTTGCTGCAGGCCCAGGGCTTGGTGGAGGCGCGCCGCCAGCGCGGCTTCTACGTGCGCGACTATGTCGCCAAGGCCGTGGTTACAATGCCTTCCGCACCGCCGGTGGCCAAGGACAGGACCTTGAAGGACGCGGTGTCGCTGCCGGCCGCATCGGCCCGCATCAATGCGACCTCGCTCATTCGCGGCATGATGCACAAGGCCACGCATCCGCAGCCGGGTGCCGGCATGTTCCCGCCCGAATGGCTGCAGAACCAGTTTCTGCAATCGGCGCTGCGCAAGGTCGTGGGTTCGGACGCGCTGCATGCCATGCACTGGAGCTACGGCGCGCCCATGGGCGATGAGCTGCTGCGCGCGCTGCTGGCCGATCGCCTCAAGGAACTGGGCTTGCCGGTGGGGATGAAGCAGGTGATGACCACGATGGGCGCAACCCAGGGCCTGGACATTGTCAGCCGCACCTTGCTGAAGGCGGGCGATGCGGTGATGGTCGAAGAGCCTGGTTGGTCGGTAGAGTTTGCCCGGCTGGCGGCGCTGGGCATGCAGGTGCTGCCGGTGCCGCGCGGGCCCGATGGCCCGGATCTGGCCGTCATGCGCCATTACTGCGAGACCCATGCGCCCAAGCTGTATGTCAGCGTCAGCGTGCTGCACAACCCCACCAGCTACAGCCTGCACCCGGCAGCGGCCCACCAGGTGCTGCAGCTGGCGCAGTCCTTCAATTTCTATATTGTTGAGGACGACACCTACAGCCATATCGCACCCGAGCATGCCACCCGGCTCAGCGTGCTGGATGGCCTCCAGCGCAGCATCTATGTGAGTGGCTTTGCCAAGATACTGGCGCCCAACTGGCGCGTCGGCTATATGGTGGCGCCACCGGATCTGGTGGACCGCATGCTGGACACCAAGCTGCTGTCCACCTTGACCAGCCCGGCGCTGATGGAGCGCGCGATGGCGCTGTGCATCGAAAACGGCCAGCTGCGGCGCCATATCGAGCGCATGCGCAGCCGCCTGGTGCAGGCGCGCAAGCACAGCGTGCCGCTGGCGCTGGAGTCCGGCTGCCGCTTTGTCACCGAGCCCGCAGGCATGTTCGGCTGGGTGGATACCGGCATGGATACCGAGGTACTGGCCCAGCGCATGCTCGATGAAAACTACCTGATTGCGCCCGGTAGCCTCTTCCATGCGAGCCGCCAGCCATCCACCTTGATGCGCATCAACTATGCCTGCACGCAGGACCCGAGCTTCTGGCGGGTCTACCAGCAGGTGCGTGCCGAGTTTCCGCAGGCTGAGCCCATGCCGCGCTGAGCCGCAGAGGGCTGAGCGCGGCGCTGGATCAGCTGGCCAGCTCTTCCCAGCGCATCAAGGCTTCGAGCAGCTGCTCTTCAATGGCGGCATCGCGCTGCTGCAACTGCATCGCCTGGCCGTAGTCCTTGGTGTAGAGGCTGCCATCAGCCAGCTTGGCCTGGATATCCTTTTGCTCGGCTTCCAGCTCGGCGATGCGGGCCGGCAAGGTATCCAGGTCGCGCTGGTCCTTGTAGCTGAGCTTGCGCTTGGGCTGTGCGCTGGGCACAGCTGCTGCAGCGGGCGCTGGCGCGGCGGCCTTGGTCTCCTTGGCTTGCTTGCTGGCCTGGGCAGCGTCGCGCTGCTCGGCAATCTCACGCGAGCGGCGCGACTGGATCAGCCAGTCCTGTACCGAGCCTTCGTACTCGCGCCAATGGCCATCACCTTCGGCGGCGATGATGCTGGTGACCACGTTGTCCAAAAAGGTCCGGTCATGGCTGACCAGGAAGACGGTGCCGTCGTACTGCTGCAGCAAGTCTTCCAGCAGGTCCAGGGTGTCGATGTCCAGGTCATTGGTCGGCTCGTCCAGCACCAGCACATTGGCCGGGCGGGCAAACAAGCGGGCCAGCAGCAAGCGGTTGCGCTCGCCACCCGACAGGGAGCGCACTGGCGAGTGCGCGCGTGCGGGCGAGAACAGGAAATCGCTCAGGTAGCTTTTCACATGCTTGCGCTGGTTGCCGATCTCGATCCATTCGCTGCCCGGGCTGATGAAGTCCTCCAGGGTCGCATCCAGATTGATCGCATCGCGCATCTGGTCAAAATACGCTACCTGCAGGTTGGCGCCCTGGCGGATCGTGCCGCTGTCTGCAGCCAACTCGCCCAGAATCATCTTCAGCAAGGTGGTCTTGCCGGCGCCGTTGGGGCCGAGCAGACCGATCTTGTCGCCGCGCAGCACCGTGGTGCTGAAGTTGCGCACAATGGTCCGGTCGCCAAAACGCTTGCTGACGTCGGTCAGCTCCGCCACGATCTTGCCTTGGTAGGCACTGCCCACGCCCGAGGCAATGTCCATCTTCACGCTGCCCTGGGCGGTGCGGCGTGCCGCATGTTCGCTGCGCATTACCTTGAGCCGCTCGATCCGGCTCTGGCTGCGGGTGCGGCGGGCTTCGACACCCTTGCGGATCCAAATCTCTTCCTGGGCCAGCAATTTATCGGCCTTGGCATTGATCACCGACTCTTGTGCCAGCTGCTCCTGCTTTTGCACCACGTACTGCGCAAAGTTGCCGGGGTAGCTGCGCAGCTGGCCACGGTCCAGCTCCACGATGCGGGTCGCCACCGCATCCAGAAAGGAGCGATCGTGGGTAATAGTGATGATGCTGCCCTTGAACTCCTTGAGCAGGTCTTCCAGCCAGGCGATGGAGTCCAGATCCAGGTGGTTGGTCGGCTCATCGAGAAACAGCACATCGGGGCGCAATACCAGCGCCTGGGCCAGCGCCACGCGCTTTTTCACACCGCCGGACAGATTGCCGACGACTGCTTGTGGGTCCAGGTGCAGGCGCTGCAGAGTTTCTTCCACGCGCTGCTCCCAGTTCCAGGCATCAAAGGCCTCGATCTGGGACTGCAGGGCATCCAGGTCTTCGCCGTCTTCGGCGGCAAAGTAACGGTCACGGATGGCAGTCACTTCCGCCAGGCCGTCAGAGGCTGCTTCAAAGATCGTGTGTTCCAGGTTCAGGTTGGGTTCCTGGGCCACATAGGCGATGCGCAAGCCGTTCTGCAATTGCAGTTGGCCGTCATCGGCCTTCTCCATGCCGGCGAGAATCTTCAGCAGCGAGGACTTGCCTGCGCCATTGCGGCCAATGAGGCCAACCCGCTCCTGGGACTCCAGGGCGAAGTCTGCGTGGTCCAGTAAGGCAACGTGGCCAAAGGCCAGTTGCGCGTCTAATAAGGTAATCAATGCCATGTTGGCGCCATTATCGGGTGCGCGCCAACAGCGGCCCGGTTGCAGGGGGATCGGCGCCGGCAGGCGCTGCATCTGCTGCCATGGCCCTGCGTCGTCATCTGTAGGTCATGCAGATGCGGTTCAATCAGAAATTTTCGCCAACTGCGTGACGCCCCGGGAAAACGCCTATACAATAGCGGCTATCGACAGCACGATGCCTTGCAAAGCTGCCAGACTCGAAAGAGGGCGGTTCGCAA